>JBDTYA010000310.1:0-7344 GCA_040005915.1 Ilumatobacteraceae bacterium
CCGACCGCTGGGGCGAGCCCATCGACCTGATGGGCACGGTCGTGTTCCTCGCCAGTCGCGCCTCCGACTACGTCAACGGGCACATCCTCGCCGTGGACGGCGGATACCTCGTCCGCTAGGGCGAGCACTCGACATGGCTGCGTGATGGACGGTCCGTACCTGATCGGCGTGGACTGCGGCACCCAGAGTGCGAAGGTCGTGGTCTACGACGCGCGCGGCACTGCAGTGGCTCGCGGGCAGCACGTCCTGCGGCCGATGAGCCGGCCGCGCCCGGGGATGGCGATCCATGCGGGCGACGACCTGTGGCAGTCGATCGCGATGGCGAGCCGACAGGCGATGGACGCGTTCACCGGCGACCGCGACGCGATCGCCGGCGTCGGGCTGTGTCCCATCCGCTGCTGCAAGGCCTTCTTGAAAGCCGACGGCACGCTCCTCGAACCGGTGATCAGTTGGATGGACGATCGCGCCTATCAGCCGTACCTGCCCGACGACCCCAGTGTTCGTTACGCGACGACTTCGTCTGGCTACCTCGCCCATCGCTTCACCGGCGAGTTCAAGGACACCGCCGCGAACAACATCCTCCTGCAATGGCCGATCGACACCGACACCTGGCAATGGAGCGGTGACCCGCTGCTCTACGAACAGTTCGGCGTCACACGGGAGATGTTGCTGGAATTGCAGATGCCCGGCGACGTCATCGGCTCGGTCACGCCCGAGGCGGCCGCAGCGACGGGGATCCCCGCGGGCGTTCCGGTCGTGCACACCGCCAACGACAAGGCGGTCGAGATGCTCGGCTCGGGCTCCCTCGGCGAGACGACGGCCCTGGTGTCGTTGGGCACCTACATCGCCGCGATGGTCCATGGCCGCGAGAACCACAAGGACCCCAAGCACTTCTGGACGAACTTCGCCTGTGTCCCGCACCGTTACCTGTACGAGAGCGGCGGCGTACGGCGCGGGATGTGGACGCTCACCTGGTTCCTCGATCTACTCGGCCCGGAGGTCGCCGAGCGAGCCGCGTCGCTGGGCCTCTCGCGTGAGGAATACATCGAGCGCGAGGCAGCCGAGGTGCCGGCAGGCAGCGACGGTCTGATGACCGTGCTCGACTGGCTCGCGCCGACCGACAAGCCGTTCCGCAAGGGGATGATGCTGGGCTTCGATGCCCGCCATTCTCGCGGGCACCTGTATCGCTCGATCCTCGAATCCATCGCGCTGACGATGAAGCATCACGTCGATGCGATGTGCGGCGAGTTGGGAATCGCACTCGACGAGATCGTCGTGTCGGGTGGAGGTTCCAGGAGTCCGCTCTTCATGGGCATCTTCGCCGACGTGTTCGGGATCACCGCGTCGCGTTCGACCGATGGCGGCGGGGCCAGCCTCGGTGCGGCGATGTGCGCTGCGGTGGCCGCCGGCCTGTACCCCGACATCGAGTCTGCCGCAGCGAGGATGGCCGGCGCCCGAGAGTCGTTCGGCCCCGATCCCGCCAACACCGAGATCTACCGGCAGATGAGCCGGACGGTGTACCACGACATCCGCAGCCACACCGACGCGCTGTTCGAGCGCTCGTACCCGATCTTCCACTGAACCTGAACCAGAACCAGAACCAGAACCTGCACCCGCAGCACCGAGAAAGGAACGCCATGTCCCTCAGCCGTGACGACATCGTCGAGCACCTGCGCCAGATCGTCGGCAACGACCATGTGTTGACCGACGAGCACCTGCTGCGGCAGCGCAGCATCGACAACTTCCGCAAGCTGCAGAACATCTTCGGCGTGTACACGATGCCGCTGCCGGCGGCCGTGGTGATGGTGGGCAGCACCGACGAGGTGTCGAAGGTGTTGGCGTTCGCCGACAGCAACGGTGTCAACGTGGTGGCGCGCACGGGTGGCACGGCGACCGAGGGCGGGTTGGAGACGCCGGTCGAGAACTCGATCGTCGTCGACGGTTCGCAGATGAACGAGATCATCGGGCTCGACACCTACAACATGCAGGCGACAGTGCAGTGCGGCGTGCCGTTGCAGGTCTTGGAGGACCGCGCGCGCGAGCACGGCCTGACCACCGGACACTCGCCGCAATCGAAGCCGGTCGCCCAGATGGGTGGGCTGGTGGCGACGCGCAGCATCGGACAGTTCTCCACGCTGTACGGAGGGATCGAGGACATGGTGGTCGGCTGTGAGGTGGTCTTCGCCGGAGGCGGCGTGTCCCGCATCAAGAACGTGCCGCGCCGCGCCGCCGGCCCCGACATCCGCCACATCGTCATCGGGAACGAGGGAGCGCTGTGCTTCATCACCGAGGTGACGGTGAAGCTGTTCCCGTACATGCCGGAGAACAACACGTTCCTGGGGTACACGTTGAAGAGCATGAAGACCGGCTTCGAAGTGTTGCGCGAGGTGATGGTCGCCGGATACAAACCGTCGGTCGCCCGTCTCTATGATCCGCAGGACGGCCAACTGCACTTCTCGGCGTTCGCTGCGCCCGACGATTGCGTCGTGTTGTTCATGGCCGAGGGCGCTGCCGGCATCGCCAAGGCGACGGCGGAGGGCATCGCCGAGATCGTCGCCCGTCACGCCGAATGCACGCCCGTCGACAGCCGTCTGATCGCCGAGTGGTTCGACGATCTGGTGTGGGGCGTCGACAAGATCACGCGTGAGGACGAGCGGATCCGCACGACCCGCAACGTCAACCGAACCACCGAGATCTCCGCCGACTGGAGCTCGATCAACGACATCTACGAGGCCGCGATCGCCCGCATCCGCAGCGAGGTCCGCGGCATCACGCTGCTCGGCGGGCACTCTTCGCACAGCTACATCAACGGCACCAACATGTACTTCAACTACTTCTACGACCTCATCGATTGCGAGCCCGAGGATGAGACGGAGAAGTACTACCTGCCCATCATCGCGATCATCTGCGAGGAGACGCTGCGGCTCGGTGGCTCGATCGTCCACCACCACGGCATCGGCAAGGCCCGGGCGCGCTGGGTCACCGAGGAGTACGGCTCGTCCTACCCGATGCTCGAGGCGCTGAAGCGGGCCTTCGACCCGAACGGGATCATGAACATGGGGACGATCATCCCGCTATCGCCCGGGGGTTGAACAGTTCGGGTACCGTCATCGCCGTGACACCGGAGGAAATGGCCGACCTCGTGCACCTGCGCAAGGCACGCGACTTCATGGATCGCGAGTATTCGCGGCCGCTCGATGTGCCGGCGATGGCGAGTGCCGCGGCGATGTCGCCCTCGCACTTCTCGCGCAAGTTCCGCGCCGCTTATGGGGAGACGCCGTACACCTATCTGATGACGAGGCGCATCGAGCGCGCCAAGGCGCTGCTGCGCCGCGGCCAGTCGGTGACCGACGCGTGCATGGCCGTCGGTTGCACGTCGCTGGGCTCGTTCAGTTCGCGCTTCACCGAAGTGGTCGGCGAGACGCCATCGCAGTACCGGGCCCACGACCATCGCGGCAGCGAAGCCATCCCGTCGTGCGTCAGCATGGTCGTGACTCGACCACGTCGCACCCCCGCAACAGTCTGAGCCATCGAGCAGGATCGAAGAAGCACACTCCGATCGTCGCTCCTACCATGGCCGTATGTCAGTCACCGTCTCCACCATGTTCATCCCCGTCCACGACCCCGATGCAGCGCTCACGTTCTACCGCGACGGTCTGGGCCTCGAGGTCCGCAACGACGTCTCGTCGCAGGGGTTCCGTTGGGTCACCGTCGGCGCTCCAGGGCAAGACGTCGAGATCGTCCTGTCGCAGCCGCACGGCGGTCGTTCGCAGGCCGAGGGCGACGCGTTGCTCACACTCGTCACGCAGGGTTCGATCCAGGCCGCGATCTTCCGCGCCGACGACCTCGATGCAACCTTCGAGAGGCTGAGGGCGTCGGGCGCCGAGGTGCTGCAGGAGCCGACATCGCAACCGTGGGGAGCCACCGACTGCGCGTTCCGCGACCCGTCGGGCAACCTCGTGCGCATCGCCCAGGCGTGACCATCGCCGATGACCAAGGCCACGAACAAGCACGAGAGCAAGCACAAGAGCAACGCTGCTGACAGCCACGATTTGATCCGCGTGCACGGCGCACGCGTCAACAACCTCAAAGACATCAGCATCGAGATCCCGAAGAGGCGGTTGACAGTGTTCACGGGTGTCTCCGGGTCGGGCAAGAGCTCGCTGGTGTTCGGCACGATCGCCGCCGAATCGCAACGGCTGATCAACGAGACGTACAGCACGTTCGTGCAGGGCTTCATGCCTACATCGGCTCGACCCGAGGTAGACGTCCTCGACGGCCTGACGACGGCGATCATCGTCGACCAGGAACGGATGGGTGCCAACACCCGCTCGACGGTGGGCACCGCGACCGACGCCAATGCCATGCTGCGCATCCTGTTCAGCCGGCTCGGCAAGCCGCACATCGGCTCGCCCAACGCGTTCTCGTTCAACACTGCGACGATCAGCGGTGCCGGCGCAATCACGATCGAGAAGGCCGGCGGCAAGACGGTCGAGAAGCGTTCGTTCACCAGAGCCGGCGGCATGTGCACGCGCTGCGAGGGCACCGGCTCGGTCACCGACTTCGACCTCTCCGCGCTCTACGACGACAGCAAGTCGCTCAACGAGGGCGCGCTGATGATCCCGGGCTACAGCATGGAGGGTTGGTACGGCCGCATCTTCCGCGGTTGCGGCTACTTCGACCCCGACAAGTCGATCCGCAGGTACACCAAGAAGGAGCTGCAGGATCTGCTCTACAAGGAGCCGACCAAGATCAAGGTCGAGGGCGTCAACCTGACGTACACGGGACTGATCCCAACGATCCAGAAGTCGATGCTGTCCAAGGACACCGAGGCGATGCAGCCGCACGTCCGGGCTTTCGTCGAACGGGCGATCACATTCACAACGTGTCCCGGCTGTGACGGCACGCGTCTCAACGATGCGGCGCGATCCTCGAAGATCAAGGGCATCAACATCGCCGAGGCATGTGCGATGCAGATCAGCGACCTGGCCGAATGGGTCGGCGGAATGAAGGACGCGGCAGTGGCTCCGCTTCTCGACGTGTTGCGGCACACCCTCGACTCGTTCGTCGAGATCGGGCTGGGCTACCTCTCGCTCGACCGCCCGTCGGGCACGTTGTCGGGTGGCGAGGGGCAGCGCACCAAGATGATCCGCCACCTCGGGTCGGCGCTGACCGACGTGACGTACGTGTTCGACGAGCCGACGATCGGCTTGCATCCTCACGACATCCAGCGGATGAACGAGCTGTTGCTGCAGCTGCGCGACAAGGGCAACACGGTGCTGGTCGTCGAGCACAAGCCGGAGGCGATCGCGATCGCCGACCACGTCGTCGACCTCGGCCCGCGTGCCGGCACCGAAGGCGGCGAGGTCGTCTTCGAGGGAACGGTCGAGGGGCTGCGGGCCAGCAAGACCCTCACCGGCCGCCACCTCGACGACCGCGCCGCACTGAAGCCCGAGCTGCGAACACCTACCGGAGTGCTCGAGGTGCGCGGCGCCAACGCCCACAACCTGCTCGACGTCGACGTCGACATCCCGCTGGGTGTGATGGTCGTGATCACCGGCGTGGCCGGGTCTGGGAAGAGCTCGCTGATCCACGGCTCGGTGTCGGGTCGCGACGGGGTGGTGTCGATCGACCAGACGGCGATCAAAGGTTCGCGGCGAAGCAACCCGGCGACGTATACCGGCGTGCTCGACCCGATCCGCAAGGCGTTCGCCAAGGCCAACGACGTGAAGCCCGCGCTGTTCAGCGCCAACTCCGAGGGCGCCTGCCCTGCCTGCAACGGCGCCGGTGTGATCTACACCGACCTGGCGATGATGGCCGGCGTTGCCACGATCTGCGAGGAGTGCGACGGGAAACGGTTCGACGCGTCGGTGCTGAAGTACAAGCTCGGCGGTCGTGACATCAGCGAGGTATTGGAGATGTCGGTGACCGAGGCGGAGATGTTCTTCGGCGCGGGCGAGGCGCTCACGCCGGCGGCGCAGACCATCCTCGCTCGGCTCGCCGACGTCGGACTCGGCTACCTCAGGCTCGGCCAACCGCTGCCCACGCTGTCGGGCGGGGAGCGGCAGCGTCTGAAGCTGGCCACCCACATGGGCGAGAAGGGCGAGATCTACGTGCTCGACGAGCCCACCACCGGTCTGCACCTCGCCGACGTCGAGCAGCTGCTGGGCCTGCTCGACCGGCTCGTCGATTCCGGCAAGTCGCTGATCGTCATCGCCCATCACCAGGCGGTCATGGCGCATGCCGACTGGATCATCGACCTCGGGCCCGGCGCCGGCCACGAGGGTGGTCGGATCGTGTTCGAAGGCACGCCCGCCGATCTCGTCGCTGATCGCTCGACCCTCACCGGAGAGCACCTCGCGGCGTACGTTGCGTCGTGATGACCGAGCCAACTGCGACCCCCGATACCACCGCCGTTCGTGTCGCACTGTGGCGGGCGATGCACGTCGAGGTCGACGCCGCGCCGCACGTGCTCGACGACCTCGTCGGTCTGCAGCTGGCCGAGCCGGACAGCGACTGGCGCGAGCGGGGAGACATGCATCCCATCGGCACGCGCGGGTTCCGCGCCGCAATCGTGGCCCGGGCCCGCTTCATCGATGATCTCGTGACCGAGCAGGTGGCCGCCGGCGTCACCCCAATACGTGATCCTCGGCGCCGGGCTCGACACGCTCGCTCAACGGCGACCCGATCTCGGTGCGACCCTGCGGATCTTCGAAATCGATCAGCCCGGCACCCAGGCGTGGAAGCGGCGGCGCCTGGTCGAGACCGGCTTCGGCGTACCCGATTGGCTACGACTGGTGCCGATCGATTTCGAGACCGGGCAGGGTTGGTGGGACGGGTTGGTCGCTGCGGGCTTCGATCCCTCGCGTCCGGCGGTCGTCGCCTCGACCGGCGTCAGCATGTACCTCACGAAGGAGGCGACGGCGTCGACGATGCGGCAGCTCGCCTCGCTGGCCGCTGGTTCGACGGTGGCGATGACGTTCCTGCTGCCGGCCGAGCTCGTCGCCGAGGCAGACCGACCGGGCCTCGAGGCCAGTACACGCGGCGCTCGCGTCAACGGCACACCGTTCATCAGCTTCTACTCGCCCGACGAGATGAGGGCGCTGGCCGTCGCCGCCGGGTTCGACGATGTGCAGAACATCTCGTGGAGCACGCTCGTCGATCGCTACTTCGCCGGCCGCGCCGACGGCCTGCGCCCGTCGTCCGGCGAGGAGATGATCGTCGCCCGGAGCTCGTTCGGCTGCACCATCGCCGCCCGCGATTAAGTGTCGCCACCGCGGCGCTCGGCCATCGCACGGATGTGATCCGGCACGTCTATGGCTTGTCCGGCGTTGTCGGCTATGG
>JBDTYA010000311.1:0-1586 GCA_040005915.1 Ilumatobacteraceae bacterium
GATCACGTCGTGCTCGCCGACCCCGAAGGCAACGAGTTCTGCGTCATCGAGCCGGGGAACTCCTTCCTCGCCGGCTGCGGACGCCTCGGATCGATCACGTGCGACGGAACACGGGCGGCCGGCTCCTTCTGGAGCGACGTGCTCGGCTGGCCGCTGGTCTGGGATCAGGACGAGGAGACCGCGATCCGTGCGCCGGACGGCACCGGACCGTTCATCACCTGGGGTCCGCCCGTCCCTCGGAAGGTCGCCGAGAACCGTCTTCATCTCGACATCGCCCCGCCCGACCACGTTGACCAACGAGTGGACATCGACCGTTTGATCGGCCTTGGTGCAACTCGACTCGACGTCGGTCACGTTGGCGACAACCGGGTCGTCATGGCCGATCCGGACGGCAACGAGTTCTGCGTCGTGCATCGCTGAGAGTGCCTCCGGTCAGCGGTCGCGATGGCAGACCGCTGCGATCGTCGAGCCGACACCGGCGGTTCAGGCGGTTCAGGCTGATCAGGTGAGGCTCATGCCGCCGTCGACGCGGATGACCTGGCCGGTGGTGTACGTGCCGCGCATCAGGTAGAGGTAGGCCTCCGCCGCCTCGTCGGGTGAACCCGCTCGCGGCACGGCCTGGCGCGCTGTCATCGTTGCAATTCGCTCGGCAGGCATTGCCGCAAGGGCGTCCGTGGCGATGAGGCCAGGGCAGACCCCGTTCACGCGCACGGGCGCCAGCTCGACGGCGAGCCCGGTCACCAGATGCTCGATGGCCCCTGCCATCGCAGTGTTCACCGCTGCCCCCGGGCGCGGGCGGTGGGCGATCAATCCGTCGGTGAGCGTGATCGAGCCACCCGGGGGCATCGACGCGTGCGCATGCTTGGCCGCCGCAAGCGCCCCCCAGAACCGCACTGCAAAGACCTGCCCGGCGCGACCAAGGTCAAGGTCGCGAAGGCGGGCACCCGCCATCGGCCCCCAGTCTCCTGCCGTGTAGACGAGGTGGTCGAAGGACCCGACCTGCTCGAAGAGCGCGGCGACTTGTTGCTCGTCGGTGACGTCGACCGCAGCAGCCATCGACCCCGCCGGCAGGTCGACGCGAGCCGCGTCGACCTTCGCCGGGCTGCTGGAGGCCACAACGATGTCGGCGCCCAGTGCGGCGCAACGCGCCGCCACTGCGCGGCCGATGCCCGATGTTCCACCGATGATGACGACCTTCTTGCCACTCAGCTCCATCGCCAGCCCTCCGTTCGCAATCCGACCGTACACACGCAAGGTCGCGCCTCGACCGGTTCGAGAGATCCGAATCACTCGATGTGCTGGACACACATCGGCGTTCGCAGGACCTGGTCACGCGATCGCCGCGAAGATGTCGTTGCACAGCGCGCCGGTCTGCGTCGCGAACGCCACGGCTTCGGCAACGGTGGAACCCCCGAGTGGGCCGGTGTCGACCGGGATGGTCAGGCGCTGTCCAGCGGACTCCACCGTGCACGTCACGGCGCCCTTGTGAGCGATGACGGTGGGCGCGCTGGTGACGACGTCCGACAGCACCGGCGCTGCCCACACGGCCGTGTCGCCGATGCCGGGCAGCGGATGGTCGCTCCCGT
>JBDTYA010000312.1:0-1613 GCA_040005915.1 Ilumatobacteraceae bacterium
GAGAAACCCCGCTTCCCCCAAGCGGGGTTTCTCCCGTTTTGGCGTACAGTCGCGCCGATGACCGGCTCGACTTCGAACGTGGGTGGTGGTGGTGGTGGTGGTGGCGCCGCCTTCTTCGACCTCGACCGCACATTGCTGGCCGGCGCCTCCGGCGAGGTGTTCTCGGCGGCGATGAAGGCAGCCGGGTTGGTCAACCGGTCGATACCTGGCGAGGCGCTGATGTACCGGGTGTTCAATACCATCGGCGAGACGCTGCCTTCCATGGCGCTCGCCCGCCAGGCCGTCTCCTTCGCCAAGGGCAAGTCGCAAGCCGCGGTTCAGGCCGCCGCGGCAACTGCGGCCGAAGGTTTGCTCGAACTGGTACAGCCGCTCGCCGCCCAGCTGTTCGACGTGCACCGGGCCGCCGGACGACCGATCGTGATGGCCACGACGACGCCCTACGACATGGTGAAACCGCTCGCAGATCTGTTGGGACTCGACGATGTCGTCGCGACCCGCTACCGGGTCAACGACGACGGCACGTACCACGGCACGCTCAGCGGACCGTTCGTGTGGAGCACCGGCAAGCTCGCCGCAGTTCGCGCCTGGGCCGACGCGAACGGCATCGATCTGGCGCACAGCTACGCCTACAGCGACAGCGTCTACGACACGCCCCTTCTCTCGGCGGTCGGCTTTCCGTTCGTGGTCAATCCCGATGCGCGAATGGCCGTCATGGCCGCAGCCCGGCGGTGGCCGACGATCGATCTGTCGACCGCCGGCACCGGTATCGCCAAGATTCCCGTTGTCAACCTGGACATCCAACGGCTGGCGCTCAGTTTCACGCATCCGTTGTTCTTCCCGTACGCCAAGTTCGACATCGACGGTGTGGAGAACATCCCCACGACCGGCCCGGCGATCATCGTCGGCAACCATCGCAGTTACTTCGATCCGATGGCGATGGCAGTCACGATCGCGCGCACCGATCGGACCGTCCGGTTCCTCGGCAAGAAGGAGGTCTTCGATGCGCCGATCGTCGGCCAGCTCGCAGCTGCGATGGGCGGCATCCGCGTCGATCGTGGCACCGGCAGCGACGAGCCGCTGAAGGCCGCTGCCGAAGCCTTGGCGCACGGCGACATGGTGGCGGTCATGCCGCAGGGGACGATCCCGCGCGGCATCGCGTTCTTCGATCCGAAGCTGAAGGGTCGTTGGGGCGCGGCGCGGCTCGCTGCGATGTCGGGTGCACCGGTGATCCCCGTCGGGTTGTGGGGGACCGAGCGGGTGTGGCCGCGATCTGCGCGGTTGCCGAACGTGCTCAACGTCGTCGACCCACCGACCGTGACGATCCGCGTCGGGCCGGCGGTGGCACTGAAGCACCAGAGCCCCGACGCCGACACGAAGCGAATCATGAAGGCGTTGATGGATCTGCTGCCACCCGAGAGCCGAGTGCGACACGAGCCCACCGACGAAGAACTGGCCGCCGCCCTGCCCCACGGTTACACGGGCGATGTCCACGCCGAGCCCGAACGACGCCCCGGCGGCGACTGAGCGACGTCGGCGGAAGGGCTTCGTCGACGCTGCGCCGGCCGGCCGCGCTGGTGCTCACGCATAACGCGGTGGGCGCGGCACGAACGGAG
>JBDTYA010000313.1:0-10673 GCA_040005915.1 Ilumatobacteraceae bacterium
CCCAGCTCGACCAGCCCGCCACCGTCATCACCGAGATCGATCCCGACCCGTCCGGTTCACGCGTGTACTTCGTCCATGATCACCACAACGGCACCTTCCACGTACACGCTCTCGATCTGCCGGACTTGACGCTGACCGACGTGACCGTCGCGCGGGAACCGATCTCCGACGTCGCGGTCGGCACCACCCTCGGCGGGCCGATTGCGTGGCGACTCGGCGACTGCGCCGGCCTGCCGCGCACGCAGGTGTGGAATGGCACAGCCATCGCCGATCAGCCATCGGCATTCGCCGCACTGTCGACAGCGCCCCTCGGCTGGCTCGATGCTCAGCGGTTGGTGGTGGAGGTTCGTGCCACCGGTTGCGGCGGGCCCGGCGACCTGTGGATATGGAACATCGCCACATCGGCGGCCTCGCCGTTCGTGACAGGGGTCGAGAGCGCGGCGATCAGGTCGGTGCTGACTCAGTTCGGTGAGCTGCCAGGCGACATCAACAACGCCGCGCCCGGTTGATGATGTCATTCGTGACCCGGTCGGGTCGCCGAGGTTACTAGTCGGTCGAGTCGTCGCGCTCGAGCTCTTCGAAGCTGTCGATATTGCGCAGCGACGGGAACGCGAACCACCACACTCCGACGACAGCCAGGGTGGCGATTCCACCGCCGATGACCGTCGCCGGGGTACCGACCGCCTGCGCGAACATCCCACTCTCGAATGCGCCCAACTCGTTCGACGCGCCGATGAACACCGACTCGACAGCGAACACCCGGCCTCGCTTCTCGTCGGGCGTCACGAGAGGCACCAACGAACTGCGGATGTACACGCTGACCATGTCGGCCGCTGAAAGCACGACGAGCGCGAGGAACGCGACGAGGTAGCTGCGCGTGGACCCGAGCGCGACGGTACCGACACCGAACACTCCGACAACGAAGAGCAAGGTCTTGCCGACATGCCGGCGAACGGGCCGCGCAGCCATGAACAACGCCATGCCGGCGGCACCGAATCCGGGTGCTGCGCGCAACCATCCATAGGCCACATCACCGACACCCAACCGGTCCTTGGCGATCACGGGGATCAGAGCCACCGCTCCTCCGAACAGCACCGCGAACAGGTCGAGCGCGATCGCGGCAAGCAGAACCGGCGTGCGCCGGATGAACAACAAGCCCTCCACAGCGGTCCGCAACGTCGGCCTGCTGTCCGGGTCCGGGGGCAGCGGCTTGCGGACGAAGGTCTGCGTCGACAGCACCAGCGCGCTCACGAAGATCAACGTCGTCGAACCGGCGTAGGCGACCCAGGGATCGACCGCGTACAGGAATCCGCCGATCGCCGGGCCGACGATGATCGAGCCGGTCCACACCGCCGAGTACAGCGCGATCACCTTTGGGAGGGCTCCCACGGGGGCCACCATCGGTGGCATCGCCCGTGTGGCCGGCGCCTGGAACGCTCTGGCGATCCCGAATGTGAATGCAATGCCGAACAGCGGCATGACAGATGTCGGCTTGCTGAGGGCGTAGAACAACAGGGCGCCGGAGGTCAACACCTCGGCGCCGACGGTGATGAGAGCGATCGTCTTGCGGTTGAAGTGATCGGCCAGCGAACCTGTGACGAGCACGAGCATCGCTATCGGCAGGAACTCGGCGAGCCCCATCCACCCGAGGTCCGATTCGCGGCCGGTGATGTCGAACGCCTGCTTCAACAGGACCGTCGATTGCAGGGCGACTCCGCTGGTGAGGATGCCGTTACTGATCAGCAACCGGCGGACCGGCGGCGACTGCCACACCTCTCGAGTGGTCATCTGCGAGGGGGATTCTTGCGAGGTGGCCACGACGGAACGCCACCCTAATTGCACGTGATACACAAGGCCCCATGTGTTCACTCGCCGCTGAGACCAGATGGATGGATGCCACGGATCAGGCAGCCCTGGTCCGCAACGGGGAGGTCTCCGCCACAGAGTTGCTCGACGCCGCCATCGAGCGGATCGAGTCGTCCGACCACGCTCTGAACGCGGTGATCATCCGTTGGTTCGACGAGGCCCGGGCGGCGGCCGGTCGCCTGCCCGACGGCCCGTTCCGGGGAGTGCCCTTCCTCCTCAAGGACCTCTGGGCGCACTACGCCGGGCAACCGCTGACCAACGGATCCCGAGCACTGAAGTCGGCACTGCCGATCTCGCCGACCGACACCACGTTGGTCAGCCGTTTCAGGCAGGCCGGCCTCAACATCGCCGGGCGCACCAACAGCCCGGAGTTCGGCAGCCTGCCGACCACTGAGCCGCTGGCATGGGGACCGACGCGCAACCCGTGGAACCTCGACCACTCCTCAGGAGGCTCGAGCGGCGGATCGGCCGCTGCGGTCGCCTCCGGGATGGTGCCGTTCGCTCATGCCAGCGACGGTGGAGGATCGATCCGAATTCCTGCGTCGTGTTGCGGGCTCGTCGGCCTCAAGCCCTCGCAAGGACGGATCACACTCGGGCCGTTCCGCGACGAGAGCAACCTGGGGGTCGAGCTGTGCGTGAGCCGCTCGGTCCGCGACACAGCGGCCCTGTTGGATGCGGTACACGGGCCCGGTGTCGGCGACACCGTCATCGCGCCGTCGCCCGGACGCGCCTACATCACCGAGCTGGAGATCGCGCCCGGCCGCCTGCGAATCGGACTGCTCGACGCGCATCCATCGGGCGGCGCACTGCACGACGACTGCCGCGACGCAGTGCGGGCGGCAGCAGCGACGCTCGAATCGCTCGGTCATCACGTGGAGCACGCATTCCCGGCAGCGCTGGCCAACCGTGACTTCGGGCGGAGGTTCTCGGCATTGTGGAGCACGAACATGGGTGTGGCCGTTCAACGGATCGAAGCCCAACTCGGGCGGCCGTTGACCGACGACGACGTCGAGCCCGTCAACCGCGCCCAGGTTGCGCTCGCCCGCAGCGTCAGCGGCGTCGACTACGCGCTCGGTCTCGCCGCGACCGTCGAGTTCCGCCGTGCCTTGCAGCAGTGGTGGGCCGATGGGTGGGACCTACTCCTCACGCCGACGATCGCCGAGCCGCCCGCCACCATCGGGACGTTCGCCAACGACCCGGATTCGCCGATCTCGCCGATGATCCGCGCCGGCGAGTACGTGCCTTTCACGCCGCCGTTCAACGCCAGCGGTCAGCCTGCCATCAGCCTGCCTCTGCACTGGAACAGCGCAGGCTTGCCCGTCGGCGTGCAGCTCGTCGCGGCCTACGCGCGTGAGGACGTGCTACTGAGAGTGGCATCCCAGCTGGAGGCTGCGAGCCCGTGGGCACACCGCCACCCGGCCGACTGAACGCCGGCTGAACGCCACGCCGGATGGTTCTGTGCCGGTTTCGTGACGATTTGTTTAATTTGACGACAAGTTGCCGAAAGATGAATCCAAAGGCTCCTCTGCGACGTCTATATGAATGTGAACGCCATGTACCGCAACACCTCGAACTCCTCGGCGAGCTTCCCCTCGAATCCGTCGGCATCACTGATCCTCTTGGCGTTGAAGGCCGGCGCCCTCGCAGCGCTCTTCGCCGGTTTGCTCTCCGGCCGCGTTCCCGAGCCGGTCATCATCCTGTGCGTCATCGTTGCCGCATCTCTGGCGGGATGGCATCGAGTCCAACTCACACCGGCACGAGTCGGTTCGCAGCACCGCTTCACCGTTGTGTCACGATGCGGCGATGGCTTCGTCACGATCGACTCGTCGGGGGCCCATCGCGTGGCACGACGCCTGGCGCTCGACGGCCCTGCGAACTGACCGCGACTACTTCGTAGAGCGCTCACGCCGTCGGGCCTGTGGCTGACGGATCACACGTTCGCATCGGTTACGCGTTGGGTACGCGGACCAGGTTGAACGATGGTGGCTTTGCGACTGTCGTCGATGCGCTCGAGCGCCTCCGTTTCGACAGCCTGTGGCTCAGCGAGCGGATCGGTGGCGACGCACCAGACCCGCTGGTCGGCATGGCGTTCGCCGCGGGTCGCACGACCAACCTGAAGTTCGGGATGAGCGTGATGGTGCTCCCCGGTCGTAATCCGATCGTGCTCGCCAAGGAGCTGGCCACGCTCGATCGACTGTCGAAAGGTCGGTTGCTGCCGGCCTTCGGCCTGGGTGTCGCCGACCCGCACGAGCAGCAAGCGTTCGGTGTGGAGCGCGGTGCACGCGCCATGTTGTTCGACGAGGCGCTCGCGGTGCTTCGCGGGGCGTGGTCCGAAGGCACGTTGACACATCACGGTGTGCACTTCGACTACGACGGCCTGCGGGTGCTTCCCAAACCGTTGCAATCGCACCTCGATGTGTGGCTGGGAGGCATCGCACCCTCGGAGCTACGGCGCGTGGGGCGACTGGCCGACGGCTGGCTGCCGAGCTTCGTGACACCCGACGACGCTGCCCGGGGTCGCGAGGTGATCGAAGCGACGCTCGCCGAGAACGACCGCCGCATCGATGCGGACCATTACGGCGCGCTGATCTCGTATTCGTTGGGCGCGGTGCCCCGACCCATCGTCGACATGCTCGCCAAGCGACGGCCCGACCTTGCCGACCCGATGGTCCTGATCCCGCGAGGCTGGGATGCGTTGTTGGCAACGATCGACAAGTTCGTCGCCGTCGGAACGACGAAGTTCGTCATCCTTCCGATCGTCGAACCGTCGACACCGCAGCAGTGGGTCGAACACCTCGAGCAGGCCGCCCCGATCGTGCTCGCCCGCCAAACGTGATGGCCGAAGAGCGGCCCCGACGCCACCGGCGTTCGATCGCCGAGGCGAAGACATAAGCTGCCGCCGTGCCGACCAACCGCGAGATCTGGGAGCAGGCGTTCGCCGATTCGTCGATTCGCGATGCCGATTTCACGACGATGTCGGGCATCGCGCTGGAGCCCGTGTACGGCCCGGCGGACGGTTCCCCGGATCAA
The DNA here is from genome assembly GCA_040005915.1 of Ilumatobacteraceae bacterium. GTDB lineage: Bacteria > Actinomycetota > Acidimicrobiia > Acidimicrobiales > Ilumatobacteraceae > JAENVT01. Next base: position 4,897 of record JBDTYA010000313.1, read on the forward strand.
CCTGCCGACTATCCAGGGGAGTTCCCGTACACGCGCGGTCCGTATGCGTCGATGTACCGGTCGAAGTTGTGGACGATGCGGATGTTCGCCGGTTTCGGTACGGCCGACGACACGAATTGGCGGTTCAAGGAGATCATCAGGTCCGGTGGTGACGGGTTGTCGACGGCGTTCGACATGCCGACGCTTCTGGGTCTCGATTCGGATGATCCGATGGCGTTGGGCGAGGTGGGCCGTTGTGGCGTGGCGGTCGACTCGTTGGCCGACATGGAAGACCTGTATGCCGGCATCGATCTCGACAAGACCACGACGTCGATGACGATCAACTCGCCTGCGGCGGTGATCTTCGCGATGTATGTCGCCCAAGCCGAGAAGGCCGGCGTGCGTCGGGCGCGTTTGGGTGGGACGTTGCAGAACGACATCCTGAAGGAGTACCAGGCGCAGAAGGAGTTCGTGTTCCCGCCACGTCAGTCGATGCGCCTGGTGCGTGACACGATCCGGTTCACCGCTGCCGAGATGCCGCGTTGGCATTCGATCTCGATCTCCGGTTATCACATTCGCGAGGCCGGCTCGACGGCTGTCGAGGAGTTGGCGTTCACGCTTGCCAACGGGTTCGCCTATGTGGAGTTGGCCGTCCAGGCCGGCCTGCCGGTGGATTCGTTCGCGCCGCGGTTGTCGTTCTTCTTCAATGCGCACATCGACTTCTTCGAGGAGATCGCCAAGTACCGCGCCGCGCGCCGGATCTGGGCGCGTTGGTTGCGCGATCGGTACGGCGCCAAGAGCGAGCGTTCGATGCAGTTGCGGTTCCACACCCAGACGGCCGGTGTGTCGTTGACCGCGCAGCAGCCTGAGGTCAACATCGTGCGCACCGCGATCGAGGCGTTGGCGGGCGTGTTGGGTGGCACGCAGTCATTGCACACCAACTCGATGGACGAGGCGATGGCGTTGCCGACCGAGAAGACCGCGCGGATCGCGTTGCGGACACAGCAGGTGATCGCCCACGAGACCAACGTCGCTCATGTCGCCGATCCGTTGGGCGGTTCGTGGTACGTCGAGGCGTTGACCGACGAGGTGGAGCGGCAAGCCGAAGAACTGTTCGCATACCTCGACACCTTGGGCGGTGGCTCGATGCTCGAGGGCGCGATCAAGGGCATCGAGGACAACTGGTTCCAGGGCAAGATCGCCGACAGCGCGTACGACCTCGAGCGGCGTTTCAACACCGGGAGGCGGGTCGTGGTCGGTGTCAACGCGTTCACCGAAGGCAACGACGAGGCACAGATCCCGCTGCTGCAGATCACCAACGAGGACGAGACCCGTCAGCTCAAACGCCTCGAGCATGTTCGCCAAACACGCGACCAGCCTGCGGTCGACGCCGCGTTGCGGCGTGTCGAAGCCGAAGCGGCCGATCCCGAGGTCAACCTGATGCCTGCAATCATCGACGCCGTCAGCGTCTACGCAACGCTGGGCGAGGTGATGGCATCGCTCGCAGGGGTGTTCGGCCGTCACGTCGAAGTACCGACCATCTGATGGCCGGCTGATGCCCGGGGAGCGGATCCTCATCGCCAAGGTCGGCCTCGACGGCCACGACCGCGGCATCAAGGTCGTCGCCCGTATCCTGCGCGACGCCGGCTACGAGGTGATCTACACCGGATTGTTCCAGACCCCGGCAACCGTTGCCGCCGCGGCCGTCGACGAAGATGTCGACGCCATCGGTCTGTCGATGTTGTCGGGAGCCCACATGACCCTCGCACCACTGGTGGTCGCCGAGACCCGCGCCCGCGGGGTCGACATCCCGGTCATCGTCGGCGGCATCGTCCCCGAGCCCGACATCGCCAAGCTCAAAGAGGCGGGCGTCGCCGCCGTCCTCACCCCCGGTGCGACGTCGGCACAGATCGTGGCCGAAGTCGCTGCCGCGCTGGCCGCCCGCCGATAACCCATCACGCCTGTTTCCGTGTTCTGGCTTCTATCGTTGAACATTCACTAACGAGAGTCCAGCCGTCATGACCGACCACGACACCGGTGGCCACCAAGAAGATTCACCCGAGACCGACCAGATCAGCGAGGGCGACGGGTTCGACACTCTTGGCCTTCGCCCCGAACTGTTGAAGACCATCATCGACCTCGGTTACGAAGAACCGACGCCGATCCAGCTTCAGACGATCCCCCACCTCCTTGCCGGCCGCGATCTGCTGGGCCAAGCGGCAACCGGCACGGGCAAGACCGCAGCCTTCGCGCTACCCGCGCTGCAGATGATCGACACCTCTGCCAAGGTCGTTCCGATCGCCTTGATCCTCGTACCGACGCGGGAACTGGCCATGCAGGTCAGCGAGGCCATCTTCCGCTACGGCCGCCAGCTCAACGTCAAGGTCACACCGATCTACGGCGGTCAACCGATCTTCCGCCAGTTGCAAGCCCTCGACCGCGGCGTGCACATCGTCGTGGCCACACCCGGGCGTGCGCTCGACCACATCGGCCGCGGCTCGTTGAACCTCAGCACGATTCGCACCGTCATCCTCGACGAGGCCGACGAGATGCTCGACATGGGCTTCGCCGACGACATCGATTCGATCCTCCAAGCAACACCCGAGAACCGCCAGACGGTGTTGTTCTCGGCGACGATGCCGGCCCGCATCAACGCGCTCGCCCGCAAGTATCAGCACGATCCCGTGCGCATCCAGATCGGCCGCGGCGATACGCAACCGGGGACAGCGCTCATCCGTCAGAGCGCGTACATGGTGCAGCGCTCGCACAAGCCTGCCGCACTCGGCCGCATCCTCGACATCGAAGGCCCGAAGGCGACGCTCGTGTTCTGCCGAACGCGCATCGAGGTCGATCAGCTCACGGAGACGATGAACGGTCGCGGCTACCGCGCCGAGGCGCTGCACGGCGGGATGGACCAACCGCAGCGCGACCGGGTGATGAGCCGTCTTCGCGACGGCACTGCAGAACTGTTGGTCGCCACCGACGTGGCCGCCCGCGGTCTCGACGTCGACACGTTGACTCATGTCGTCAACTACGACGTGCCGTCTGCCGCCGAGAGCTACGTGCACCGCATCGGTCGTGTCGGCCGCGCAGGCCGCCAGGGTGTCGCGATCACGCTGGCCGAGCCACGCGAGCAACGGCTGTTGTTCAACATCGAGAAGTTGACCAAGCAGAAGATAGCGATCGAAAAGGTGCCGACGGTTGCCGACCTCCGGGCCAGGCAGATCGAGCACACGGTGGCCGCCGTTCGCGAAGCTCTGGCATCCGACGATCTCGACGACTACAACGACGTGCTCAACGCCCTTGCCGGCGATCACAACATGCGCACCATCGCCCTCGCGGCGGTCAAGCTCGCCCACGAAGCCGGCGGGGCGACGGTCGACGAGGCCGAGATCCCCGACTTCTCACACAAGGTCGACCGCGGCCCGCGGCCCGACCGTGGCGAACGACCCGGGCAGAAGGGTCCTCGACCGAGTCCCGGCCACCGTGGCGGGACTGTGGGAACTGGGTTCATCTACGTCGCGCTCGGTCGCAAGGTCGGCATCCGCCCCGGTGACCTCGTCGGACTGATCGCCAACGAGAGCAACCTCAGTGGCCGCGAGATCGGGCCGATCAAGATCACCGAGCAATTCTCGATCGTCGGTGTTCCCGAGGCGAGGGTCGACGACGTGATCGCCACGTTGCGCAACACCATGCTGAAGGGCAAGCGCCCCAACGCCCGGCGTTACACCGACTGACCGCCGGCTCGTCGGTTTCGCCACACCACTTCCCCGTCGACGACCTCCGAAGTAGGCGCCAGTCCGACGCGACGTGCGACTGCAGCCGATGCAGCGTGCGCCGGATGGACGTAGGCGACGATCGAGTCGATCCCGTTCTCCGCGAGCCACACGACCAGTGCCGTGGTCGCCTCCGTCGCGAAGCCTCGCCGCTGCCACGGCGTGCCGATCGTCCACGCGATCGCCGCCTCGGGGTCCGAGTCGGGATTGACGACGGTTGCCTGCAGCGTCCCGATCGCCCGACAGTCGACGCGACTGCGCACGATCCAGTTGAGCCACAGCTCGGAGTCGCTCCCCGACCCAGCGACCCACGACGCATAGCGCGCCGCCAGCTCATCGTGCGTCGCCGGACGTCCACCGGTGAACTCGTGCAACGACGGGTCCGACAGCACCACGACCATCTCGGCGGCGTCCTCTGCCCGCAGTGCGCTCAACACCAATCGCTCGCTGCTGATCGTGGAAGCGTCGCTCGATCGGTTGATTCGCGAACGATAACTGCGGCCGCGAGCGGTATGTGCTGTACTCAAGGCCATGAGCGACCGACCGAGCGACGCCGCCCTGTGGGCATCGGTGTCCGACACATTGCGGCGCACCGTGCTTCCCGAACTCTCCGATCCTGAGGCCCGGGCCGCCACGATCCAGCTGATCGCCTTGGCCGTGTACGCCGGTCGCCGCGGCATCGACCCGGCGCGCCGCCGCAGCGACGAGCTGTCGGAGGCACTCGGGGGCGCCGCCGGACAAGACGTGATGCGGTCGTGCATCGCCGTGCTCGCCGACCCGCACCATCGCATCCTCCATGTCATCCGAGAGATCCTCGGTGGCCACCTCGACGACGATCTCGAGGTCGAGTCCGCGATGTTGCAGGCCATCAACGGGCAGGTGCCCAATGGATGAAGGTCGCCTCGCCGAATTCGTCACCGCGCAGGCCGGCGAGCCCGTCGAGATCCGCAGCATGCGCCGAGTGGCGTTCACGCACTCGCGTGCCGTGTACGACCTCGACACGTCTGCGGGCAGGCTGATCATGCGAATGCTCGTCGACGGCGCCGGCCTGCAATCGGTCGCCGACGAGTTCGCGTTGATGCAGAGCTTGCGAGCTGCCGGTATCCCGGTCGCGAACCCGCGGTGGTGCGAGCCGGTCGGGAAAGTTCTTGGCCGGCCGTTCCTCGTCACCGACTACGTGGATGGTCAGTCCGTTGCCGACGACGATCGAGGATCCGACTCGCCTGCGGCGGCCGGCCTGGTGAAGGCGCTCGCTGCGCTCCACGAGTTGCCGCTCGATGACCACCTGCCGACGGTCGACCCTCTCCAGGCCACCCACATCCAGATAGAACACTGGCGCAACGTCGGCAAGACCGGTGGAGGCGGGCGCGTGCCCTTGCTGGACTTTGCCGAGATGTGGCTGCACCAGCACGTGCCCGTGTCGGTACAGCTCGCTCTCGTGCACGGGGCCCCGCAGCCCGCCAACGTCGTGATGGCCGGCGGCGCCGTGCAGGCGGTCACGGAGTGGGCCTTCGCACACGTCAGCGACCCGATCGAGGACTGGTCGTACCTGGCGACGCAGGATGGCACGACGGCAAAGGTCAGGGAGTGGCGCGCGGTCGTCGAACGCGAGGGAGGCGTGCGCACGAGCGACGACGAATGGCTGTACTGGGAGGCGTTCAACCTCTACAAGGGCGCGTGCATGGGTCGCGTCTCGCTGGTGCAGTTCGAGCGCGGCGTCAACCGCTCGCCACGCATGGCCATCGCCGGAACCGCCGGGTACCACTCGCGCTTGCGGCGCCTCGTCAACATAGTGGAGTCGTAGAAACCCAACGATTTCGTTGACTTCCCTCGTGGTCGAACTAGTGTTCGATCCATGAGATCCACTGCGATTCGCGAGTTGATCGGGCCAGGGCCGAGGCCGGGAGGATCAGCATCGCCCAACGGCTGGAGGCGCTCGTCGCCGACGGCACTGTCACCGTCGTCCTCCCCGATACCACCGCCAAGTGCCACGGCCCACCACCTGCCCTTGCCGCATGAGTG
>JBDTYA010000314.1:0-3902 GCA_040005915.1 Ilumatobacteraceae bacterium
CCACCCCGGTCCCGACGACCACGACGACCACGACGACGGTCGTCCCGACCACGACCACGGTCGTCCCGACCACGACCACTGTTGCGCCGACGACGGTCGCCCCGACCACGACGGTTGTCGAGGGTGCGACCACCACGACGGTTCTCGTCGAGGCCCTGCCGCCGGTGCCGCCCACGACCACGACGATCGCCTCAGCCTCGGCGGGGCCCGGCGTGCCGGCCAACGCGATCCTGCCGGCGACCGGTTCGTCCTCGCCGGTGCCCAGTCTGTTGATCGCCTCGGCCACCGTTCTGGCCGGCTTGGCAATCACGATGATGGCAAGGCGCCGGCTTCCCAGCTGACACCCACTGGCTGATACCTTCGGGATGTAGCCACAGCCGTCGACATCACAGCACTGCACCAGCAGCGCCATCAGCGTCTACGTGATGTGATGGATCGTCGAGACGTGCCTGCCCTGCTGACTCCCGACCCGGTCAACATCGGCTACGCATGCGGCCACCGCAACATGACGGTGTACGGGATGATGGGCCCGTCGCGGTTCCTGCTCGTCATCGCCGACGGCCCGACCATCCTGTTCGAGTTCGCCGGGTGCAACCATCTCTCGTCCGACTTGATCGCCGTCGACGAGGTGCGCCCGGCGACCACCGTCACTGTCAACTCCGGCGCCGACTACCGGATCGCCCTCGAGCGATTCGCCGGCGAGGTGGCCGCCGAGTGCCGTCGACACCACCCGGACGACCTCCGCCTGGCCGTTGAGCGGGTCGACTTCGAGTTCACAGATGCGTTGCGCGCCTCTGGTCTCGGGCTGCTCGACGCCACGGCGATCTTGCTCGAAGCGCGACGCATCAAGCAGCCCGCCGAGCTGGTTGCAATGAGGATCGCCATCGACCGGGTGCAGGACGCTGTCGGCGAACTCGAGGCGTGCGTGAGCGAAGGCATCACCGAGAACGAGGCGTGGGCCGAGTTCCACCGCGGCCTGATCGCACGCGACGGCGAATACGTGGTCGCTCGCCTGTTCCAGAGCGGACCCAACACGTTCCCGTACTTTCGCGAATCGAGCGATCGGGCGATGCAGCCGGGAGACCTGGTCTGCCTCGATACGGATGCAACTGGCTACCTCGGATACTCGGTCGACTTCTCTCGCACCTTCGTGTGTGGCGCGGATCGTGGCACGCCGCAGCAGCGCGACCTCTTCGAGTTGGCCTTCGTGCAGCTGCAGCACAACGCCTCGCTGCTGGGGCCAGGTATCACATACGAAGACTTCGCTCGCCGCGCCTGGCCGATGCCCGATCGGTTCAGGCCCTTCGGCTACTACTGCCTCGCCCACGGGCTCGGAGTGTCCGGCGAGCACCCGAATGTGCCCCTCGCCATCGCCGGACAGCCGTACGGATTCCCAGGGGCATTCGAGACCGACATGGTGATCTGCGTGGAGAGCTACATCGGCGATCCGTCGACGAACCAAGGCGTGAAACTGGAAGACCAGTACTTGGTGACGCATACCGGCGTGGAACGACTCACCACGTACCCGTTCGCTGGTTCGCTCGCATGATCACGGTGTCCAACCACTCATTGGTGGTGACGCTCGACGAGGCACTCGGCGGTGAGATCCGCCAGATCGCATTCGATGGCGATGCGCTGCTGGCGTATTACGACTGGGATGCCCCCGTTGGATCCTCGCAGAGCCGAACCTACGGTGACGCCAAGCTCGATTGGCTCTCGGAGTACCGGGGAGGCTGGCAGCTGCTCGCCCCGAATGCCGGCGCAGCGTGTGTGGTGGACGGCGTGCCGCTTCCATTCCACGGCGAGTGGTCGCGCACCATGGTCGACGTGCGCGACGAATCGCCTTCGGGGGTGTCGATGCGCGCGGGCACACGCCTGCCCTTCGTCGTGCAACGAAGGGTGCAGGTGCTCGACGGGCCGCCACGCGTGCGCATCACCACGACGATCGAGAACGTCACCGACGATGCCCGACCGTTCATCTGGGGCGAGCACCCGGCTTTCCTTGCGTCACCCGGCGACCGCATCGATCTGCCGGCAGGGCCGGTGATCGACGCCGCCGACCCCACTGCCCCCTCGATGATGTGGCCGGGCAGCACGGCCGAGCAATGCGGCATCGACGAGGTGCCAACGACCCGTCCGCTCGAAAGCGTCCACTACCTCGCGGATCGACCGGCAGGGTGGGCTGCCCTGCGCAGGACGCACATCGGCGTCGCGTTGATCTGGGATCTCGCCGACTTCCCACATCTGTGGCTGTGGCGCGAGATCGGAAGCATCGGGTTCCCGTTCTTCGGCCGCACCTCGATCGTCGCTCTCGAGCCGGCGAGCTCGTGGCCGGGCGACGGCCTCGCCGCTGCCGTGGCCCGCGGCCAAGCCCATTGGCTGCAAGGCGGCGAGCAACGAACCTCGATGGTGACGGTCGTGCCCTTCCGTCCCGACGAGCATGCGGTGGTCGGCGCAGAGCATGATGGCACGATCCAGTTCGAGGACGATCACGCATGAGTACCACTACAGAACCACTGAACACCCCGGCCCATCCGAAGGGGTTCCCGTTGCGCAACGCCGCCCGAACGGGTTGGAGCATCTTCGACGACGACGTGCCGTACCCGGTTGCCGTCCTCTTCGAGTCGGCGATCGACCACAACAGCGCCGCCATGAGCGCGTACTGCGAGCGCCACGGCGTCTCGCTCGCGCCGCACGGCAAGACGACGATGGCGCCAGCGCTCTTCCGCCGCCAACTCCGCGACGGGGCGTGGGCCATCACCGCGGCGACCACGTGGCAAGCCAGGACGATGCGCGAAACGGGGGTCGGTCGCGTTCTGATCGCGAACGAGGTGGTCGTCCCGGGCGAGCTCGAGTGGCTGGCGGGTTCGCTCGCCGACGGGTTCGAAGTCTGTTGCTACGTCGACTCGATCGCCGGCGTCGAGATCATGGACGACACGCTCTCCCGACTTGTCGGGGGCCCGAAGTTGCCTGTGCTGGTCGAGCTCGGTGTCGCGGGTGGGCGCACTGGCGCACGCACGGTCGCCGAAGGCATGGCGGTTGCGGCCGCGGCGCATCGATCGCCCCACCTGGCGCTCACCGGTGTCGGCGGTTTCGACGGCATCCTCGCAGCGATCGGCGATCGAAGCGCCGGTGAAGTGGTCGACGAGTTCCTCGATCAGATCGTCGCGCTCGCGGAGGCGATCGACGCCGAGCACTGGTTCGATCCGGATACCGAGGTGATCCTGACTGCAGGCGGCAGCGCCTACTTCGACCATGTCGTCGAACGCCTCAGCCGCGCCGAGATCAGCGGACCACGCCGGGTCGTGATCCGATCCGGTTGCTACATCAGCCACGACGATGGCGCGCTCCACCATGCCTCACCGATGGGTGAGACCTCGCGAACGGAGCACGGCGAACACCTGGAGCCGGCGCTCGAAGTGTGGGGGGTGGTGCTGTCACGGCCGGAGCCAACCCGCGCCATCGTCGGCATCGGTAAGCGCGACGCGTCGACCGACGGCCTGCTCCCTCTGGTCAAGAAGGTCCGCCGCCGCGGTTCGCTGCAGGTCGAATCGGCGACACAGCGCCGCGTCGTGCAGGTGAATGACCAGCACTCGTACCTCGATCTCGACCCGTCCGATCCCCTTGCCGTCGGCGACCTCGTGGGCTTCGGTATCTCACACCCGTGCACCACGTTCGACAAGTGGCGGGCGATCCCGATCGTCGACGACGACTACCGCGTGATCGAAGTCGCCGACACGCTGTTCTGACCCCTCGGCCGGTGCAGGCCTTTCCGAGGCGCCGCGTCAGTACGAGGCATCGACCTCGTATGGGAACATCGGCCGGCGGCGGTACCGGTATTGCAGCGCAGTCACATCGGCGCTCGTACAACCCGGCGAGTTCATCTGGATCATGACAGCCGC
>JBDTYA010000315.1:0-6128 GCA_040005915.1 Ilumatobacteraceae bacterium
GTGGGCTGACAGAGAGGTCCGAACGGGCGGTGACGGCTCTCCGTCGGTCAGTCGCGGGCGATCAGCTCGAAGTCTCGGGCGTCGAGATCGGGGTCGGTCCAGTGACCGTTGACGACCAGGCCGGCCGCCAGTGCGCCGATCGCGTCGGCGCTCTTGGCGGCGTATCCGTTGCTGCCGACCGCCATCACGAGCCCGGGCTCGACGATCTCGAGGTAGGGCAACTTGGTCGGTGTGTCGGGGATCAGGCAGGGCTTCGTCAACCACTGATCGGCGCGCAGCCCGGGTAGCACGCCCTCCAGCAACCCGCGCAGCCAATCGAGGTCGGCCTCATGGCTGGACCCGGCCATCCATGCGCGGCGTCCGCCGGCCGAGAGCACCGAGTGCTCGTGGCGCGTGGCGCCCAACTTCACATACACCTCGCCGTCGGGGTACTTCGTCGGAGGGACGATGTAGAGATGATCGACCGCCCCATCGATGATGATCGCCGGGAGTCCGCTCAGTGAGAGACGGTCGAGCGCCGAGACGCGGGCCATCACCACCGTCTCGGCGACGACGTCGATCAACGGCCGGCTCGGCAGCCCGTGGAGCTCGTCGGCATGTGGGCCGGTAGCAATCACGACCTGGGCGGCCTCCACCGTCGATCCATCGCTGACCGTGACCGACCAACCGGTGCCGGATCGGGCGATCCCCGTCACCTCCTTCTCGATCGTCTCGGCGCCGCCCTGGCGGGCCACGGCCAGCTGTGCGCTGAGCATTCGACGCGGATCGATGAACCCACCCGGCGCCGGTTCGTGCAGCACCGTGGCACCGTCGGGAACCGAGATCCGGTCGTCACCGAAAGGCTGGCCCGGCGCGTACCGCGCGTACCCGACGCCGAGCCGGTCAGCGACACCGGTGACGGTGCTCAATCGATCGGCGTCGACATCGGCCATCACGACACCGACCGGTTGATGGAACTCGATACCCGACGCCGCCGCGATCAGCGGGTACTGATAGATCGCCCGCTCCGCCAAGATGGCCCACTCGCGCCGTTTGTCGAGCCGACGGGTAATACGCCCCGAGTCGTAGTGACTGGCGAACACCCCATCGTGGGCGGCGAAGTCGACCGGTTCGCTGGGCCCGATCCCGACGGCGCCCAAACCGGAGCCGGCCAGGTGCCGCAGCGCGGCAGCACCCACCAATCCGAGCCCAACAACAGCGACGTCACATCTCTCTGCCACGAGTCACACGATAGAGCCCGGACTTTCGTCGATTGAAACAGCGCCGTGAGTCTCGCTACTGGTACAAAGACAGTGTGAGCTCGACCCCCACGATCACCGCGAAGTTCCGGTGGGATCGGCTCACATATTCGTCCGCCCTCGGCTACGCATTGCTGGTGGGAGGCCTCAGTGTGGGCACCGTGCTGGGGGAGCTGCGCCAACAGTTCCACCTCAGCGGGGTGATCGCAGCGATGCACGGATCCACGTTCGGGTTCGCTTCGCTGATCGCCGGCATCTGCGGTGTGCGAGTCGTCGATCACCTCGGTCGTCGCCGGTCACTGCTCGTCGCGGCCACTGCGATCAGCGTCGGCATCACCATGCTGTGCCTCGGCCCGGCATGGCCCATCACCTTGGCCGGCACGGCGCTGGCAGGGCTGGGCGGCGCCCTGCTGGTGTTGGTGATGCCCGCCATCATCAGCGACCATCATGGCGAACATCGTGCGGCGGCGTTCGCCGCGGTCAACGGCGCGCCAGGCCTCGCCGGCGTCGCCTTCAGCCTGGTCGTCGGTGGCGCGTTGGCCTTGCACTGGTCGTGGCGTCCGCCGTACCTCATCCTGAGCGCGGTGATCGCCGCAGTCCTCACCGCCGTCGCCTGGCCGGTACCGGTGCCAGAGTCGACACGCCACGGCGACTTCACTTTGGCCCACCTGCGCGACCGGGACGTGTTCATACCTTTTCTGCACATCATCAATGCCGTGTTCGGAGAGTTCGCGATCGGTGTGTGGGCGGCGACGTACCTCAAAGAGATCGGGCACGCCTCAGGAGGCCTGGCCTCGGCGCTGGCCGGCGTGTTCGGGGTGATGATGTTCGCGTGCCGTCTGGTGATGCCGGCCATCATCCGGATCTTCGGCGAGGCCACGGTCACCGCCAGCTTCATCACGATGGGGCTCGGGGCGATGGTGATGTGCTTCGCCCCAGGCCTGATGTCCCGAGTTGTCGGGCTCACGATCGTCGGCTTCGGCAGCGCACCGCTCTATCCACTGACGGTCGACCGGCTGTACGCGTCGGCCGAGCACAAGATCGATTCCATCTCGCTCGGTGCCATCTGCATTCTCGCCTCTGGCACCGCCGTAACGCTCGGGCCACTTGCCATGGGTGTGATGGCCGATCAGGTCGGCCTGCGGCGCGCTCTGTTGATAGTGCCCGCCGCCTGCGCCGTCGGTGCGATCACCCAACGACCCGCGGTCGTGCGACGCGAGGCCGCTGCGGCACCGGACTGAGCACAGCGGCGAAATACAGTCGCGGGCATGGGTTCCTTCATGACGCTTACATCATCCGACGGGTTCGAGTTGTCGGCGTACCGCGCCGAGCCGGAAGGCGCTGTCCGCGGCGGCGTGGTGGTCGTGCAAGAGATCTTCGGCGTCAACGGCCACATTCGTTCGGTCGCCGATCGTTACGCCGCGGCCGGCTACCTCGCCATCGCTCCGGCGATCTTCGATCGTGATCGTCCCGGCATCGAATTGGGCTACACGCCCGAAGACATCGAGATCGGCCGCGGCATCGCCATGGGTGGCCTCGACTTCCAATCCGTCCTCGACGACGTCGCCGCTGCCGGCGCCGTGGCGCGTGAGGCCGGCAGGGTCGGCGTCGTCGGGTTCTGCTACGGCGGGCGCGTGACGGCCGCTTGTGCGATCCAGTTCCCCGAAGTCTTCGATGCCGCCTCGTCGTACTACGCCGGCGGAATTGCTGCCCTCGTGGATCAGACGCCCATCGTTCCGATGATCATGCACTTCGGTGAGCACGATCATGGGATCCCCATGGACGACGTCAACAAGGTCGCCGCCGCATGGCGTGACGTGACCGTCAACGTGTACGACGCGGAGCACGGCTTCAACTGCGATCAACGCGCTTCGTTCAGCGCGGTGCCAGCAGCGATCGCCCAGGCCCGCACCTTCCGCTTCTTCGACAAGCTCCTCGGCTGACAGACCGAGTGGAGTGTCGCGGGGCACCCAGGTGGGCGCTCGGCACTCCACGAGGTCTGGTCAGACTGAGACGGAGTCGCGGCGAACGGGGGAGTCGCGTAGGCGCCAGGCGGTGCCCGACAACACCGCCGCGGAGATGACGAGCGCGACCATGGTGGCTGCGCAACACGTATACGCGACGGTGCGACCGAAGTGCTGGTAGATCTGGCCGATGGCGGTGGCGGCGATGCCGGCGGTCAAGGTTTCGATGCCACCGAGCAGGCCCTGTCCGCTCGCTTGGCGTTCGTTGGGCACCACCAACCCGACCGCTACACCACAGCTGCTGACGGTGAAGCCGTCGTTGGTGGCGTGCACCAACGAGATCGCCAGCATGATCCCGCCGGACGGCGCGTGACCGTAGGCGAACATCGCCGCGGAGCCGACCAGCAACCCGAACGTGCCGAGGCGGAACGGGCCGACCCGCTGCGCGAGACGCCCGCCGATCGAGGCGAACAGCACCATCGGAACGGCGAACAGCGTGATGCCGAGGTTGGCGATGAGGTCGCTGGCGTGCAAGTCGTCGAGAACCAACGCCCACAGCGCGTCGAACGAGCCGATCATCATGAAGACCGCCGCGCCCATCAGCAATGCGGCGAGGTACGGCCGGATGCGCAGCAGGTCGAACGCGAACCGAGGCGGTGCCTCCGCGGCCACGTGGTTGTCTTCTACACGCGTGCGGGCGATCAACGGATAGATCGCGACCGTCAACGCGGCGATCAACAGGAACGGTGCGGCGATGCCGAACGGACCGACGAGGATCGCTGAGATCGCGGGGCCGATCGCGAAGCCGCCGACGTCGGCGGCCAACATGCGGCCGAGGTTCTGCCCCAAGTTGTCGGGATCGGCGACGATCACGATGCGACGCGCTGCCGGGTAGGCGAGCCCGACGCCGACGCCCATCACGAACCTGGCTGTCACCAACGTGAAGAAGGTGGTGCCGACTGCCATGCCCAGCAGGCCGACGACGTTGAACACCATGCCGATGACGATCATCGTCCTGGCGTGGCCCCGATCGGCCAGCGGAGCGATCGTGACCTGCGCCACGAACGACGACAGGAAGCCCATCGCCACGATCAACCCGAGCGCGCCCTCGCTGATCCCATACTGGTCGCGGAACTCGTCGAGCACCGTGAACATCACCCCGTAGCCGGACGCGAACAGCCCGGTGAGCGCGCAGAAGACCACGACGACCGACCGATTGCGCATCCCGCCAGTATCGCCGAAGACATCACGTCTCGGGCAAGGCGTTTGAAGTACGTCCGAAATTTCTCTATCATTCGGAATATGTCGGACATCGGGTCGCCCAGTCACGGGTACAACCTCGGGTACGAGCTCGCCGAAACGATCGTCGCCGACTCCCCTGCACGCCTCAAGGCGCTCGGTCACGGCCTGCGAGCCCTCATCCTCGACCTCGTGCTGGAGCGGGCGATGACGGTCAGCGAGCTGGCCGCACGGGTCCGCAAGCCGCGGGGAACCGTCGCTCATCACGTCGACGTGCTGGTCGGCGTCGGGTTGCTGAAGGTCACCGGCACCCGCCGGGTGCGCGCCATCGACGAGCGGTTCTACGGCAGGACCGCGCACACCATCGTGTTCCCCGACGAGGCGAGCGACGGCGACCTTCCGTTCCTCGCCGACGCCCGTGCCCAGGCGGACCTCTCCGAGGTCGACGGAGCAGGAGGTTTCACGCTCCGCCACGCGAGGATCCCCGCTGATCGCGCCACAGAGTTCACCGAGCGTGTCAGGGCATTGGCCAACGAGTTCACCCGACTGCCGCGGGGTGGCGACCGCGAGTACGCGTTCCTCGCCGGCGTCTTCCCCACCAATCGCCACGTCTCGCCCGAGATCCCGAGATGACCGAACCGAAGAAGCCGCTCGGCTCCAGCTACCACAAGCTGTTCATCTCCACGACGATCTCGAACATCGGCGACGGCATGGCTTTGATCGCCTATCCGTGGCTCGCATCCGCGCTCACCCGAAACCCGATCCTCATCGCCGGCGTCGCGTTGGTTCAGCGCCTTCCGTGGCTCGTCTTCACGCTGCCCGTGGGCGTGATCACCGATCGGGTCGATCGGAAGCGGGCAATGGTCGTCGCCGACTTCGCCCGCTTCGCCTTGACGCTCGTCGTCGCGCTCGCAATCCTCAGCCGACAAGGCACGCTGCCCGGCGCCGACGAGCTCTCGAAGGTCACGGGCACCGCCACCGGGTTGTACGTCATGTTGCTCGTCGCCACGTTGTTGCTCGGCACTGGCGAGGTGCTGCGCGACAACTGCGGCCAAACGTTCATGCCGTCCATCGTCGAGGTCGATCAGTTGGAGAAGGCCAATGGCCGGATGTGGAGCGCCGAGGGCATCGCCAACACCTTCATCGGGCCTCCACTGGGATCACTGCTGCTGATCGCCGCATTCTCGTTGCCGTTCTTCGTCGATGCCGCGTCGTTCTTCGCCTCCGCCGCACTGGTCTGGTCGATCCCCGGCAGCTTCCATGCCGAACGGCCCGACGATCACGTCGAACGCCCCTGGAAGACAGAGCTCGCCGAAGGGTTCCGTTGGTTGTGGTCCAACGAGTTGCTGCGATCGATGGCCATCATTCTCGGCTTGATGAACCTGGCCTCGGCGCTCAGCGGCTCGGTGCTCGTGCTCTTCGCCCAGGAGATCCTCGGAGTCGGGCCGTTCCTGTTCACCGTCATGGGTTTTGGATTCGCCGCGGGCGGCGCGATCGGCAGCAACCTGGCCCCGCGGCTGTCGAGACGGCTCGGCAGCGGTACCTGCCTGGCGATCGTGCTGGCCACGAGCGCGGTTGGGTCGTTCCTCGTCGGCTTGTCGTCGTGGTGGCCGATGGTGATGGTGGTGTTCGGGTTCGTGGCGACCCTCGGGGCCACCTGGAACGTGATCACGGTCAGCCTCCGCCA
>JBDTYA010000316.1:0-5696 GCA_040005915.1 Ilumatobacteraceae bacterium
ACACCGACGGCGAGTACACCGAAGGGCTGTACACCGACGGGCTGTACACCGACGGCGAGTACACCGAAGGGCTGTACACCGACGGGCTGTACACCGACGGGCTGTACACCGACGGGCTGTACACATCGCCGGCGAACTGCGCGCTGAGCTTGGTGAGATCCTGCGTCGAGGTCAGCGTGGTGAAGGCCTGCCCGATGTCGCGGAACATCGTCAGGTCGAAGTTCTGGTCGAGGGCGGTGAGATCGACCTGCACCTGACTGTCGGGTTGGATCGGGAACTTGTACCAGCGCACCTCGCCGGGTTGGGCGAGCGTGCCAACCGTGCCTGGGACCAGCGGTGCGGCCGTGGTCCACGAGGTGTTCATCGCGACCGAGACGCCGTCCCGAAATGGGGAATCGGTGAGCGCCAAGGTGCCGTAGAAGTGCGGGTCGTAGTCGTAGTTGGAGCCGCCGACCATGTACCCGTACGTGTCGCCGGCGACCACAGCGAACGAGTGCCGGCCGGCGTACGTGAAGCCACCGGAGGGGAACGTGCAGCAGTCGACTGGACCGGCGGCCACGACGGAAGTCGAGGTCAGCACGCCGTTGTGGATCACGAACGCCTCGACGCGCACGGTGACCTGGTAGTAGGCGTGGTAACCGGTGTACTGGTAGGGAACGGTGTCGGTGAAGGTGCTCGCGGCGGTGGTCTGCAACGTCCATGACGGGTCGGTGGATCGAAGGTTTCCGGGGTCCTCGCCGAGGTCGTACGTCAGCTGCGGCGGGGTGAGCGAACCGTTGGAATCGAGCGTGTAGTTGCCCGGGCCGGTCGGGCCGGTCGCGATCCACGGTGTCGGTGTTGCCGCGGTGGCTACGTGTGACGCGCCGATCGCCGGCGTCACGATCGCCAGCAGTGCCGCGACCAGCGCGACGTGAAGGATGCGTACGGATGGGCGTCGACCGGATGTGTTGCGCATGATCTCCTCGAACCTCGTGGTCGACGGAGTGAGCATTCGGCATCCGTCCCAGTGACCCTCGAGAACCCTAATCGACCGCGTTGGGCATTCGTGACGTCGGACGACCGACCTCGCGCAGCAGCGCGGACAGTGCCGGCCCGTCGAGATCGAGGCCACGCACGTGCGCCGCTGACTCGCTGTCGCCGAGCCGCGGACGAACCGGTGCCAACGCCGCTTCGAGCATCGTTGCGACAGCGGGCGGCCGCGGCGCATCGAGGCGCGTGCGCAGAGCATCGGCCGCCCCGATCAGCTCGATCGCACGGACCGGGTCGTCCTTGGCGAGCGCGAGCATGGCCATGTCCTCGACCAACAATGCGACCGACCACTGATCGCCGTAGTCCTCGTAGGCCTGCAACGCCTGCAGGAACTCGTCGCCTGCCCGCCCCGGTTCGGCGAGCCCGAGTTCGGCGTTGCCGAGGTTGTGATGGCCGACCGCGACCATCCACCGATCGCCGATCTCGTTGGCCAGCCGCATCGATTCCTGGAACCGCATCTGGGCAACGGCGAAGTCATTCTGCAGGAGGCCGATCATCCCGAGGTTGTTCTGTGAGACGCAGATCGGCCAGCGGTCCCCCAGCTCTTCGCGCATCGCCAGGGCTTGCTCGTTGATCGTGCGCGCCTGTTGGAGATCGCCGACACATTCGGCGACGAGCGCGAGGTTGCTCAGCAGGCTGCCGACCGCGGCCCGGTCGTCGAGGCGTTGCCGGATCTCGAGGCTCGCCTCGTACGATTCGCGGGCCGCGTCGTACTGGCCCTGCTGCGACGACAGTGTGCCCTGCAGGTGCAACACCAGACCCAGCCCGGCATCGTCACCGTTGTCGTCGAAGATCCTGCCGGCGAGGACGAGTTGTTGGCGGGCGTCCTCGAAGCGGCCCTGCTTGCGCAGCGTCTCGGCGAGGTCGGCGTGAGCCCATGCCTGCGGCAGCGCGTCGCCGAGCCGGGTCGACAGTTCGATCGCCTCGCCGTAGGTCGCCTCGGCCGCAGCCCAGCCACCACGAAGCTCCAGCACCTTGCCGAGCCGGCGAAGCACGTCCGACCGCTCGGCTTCGGGGACCAGCGGCAGGGCCCGTTGGAAGTAGTCGGCGGCGGCATCGTTGGCGTAGCGCGATTGCGCAGCGATGCCGGCGCGCACCGCGTACTCGCGCTTCTTGTCGTCGTGGCCGCCGAGCCAGTAGTGATATGCGAGGAGGTCGAGGTTGCGCTCGATCGCCTGCGGGCCTTGGGATTCGAGATGGCCGCCGACGCGGTCGTGCAGCTGTGACCGCATCGAGAAGGGCAGGCTGTCGTAGGCCACGTCGCGGGCGACGACGTGGCGGAACAGCCATGACAGATCCTCGACGCGGTCGATGCGCAACAGGTCTGCCTGGCGTGCCGATTCGAAGCGGGCTTCGACCTCGTCGACCGATCCGAGGGCGGGGTAGACGCCCTGCACGAACGGCGACTCGAACGTGCGGCCGATGACGCTCGCAACCTTCAGCGCAGTGCGTGGCGCCTCGTCCAACATGTCGATGCGACTCTGCACGAGCCGGAACAACGTGTCGGGGATGTCGATGTGGCGGAACGCGGCCGGGTCGGCCGGATCGACCCCGTGACCGTGGACGAAGTTGATGAGCTCCTCGAGGTAGAACGGATTCCCCTGGGCGCGCTCGAGCACGAAGTCGACGAGCTCGGCCGCGGGCGAGACGGCGTCGCCGAACAATTGCCGCAGCTTGGCGTTCAGCACGAGATGGGCATCGCCCGCAGCCAGCTCGCCCAGGCGGAGCTCCCGGAAGTACGGGATGCGTTCGAGGCCGAGGCCTCCGTTGGGTGCGTCCGCCGGCCGGTAGGCCAGCACGAACAGCACAGGCAGCGATACGGACGCGAGCACCAGTTCCTCGAGGAGGTCGCGCGACAGCGCGTCGATCCAGTGGCAGTCCTCCAACACGATGGCCAATGGGCCACCCTCGGCACGAGCGCGCAGTAGGTCGACCAACAGTGACTCCAACGATGTCTTGCGCAGCTTGGCATCGAACGAGCCGGTCAGCTCGTTGTCGTCGATGCCGATGCCGACGACGGACCCGAGCAGCGGCGCGCGCCGCGCCAGGTCACCGGAAATGGCGCGCAGGCGACGCGTCAACTGCCTGCCCTGCGCAGCCTCGGTGGCCTCGTCGTCGACGTCGAGCAACGTGCGCCACACGTCGCGCCACACCAGGTAGCTGGTCGTGCGACCGAAGTTCTGGGCCTCGCCCCACGCGACGGTCACACCGGTCGCCGTCAAGCTGCGGACGACCTCGGCGATCAATCGCGACTTGCCGCGGCCGGCTTCGGCGGCGACGCCGATGACCCGCCCTTCACCACTCAGCACGTCGTCGACAGCCCTTTCCAGCGCGGCCATCTCGGCGTCGCGGCCGACCATCGGCAACGGATAGCGGATCTCGCGTTTGGTCTGCCCGCGCTTCATCCCGACGATGCTGAGAACACGGATCGGGTCGGCCTTGCCCTTCACCGTGAGGTCGCCGACGAGCTGACATTCGACCCGCTCGCTGAGTGCCCGGTGCACTTCTTCGCTGATGTAGACGTGACCGGGTGGGGCCTGCGACATCAGTCGTGCGGAGAGGTTCACAGCGTCGCCGAGGCACGTGAACGTCCGTCGCATCGGATGGCCGTATGCGCCACTGCGGATGCGGCCGTGCGAGATCCCGACCTGCAGATCGGTCGCCGCCGATTCCCTCTCCAAGGTCAGCAGTTCGATCGCCGCCGCGGCGGCGCGCGAACCATCGTCCTCGTGCGCGTGGGGAACGCCGAACACCGCACACAGGTATGCGCCCTTGTCGCCGAGGATGACGTGCAGCAGGTTGCCGCCGAGGTCGGAGAGCACCGTCTGCACCCGCTGCACGAAGTGGTCGAGCTTCGCCGCCGCCTCGGGATCGTTGTCGTAGTCGATGCCACCGAAGCGCACGAACATCGGGTACGCAGCACGCAGCTCGGCCAAGAACTCGCCACGACCGGTGACCAAGCGTTCGTACACGGCCGGAAGGATCCACGGGCGCAACAACTCCTCGCTCAGTGTTGCGATGGCCGGTGCCGGTGCCGCCGCGACCTCGGCCTCGACCTCGGTCTCGGCCTCGTTGCGCAGACCGGGGCGGATGCAGGTGAGGATGCCGACCGGCTCGCGTAGTTCGCCGACGATCGCCCGATCGCCGATCGAGTCGAGAGCCGACTTCGCCAGCACGACGTCGCCTTTCTCGGCGAGGTGCTCGGCATCGGCCAGCTCGTCGATGAGGCGACCGGCGAGCACGTCGATCAATTGGATCGTCGGATCGCCGACGACGAAGCGCCTGGCCTCCCCCACCGCGACCGCGACCTTGATGGCCAGCACGACCTCGGTGCCGGCGGGCGTGCGAATGGTGCCGACGGACGACATGGTCTGCTGTATCGCCAAGCCGCACGCCGCGCCACGCAGACCGTCGTCGCCGTCGAACCAGCACGTGATCGCATCGCCGCCGAAGTAGATGACCTCGCCGCCGTAGAGGTCGACGTCGTCGATGACCGCCTCGAAGACCAGGTTGAGCTGAGCGGTCAGCTCCTCGGCGCCGCGTTGCGGGCCCAGCTCCTTGGCGAGGGCCTCGGTCAGCGGTGTGAAGCCGGAGACATCGGCGAACAACGCGGCCCCGCGCACCCGGTCGCTGAGCTCGCGGCCTTCGCTGAGCGCACGGCGCCGATCCCCCGCCAGATAGGCCTCGGAGCGGTCGACGTACGTCTCGCTGACAGCCATCCGTTCGCTCCCCTCAATGCCCCAGCGACACTACTCGCGACCGGCGACCCGGCCCGGAGAGCGCTGGTTGGGCGCGAAACCGGTACCGCGGGTGCCGAACACGCGCCCGTTGAACCCGGTTGAACCCGGTTGGGCGCAAAGTCGGTACTGCTAGTGCCCAGAACGCGCCCAACTTTGACCTGCGCGAGTCAACGAGGCTCGCCGGGAAATGGCGCCTCGGGTACCGTGGCGGCGAATGACGATCAATGACTTTCGGATGGGGTACTTCGGGCTGGGCGGAAAGAACGCGATCGTCACCGGGGGTAACTCGGGGCTCGGGCAGGCCTTCACCGTGGCGCTCGCCAAAGCCGGGGCGAACGTGTTCGTACCGAGCATCGCCGACGACGACGGCGCCACAGCTGGAATGGTCGCGGCCGAGAACGTGCGCTACGAGTTCATGCAGGCCGATATCACCACGACCGGTAGCCCCAAGCGCATCGTCGATGCGTGCGTCGACGAGTTCGGCGCCGTCGACATCCTCGTCAACAGTGCCGGCGTGTGCCCGTTGGCCGAGGTGTTGGATTTCGGTCGCGAACCGTGGGACGCAACGGTGCACGTCAACCTGACGGCGGCGTTCGAGATGAGCTACGAGGTGGCCCAACGGATGGTGCCTCGCAAGAGCGGCAAGATCATCAACATCTGTTCGATGTTCAGCTTCCTCGGTGGACGGATGTCGCCGGCCTACTCGGCGACCAAGCACGGCATCGCCGGCCTCACCAAGGCGTATTGCGACGAGCTCGCCGAACACAACATCCAGGTCAATGGGATCGCTCCCGGCTACTACGCGACGGCGATCACGGCCAACACTCGCAGCAACCCCGAGTCCAGTCGCCGCGTGCTCGACCACATCCCCGCCGACCGCTGGGGCGAGCCCATCGACCTGATGGGCACGGTCGTGTTCCTCGCCAG
>JBDTYA010000317.1:0-14139 GCA_040005915.1 Ilumatobacteraceae bacterium
ACGGGTCGTCGAGCTCGATCTCTTTGGCGATCGACACGCCGTCGTTGGTGATGGTCGGTGCGCCGAACTTCTTGTCGAGCACGACGTTGCGACCCTTCGGCCCGAGCGTGACCTTGACCGTGTCGGCCAACTTGTTCACGCCGGCTTCGAGTGCGCGACGCGCCTCGTCGTCAAACTTCAGTTGCTTTGCCATGGTGTCGTCAGCTCACTTGCCGACGATCGCCAGCACGTCGCGGCTGGTGAGGATCAACAGATCGTCGCCTTCGATGGTGACTTCGGTGCCGCCGTACTTGCTGTACAGGACCGTGTCACCGACCTTGATGTCGAGCGCAGCGTGAGCGCCCTTGTCGTCGCTCCAGCGGCCGGGGCCGACGGCGAGGACTTCGCCCTGCTGCGGCTTCTCCTTGGCGGTGTCGGGGATGACCAGACCGGACGCGGTGGTCTGCTCGGCCTCGTTGGGCTTGACGACAATACGGTCATCGAGGGGCTTGAGATTCATGGGTGCGGGCCTCCGTTGGCATGGGCACAGTGTTGAGGATTACGGGCGTTAGCACTCGGCTAGCGCGAGTGCCAATCCTAGGCGATGGTCATCACGGTTAGCAACCGGGAGGTGAGAGTGCTAACGGCCCCGGGGTGCGCGATACTTTCCCCGTGAAGGCCACCGGCCTGCAGGGCGACGCATCTGGGGAGATCATCGAGATTCTCGACGATGATGCCGACGCGTTCGGCGAGCGGGCACACTCCACCCCTGTCACCGTCGCCGCTGGTCCCCGTTGGGTGGGCCCCGTCGCAGCCATCGCCCTGATCTCGATCATCGGCTACGGCGTGGTGACCTCGGGCTCGTCGAGCAGCCCCCCGAAGGTCGAGCCGGCCGGCACCACCGTCTCGCCGCCGACGACGCAGCCGGCGCCCGCCCCGACCACTACCGAGGTCCCGCCGATCGTTCCGTACTACGCGGCCAACCCTCCGCGCGAGTACACCGTGCGGTTCGCCGAGTTCACCGATCCCGACCGTCACATGTACGGACCGGGCACCTACCAGTTGTGGGCCACCGATGGGGCGACCGCGACGACGGGCTCGTGGTTCACGATCGACAGCTACCTCGATGGCGCTCAGGCGAGCCAGGCCGACGACGCCTACCGCGTGCAGGCCGGCGATCGATCGATCGCCGTAGCGCACGCTGCCTCGGGCCTGTCGAGCGCTCAGTTCACGACCGACGGTCTGGTACACGTGGGGTTGACCACGTTCGGGTTCAGCGACGCCGACCTGATCCGGCTGGCGACATCGCTCAACGCTGATTCCGCCGACGTGTCGCCCGGCGACATGTCGCTGATCCCCGGCTTCCAACTGATCAGCCGCGTGCAGCCGTGGCTGGCCGTGCAGGGCGACCCAGCCGAGCAGATCATCTATTCGTCGAACCTCGACGTCTTCGGTGGCCTGGCGATCACGGTTGCCACGCCACCGGCGACGGACGCCGGCGGCAGCCCCGTCGATCGGCAGATCGCGCTTCGATTCCTGCTCGACCACACCACCCCGTTCAGCGTCGCCGGCCATTCCGCAGTCGCGGGTGCCGTCACCGCCCAACGCGATTCCGCAGTGGCCACGTGGGTCGCCGGCGACCACATCGTCACGCTCACCGGACAGACGACCGTGCCGCAGATCATCGCCATCGCCAGGACCGTCCACCAGGTCACCTCCGACGAGTGGGACGGGATGCAGATGCAGGCCACCAGAGCCAACTCCGACAGCCCGGCCGGCAACTTCGACGTGGGCACGCCGGTACCGGTCTCGTTCGGAACCGACGGTGACGCCGTCCCGTGGACGATCAAGGTCGCGATCCAGAAGTTCTCCGACGAGCAGCTGATCGGTTGGACGTGGGACAACAGCGAGGGGTTCGGCTCAAGGCTCGAGGCCACGGCCCACATCGACACCGTCGTCCAGGGCACGCGCACATACGTGCTCGCCGAACTGCCGCGGGCGTTCGCTACGACGGCACAGCTGCAGATCAGCCGCGATGGATTCGACCCCGTGGTGGTGCCGTTCAACGACACCGACCCGACGGTCGCCTGCACCTTCGCGGCATACGCCTTCAGCGAACCGACCACGTACACGGCGCAGATCGTCGGCGCGGATGGCGCCGTGCTCGCCGCCTGGCCAACGACATGAAGGACGAGCCGTCCTCCGAGATCATCGAGGTGATCGACGACGACGCCGACGCGTTCTCGGAGGACGCCTCCAGTGAGACGGCCATCGACAAGGGCGGGCGGCGCTGGGTGGGCCCGGTTGCTGTCGCCGCGCTCGTCGGGCTCATCGGCTACGGGGTGGCCACGTCGACCTCGGCCAACGACTCGCGGCGCGCTGCAGCTCCCTCCACCACCACCACCACCACCAAAACCACCACGACGGCGGCCGTCAGCACCTCTCTGCCGACATCGATCCGGCCGCCCGCCGTGCCGCTCGACCAAGCCCCGACCGTGCCGTACTACGCGGCAGACCCACCACGCGAGTACGCGATCCAGTACGCCAACGCACAACAGCTCGACAACTCGCAGCCGGTCGGGGACGGCTATCAACTGTGGGCTGCCGGCGACGCGTCGGCTACGACCGGCTCGTGGTTCTCCGTCACGACGTACCTGGGCGCATCCACCCTCAACGCCCCCAACTCGTACCGCGTGCAATCGGGTCCATTGAACATCGCCATCTCGCACACTGCGGGCGGCCATTCCATCACGCGGTTCTCGCCGGGCCAGGGCCTGGGTGTCACCATCACCTCGTTCGGCTGGACAGATCTGGATCTGGTGCGCCTCGCCGGCGCCGTGTCGACGGACGGGCGCTCGTTGAGCTACAGAGACAACTGGTTCGCCTCGGCATACGAACTGGTCGCCTCCGTGCAGCCGCAGCTCGTGGTGCAGAGCGTGCCCGCCGAGCAGATCACCTACGAATCCGCGCAGGATCCCGGCGCCGACGTGGTCGTCACCGTCGGCAAGCAACTGCGGCCCGACGAAGGTGGCACAGCCGAGGACCGGAAGACGGCGTTGCGCTTCCTGCTCGACGGCAACACGTCGTTCGAGGTCGATGGCCTCTCGGCCGTGGCCGGCAACGTCGTCGGCAGGGACCTGTCGATGGCCACTTGGACGATCGGCGACAACGTCATCACGGTCACCGCAAAGATGCCGGTTCCACAACTGATCGGTGTCGCCCAAACTGTCCACGAGGTGTCCACAAAGGTGTGGAACGGGATGAAGTTCCAGGCGCTGCGGAACGCCGGGAACCAACCGCGAGAGGTCGATCGGCGAGAACCGGTCATCTTGGCCGACACCACCGATCCAGCCGACGCCGCGCCATGGAGCATCCAGGTGGCGACATCGACGGTCAACAACGAGACACAGATCACGTGGCGCTGGAACGGCGACGGTTTCCGGTCCGTCGCAACCGACGCAGCGCAGATCAACACGGTGGTCGACAACGACCGCACATACGTGCTCGCCGACCTGCCCGTGTCGATTGCAACGAACGCTCGGCTACAGGTCCGCCGCGCCGGCCTCGACCCGATCGACGTGTCGTTCAGTAGCGGCGGCGACCGATCGTTCGCCGCCTTCACGTTCAGCGAGCCAACGCAGTACACGGCGCAGATCATCGGGCCGGACGGAGCTGTGCTGGCCAACTGGCCGGCATCGTGAAGTTCGCCGCGTCGACGTCGGCCTCGACCACTGGGTCCGCCAAGGTCGAACCGGCGCAGTGAGGACGGGGCCTGCGTCACACATCGTCGAGCTGATCGACGACGATGAGCCCGCCGGTGCGTTCCCGGCTTCGGCGGCCAACGACAACGAGCGTCGCAGATCGCGTTGGCTCAGGCCGGCCGCAATGGCCGCGATCGTGGTCGTCCTCGGTTACGTCGTCGGCAGCACTGCGATCGGTTCGGGCAGGCCGGAAGCTTCGTCGGCACCCGGTCGCATCGGCGTGCAGTACTACGTCGCCGATGCTCCTCCGGGATTCAAGATGTACACGGCCGAGTCCAGCGGGCTGACAGGCGGTGGCGCCCGGCCACCCCTGCCAACGAGCGGGCCGGCCGAGCTGTGGGCCACCGCCGAAGCCTCAGCTGCGTCAGGGACGTGGTTCGTCGTCTCGCGTGGCACCCACCATGCGACGGGACGCAACTCCTACCGAACCGTGGTGAACGGGTCCGAGGTGATCGTCGAACGCGATCCGGCGTCGGGTCAGTCGCGGCTGTCATTCGTCAAGAACGGGGTGTCGATGGAGATCACCGCGTTCGGGTGGATCGATCGGCAGCTCGTGCGGCTGGTGCGCGCAGTCAGCGCCGACGACGACGCGATTCACTTCAGCGACAACTTCTTCGAGGCCGACCATCGTCGCGTTCTCAGTGTCGACCCGACCGAGGCGTTGTACGGCGAAGCGTCATCGAGGGTCGGCTACACGACCGGTATGCCCACCGATCTGGCGCAGAGCTTCACGATCACCGTCGGTACCGATGGCAAGGTCAACCAATCGACGGTGATGAAATTTGCGATCACCGAGGCGCGCACGTTCACCGTCGGCGCCGGGCAGGCGATCATCGGCACGTCGGCAGCCGATCCGCTGGTGACGACCGCACAATGGCACGACGGCCAACGGCTGATCACACTCTCCGGCACCATCGATCCGCAGCAACTCAAAGCAATCGCGGCGACCGTGCACCCGGCTTCCAACGACGAAGTGCGTACCGCGATGGCGGCCGGGGCCCCCGGCGCTGCAGCCCTCCAGACCCAACCGCAGAAAGTCGTGTCGGGGATGCTGCCGGACGGTTGGGGATGGTCGATCCGGGTCTCGGTTGCCGATCCCGACGATCCCGATGCGGGCTACGTGTGGTGGATCGCTCAGCCCGGCGACTCGATCACTCCGTCGGAGACCCGGCGAAGCGCGCCGATCGGCAAGCCGAGCATCGACACGTTCGTCGAGCACGGCCGCACCTACGTCGTCGCCAAGGTTCCTCGATCGATGGCCGGCGCCGAGCTGCACGTCAACCCGACCGGGCTGCCATCGACGCTCATCCCGTTCCACGACGTCGATCCGGCGATGGCCGATCTGTTCAGCGCGGACGCCTTCGTCGAACCCGTCCCCTTCACGGCCGAGATCCTCGACAGCGGCGGCAACTCGCTGTCGTTCTGGCCGCAGGGCTGACGGCGGTCAGTCGACCGGCGACGACAGCAGGTCCACACCCAGCCGCGCCGCGAGCCCGATCACGACGTGCACCGGCAGGCCGACCACGCTGCTGACGCTGCCGTCGACGCTCGCGACCAGCGCCGCGCCGGCACCCTGCAATGCGTACGACCCGGCCTTGTCGAGCGGCTCCTCGGTTGCGAGGTACCAGTCGATGGTCGCCCGCTCGAGCGGGACGAAGGTCACCGATGTGGTGCACACCTCGGTGTGCCCCTGGTTTCCGAGGCGAACCGTGACACCGGTGTGCACGAGATGCGCTCGACCCGACAAGGTTCGCAGCATCGATTCGGCATCATTGCGATCGCGCGGCTTGCCCATGATGACCCCGTCGCAGTCGACGGTGGTATCGGCAGCGATGATCAATTCGTCGGCGCTCGACGCGACGGCCAACGCCTTCGCGAACGCCAGCCTGGCCACGTATGCAACCGGCTTCTCGCCCGCGATGGGCGACTCGTCGACGTCGGGAAACCTGACCACGAAGCGAACACCGATCCGGGTCAGCAGATCGTGCCGACGCGGCGACGCCGAGGCGAGGACGACCGTGGTCATCCGCCGCTGAGCGCCATCACATGCGCGTCGTCGGGCACCGTCACGTCGTCGAGGTGATCGAGGTAGCCGTCGGGCAAGGCAACGCGGATGGGCCCATTGGTGTGACCTCGACGAATTCGCTCGCCGCCCTCGACGAGCACGATCGTCGGATCCAGCGCGGCGACGAGATCTTCGAGTTCGCTGAGCGTGGAGATGTTGGCGAATCGTCGGCGGGACTCGCCGCCGACCGGGTATCCGGTGAGGTACCACGACGTGTGCTTGCGGAAATCGCGCATCGCCACGTTCTCGCCGAGGTGACCCGCAAGCAGGTGCGCGTGGCGGGCCATCACCTCGCACGCTTCGCCGAGCGATGGCGACGGTGGCACCGGACGCCCGTTGAGCGCCTCGACAAGGTCGCGGAAGAGCCAGGGGCGGCCGAGGCAACCACGACCGACGACGACACCATCGCAACCGGTTTGACGCATCATCTCGACCGCGTCGGACGCTTCCCAGATGTCGCCATTGCCGAGCACGGGGATCTCCGGCACAGCCGCTTTCAGCTCTCCGATCGCGTCCCAATCGGCCGTTCCTGCGTAGTGCTGTTCAGCCGTGCGGGCATGCAGGGCGATGGCGGCGACACCCTCGTCGACCGCGATCCTCCCGGTCTGCACGTGGGTCAGCAAGGAGTCGAACAGACCCTTGCGAAACTTGATCGTCACCGGCACGCCCCACGGTGTCGCGGCATCCACAGCCTCCCGCAGGATGGCGCGCAGCAGGTTGGGCTTGGCCGGCACTGCCGCGCCGCCGCCTTTGCGGGTGACCTTGGCGGCCGGGCAACCGAAGTTGATGTCGATGTGATCGACCCGTCCCGCGTCGCACAGCTTGCGGATCGCCTCACCGAGCACGGCTGGATCGCTGCCGTAGATCTGCAGGCTGCGGGGCTGCTCGTCGGCGGTGAACGTCATCATCCGTTCGGTCTTCGAATTGCCGTGGACGACCGCTGTGGCCATCACCATCTCGTTGACGTAGATCAGCCCGGATGCGAACTCGCGGCACAGCGAACGGAACGGCGCGTTGGTGACCCCCGCCATCGGCGCCAACACCACAGGCGCCACCGGCTCGAACAGTCCAATTCTCACCCAAGAAAGGCTAGGTCGGTGCGATGAGAGATGAGCCGCCCGGTCACGCACATCTCTCATCGCACGGATCTAGGGGTCGAACGTGAGGCGGAGGTTGGGGAGGGCGCCGATGTCGAGAGGAGTCGGGCCATCGCTGCCGAGGCGGTGCCAGCCGGCGGCGGCGATCATCGCCGCGTTGTCGGTGCACATCGCCTTGCTGGGCAGGAACACGCGGATCGACTCGTCCTCGCCCAGCGCCGCGAACCGGTCGCGGAGCAGCGAATTGGCGGCTACTCCTCCACCCAACACGAGGCCACGGGCGCCGACCGCAGCGGCCGCGCGCCGCGCCTTGGCAATCAAGACGTCGACCACTGCAGCCTGGAAGGAGGCAGCGACATCGGCGGCAGACACGTCGGGGTTCTTGCGCACGTAGTTGACGACCGAGGTCTTCAAACCGCTGAAGCTGAAGTCGAGACCGTCGTTGAGCATCGCCCGCGGGAACGCAATAGCCGTCGGATCACCGCGCACCGCCTCCTGATCGATGGCCGGCCCGCCGGGATAGCCGAGGCCGAGGAAGCGGGCGACCTTGTCGAAGGCCTCGCCCGCAGCGTCGTCGATGGTCTGGCCCAACAACCGATATCGACCGTGGCCGCGCATCTCGATCAACATGGTGTGCCCGCCGGAGACGAGCAGCACGACCAGCGGCATCTCCAGGGTCGGATCCTCGAGGAAGGCCGCATACAGATGGGCCTCCATGTGATTCACCCCGACGAACGGCACGTCCCAGGTCAGCGCCAAAGCCTTGGCGGCAGAAACACCCACCAGCAGCGCGCCGACCAACCCGGGGCCGACTGTGCAGGCGACGGCGTCGATCCGTGCGGGTTCGATGCCGGCTTCGACGATCGCTCTGGCTATGACCGGGTTGAGCAGGTCGAGGTGGGCCCGGCTGGCTATCTCGGGGACGACACCGCCGTATTGGGCGTGCAGGTCGACCTGGGTCGACACCACGCTGGAGATCACGTCGTATCCGCCCATCACCAATGCTGCGGCGGTCTCGTCGCAGCTCGTTTCGATGCCGAGGACGACCGTGGTTTCGGAGACGTTCATCGTTGGCGCGAATCCGGCGACGATCCGGGGCTCAGCGACCGGAGGCGATCGCCGTAGGTCGTCTCGCCGATGTCGTGGCACCACATCACGATGGCGTCCTCTGTGTTCTCGTAGTAGCGCTGACGCACGCCGGCCGGGACGAAGCCGAAGCTGCGATACAACGCCTGGGCACCGGTGTTGCTGACCCGGACCTCCAACGTCATCGCCTCACATTCGCGATTGATCGCCTCCCAGGCCAACTCGGCCAGAAGTCGTGTCGCGACGCCGGTGCGTTGCCGGGGTGCGGCGACCGCGATGTTCGTGACGTGGGCATCGCCCACGACGAACATCAGCCCGGCGTAGCCGATGACCATCGTGCCGGTCCGGGCCGCGATGTAATAGCGATCGCTTGCGCGGGCGAGCTCGATCTCGCTCTGGAAGACCGCACGCGTCCACGGCTTCGGGTACGACACCTCCTCGATCGCCAGCACGTCGGGGAGGTGGCGCTTGCGCATCGCCTCGATCACCAGGTCCTCGCCTGTGTCACCACGCCCCAAGAGCCGCGACAGAACGCTCATCGCCCGCCGCCGCTCGCCGAGGCACGCATCGACCAGTTGATCTGGGCATCGGGCGCTCGCAGGTACATGGGCTGTATCTCCCATGGGTTCACCCACTCCTCGCGCAATGCCCGGGCGTGCGCCAGCTGAACCAGCGGCGCCGCCGAAGGGTGCGACAAGAACTGCTCGGCGAAGTCGCAGCGAACGACTGCGGCGATTTCGGCGCGATACCGCAGGGCCCCGTCACCGACGCACACGCTGTCGTGGCCGCGCGCCATCATCTCGCCCAGCAGATCCTCGACCGACCCGCAGCGCGGTTCTCCGAGCCGCTGAACACCTCCGGGTACCGGGCCGTAGAAGGCGTAGAACACCTCACCCTTGCGCGCGTCGACCACAGCGGCCACCTCGCGCCCACTCTGGCGCAGCGGGAACGCCAGCAGGTCCAGTGAGCTGATCCCGATCATGGGGACGCGCAGCGCCTGGGCTATCGCCTTGGCTGCGGCCAGGCCGACCCGCATGCCGGTGAACAGGCCGGGCCCGACGTCGACCGCGATCGCGCCGAACTCCGACATCTCGATGTCGGCCTGCCTGCACACGAACTCGATCGAGGGGATCAGCGTCTCGGCGTGGCGACGTCCCCGGCAGACCTCGAACATCGCCAGCACACCCTCGTGCCCGCCGATGGCCACGCTGACCTGTTCGGTCGCCGTCTCGATCCCGAGGATCAACATGCGAAGCCGGCCAGTCGACGTTCGATCTCGCTCCAACGCCCCGCCCAGGCCCGTCCCGACGCGCTGATCTCGATGGCGCGTGCTTCGGTATCGGTGACATCGAACCCGAGCCGCACCAGGACATGATCCCCGAGGGTTCCGGCCACGACATCTCCCCACTCGACCATCACGATGCCGTCCGACTCGAGCAGCTCGGCCAACGCCAGATCGGCCACCTCGTGGTGCGTCGTCAAGCGATAGATGTCCGCGTGGTGCAACGTGACGCGACCAGCCGGGTAGCTGTGGATCAGCGTGTACGTCGGCGACGTGATCGGCTCGGTCACGCCGATGGCCGCCCCGAAGCCCTTGGCGAACGCCGTCTTGCCTGCGCCCATCTCGCCCGCCAGCACGATCATGTCGCCACGGCGCGCCAAGCCGGCCAACGAGGCGGCGATGGCCGACGTCGTCGTCGGCGAGTCTGAACGGAGGTGCAACATGCCCGACGACGATGCTAGAGGTTCACGCCGAGGTGTAACGCCGGTCGACGCGTTGCGAGATACCGCAGACCACCTCGTACCCGATGGTGCCGACTCGGTCGCCCCACTCGTTCACCGAGATCGACTCGCCTTCCTGGGTGCCGATCAGGACGGCTTCGTCACCGACCGCAACGGCGTCGGTACCGCAGTCGACCATCAACTGGTCCATCGTCACGACGCCGACGATCGGGCGCCGGCGCCCACCGATCAACACCTCGCCACCGCCGGCGAACAGGCGCCGCGGCACCCCGTCCGCATAGCCCAACGGCAGGGTCGCGACGATGGTGTCTGCAGGGAATCGGTGCCGCAGCCCGTACGAGATCCTGTCGCCGGCGCGCACCTCCTTGACGTGCGCCACGCGAGCGCGCAATGACAATGCCGGCCGCAACGCTGCCGTGCGCAGATCGAGGGCCCTGCTCGGTGAGATCCCGTAGATCGCAATCCCGGTACGGACCATGTCGAATCGGGCGGCAGGAACCGCCAGCGTCGCTGCCGAGTTGGCGGCGTGCACCACCGGCGGGCGATGACCGGCGAGGACCAACGCCTTCAGCACGTCGTCGAACGCCTCGAGCTGCATCGTTGTGAACGGGTCGGCGGGCTCGTCGGCCATGGCGAAGTGGGTGCACACCCCCGCAAGCCGAACGGCGGGCGACTCGGCAATCGCCTCGGCCAGTCCCAGGGCGTCGTCGACGGCTGCGCCGACGCGTCGCATACCGGTGTCGATCTTGAGGTGCACAGGATGGCGTTGACCTCCGGCGACCGCTATCGCATCCAACTGCCAGTACGAGTACACGGTCAGCTCCAGGCCGGCACTCACCGCGGCGACGAGCTCGCTCGGAGGCTGTTCGCTGAGCACCAGGATCGGGCAGTCGAGACCGGCGTCGCGCAGCGCCAGGCCCTCTTGCACCAACGCCACGCACAGTCCCGCGGCTCCGGCATCCATCGCGGCCTTGGCGACAGGAACCGAACCATGTCCGTAACCCTCTGCCTTGACCACCGCCCAGACGGCCGCCGGTGCGGCGACACCGCGAAGCACTTCGAGGTTGTGGCGGATTGCGCCGAGATCGATCTCGGCCCACGCCCATCGGCTCACAGCAGTTCTTCCAACACCGCCGGAATCAGATCGGGCAGGTCGCTGGCGACCAAGCCGTGACGTTGCCCGCGTCGTCCCGCCTGACCGTGCACCCACGCCGCCGCGGCGGCGGCGTGCAACGGTCGCATACCGCTGGCGAGGAGCGCACCGACGATACCGCTCAACACGTCGCCGGTTCCTGCTGTCGCCAATCTGGCGTCGCCGGCTGTGACGACGAGCGCATCGCCGCCCGGGTCGGCCACGATCGTTGCCGCACCCTTCAACAACACCGTGCACCCGCTGTCGGCCGCCAACCGGCGTGCCGCGACCATGCGATCGACACCGGGTTGGCTCCCGGCCAACAACGCATATTCACCGTCGTGCGGCGTCAGCACGGTCGGCACCGATCGCCGACGCAGCAAGGTCGTTGCACCCTCCGAGCTCCATCCCAAGGCGAACAGCCCGTCGCCGTCGATCACCATCGGCAGGGGCGCCTCGACGACCAAGCGGCGGACGTTGGCTGCGGTGTCGTCGGTACGACCGAGGCCGGGGCCGACGACGATCGAGTGGAAGCGGTCGAGTGACGCCAGCGCAGCGTCGGCCCACCCTGTGCTCGGCAGCGGCCGCTGCACGATCTCGATGGGAGCGTCGGTCAGGGTCATGCCAGGAGTCGAGAGGTGCACCATGCCGGCACCTGTGCGCATGGCCGCGTGAGCGACCAGCCGCGGCGCGCCCGTCATGGTCGAACTACCGGCGATGACCCGAACGGCGCTCTGCCACTTGTGGGCATACTCGTCGCGTTCTGGCCACCAGCCGAGGATGTCGGCACCCTGCACAAGGTTGGCCCGGGCCCAGCCGATGTCGAGCCCGATGTCAGCCAGTTCGAGCTCGCCGGCCAACGCGCTCCCGGGCGGCATCAGCAGACCGGGCTTCAAGGCGCCGAACGTGACAGTGCGCGTCGCTGCCAGCACATCACCGGCTATGTCGCCGGTCAAGGCGTCGACGCCGCTGGGCACATCGACGGCCAGCACCGGCGTGTCGCCGATGTCGGGGGGCGACCACGTGCCTCGGAACCCGGTTCCGTATGCCGCGTCGATGACGAGGTCGGCCGAAGGAAGGGCCGTCGGGCACGTGGCAACGTCGAACACCCGCACGCGAACACCTTTGGCAGCCAGGTGCCGCGCCGCTGTTCGTCCGTCGGCGCCGTTGTTGCCCTTACCGCACAGCACATTGACGGTCCGGCCGTAGGCACCGCCCAGCATCCGCAACGCGGCCCATGCAACAGCTGCCCCGGCTCGTTCGATCAGCGCGTCTGTCGACACCGATGAAGCGGCGTCGATCGCTGCCATCTCCTCCGGGGTGACGATCGCCAGCATGCCGACGAGGCTACGTCACGAGGCGACGACGTAAGCGATGGCGACCTGATCGGTGTGGGTGATCGACAGGTGCCACACGGCTATACCACGCTCCGCAGCGAGCTGTGCGGCGCGACCCGTGACGTTGAGCAGCGGCTCGCCGCTGTCGCGCCGATCAACCCACACGTCGTGAAATCCGAACGCGCCGAGACCCAGCCCCATCGCCTTCATCACCGCTTCGCGCGATGCAAAGCGGGCCGCCAACGACGGCACCGGATCGGCCTTCGGCGCGACGTAGGCGAGTTCGTGATCGGTGAACAGCCGCTGCTGCATCGACGGTGTGCGTGCGAGTGATCGACGGAATCGTTCGATGTCGACGGCGTCGACCCCGATCCCGCGGATCACGAACGCCACTGGTCGGCGGCCTCGGAGATCGGGGAGATCAACAGATCGGCGACCGGGAACTCGCCGAGCAGATCGTCGCGGAAGACACCCTCGGTCTCTGAAACCCAGTCGACCAGCCGGTCGTAACGGTGGTCGTAGCCCTGCAACACGCCGCGCATGATCGGGGCCGGCAGGCGGTCATGAAGTTGCACATGCAACAAGGTGATGCCGACACACTCGCCGGATTTCACCTCCGGAACGAAGATCACCGTGCGCCCATCGCTGCGGCCGCGGGCGACCAGCACCTGACGCTCGGCGGCAACCCGGCGCTTCGTACCGACCAACTGCGGGTTCAGGTCGACGCGACTCGGCACTTCGCTGGACAAGCCGCCGCGATCGATGATCGAGATCTGGGCCTCGCCGGCCGGATCCCCCTCGATGCGGTACCGGGTGTATCCGACAACGGCCTGTACCGCCGGATCGAGGTCGGCGAGCACCTTCAGCGTGTGATAGCTCAGCGCATCTCGGCCGGCGCCGGCCGACAAGGTGGCCTGCACCAGCATTCGATCCAGCACGCCTTCGTCGCTGCGGCTGATACCGACCGTCACGGTCTTGGCCTGATGTTTGATCGCGTCGACGGGCCTGGTCAGTTCCTCGATCGCACGTGTCAGGGCCGCAGTCAGATCGTCGATCATGACGCCGGGTGTTGCCACCTTGCCGGTGGCCCGGTGGTACGCCTCGAGCGGTAGCTCGTCGCGCATGTCCGTGAGGATGGCCGACAACCGCACCGCGGTGGACGCCTCGAGATGCCCGTCGTACAAGCCGGCGCGCAGGCCCTCGCCGAACCGTTCGGAGTGCTGACCGATGCCGTGTCGGACCGTAGCCAACACGTCGTCACCGTTGTCGGAGGCGATCAACGCCGACTCGATCACCTCACGCGCCTCGCGCAGCGGGCGGGCCGAGGCATCGATGGCCAGGGCTGCTTCGTAGCCGAACAAGTGGCCGACCATCGCCGAGAGCACGAACGCCAGCGCCGAGTCGACCGGGGGAACCGTGAGCACCGCAGCAGCAGCGGCGAACCGCTCGTCACCCTCCGTGGCAATCACGATCGCCGTTGCCTTGTGCGCCTTGTAGATAGCCACTTCCTTGGCGACATCGTCGGCGGTACCGCCGACGAGGCCGGCAGCGCACACCAGGATCAACGGCTCGCTCGACAGGTCGATGTGCTTCTTGTCCTCGGTGACGTCGCAGGCGATCGACTTGTAACACAGCTCGCTGAGCTTGATCCGCACTTCCTCGGCCGCGACCGTGTTGGGCCCGCTGCCGACGATTGCCCAGTAACGCTTCGACGGGGCATACCGGCGAGCCGCCTCGGCAATGACGCTGCGGCGCGCCAGCACCTCGAGCATCGCTTCCGGCACCTCTCGCAACGAAGTGAGCAGATCGTGGCGGCGCTGCGCCGAACCGATGTTGGCCGCCTCGGTGATGGCACACGCCAGCAGCACGCCGGCGGCAACCTGCGCGTAGAACGCCTTGGTCGAAGCGACGCTCATCTCCACATCGCGACCGTCGCTGG
>JBDTYA010000318.1:0-18212 GCA_040005915.1 Ilumatobacteraceae bacterium
CGTCCCGTGCGCCACCTAGCCGTACATCGACTCCGTGGAGCCAAACAGATGCGCACTCAACCTCAAACGGGCTTTCCCGCGCCGCAGGGTCTCTACGATCCTCGGTTCGAACACGATGCATGTGGCGTCTCGTTCGTCGCGAACCTCAGGGGCGTAGCCAGCCGTTCCATCGTCTCGATGGGCCTCGGCGCGCTGTGCAACCTGCAGCACCGCGGTGCCACCGGGGCCGAGGCCGACACAGGTGATGGCGCCGGGATCCTGACCCAGGTGCCCGATCGGTTCCTGCGCGAAGTAGCCGGCTTCCGGGTGCCCGCGGCCGGCTCGTACGCAGTCGGATTGGCGTTTCTGCCGCTCGACGCGTCCGACGCCGACAAAGCACAGGAGGTGATCGAGACCATCGTTGCCGACGAGGGCCTCGCCGTCCTCGGCTGGCGCGATGTACCGGTCAGCCCGGGTTGCCTCGGCGCCGGCGCCCGTGCCGTGATGCCGATCTGTAAGCAGCTGTTCGTCAGCGACCCGGGCGGTGCTGCCGGAATCGACCTCGATCGCAAGGTGTTCATCGTCCGCAAGCGAACCGAGCACGAGCTGCCCTCCGGGCTGCAGACCTACTTCCCGTCGCTCAGCAGCCGCACCCTCGTGTACAAGGGGATGTTGACGACGCCGCAGCTCGGGGTGTTCTTCACCGATCTCGGCGACGAGCGCTTCGAGAGCGCGCTGGCGCTGGTGCACAGCCGCTTCAGCACCAACACATTCCCGTCGTGGCCGCTCGCTCACCCGTACCGGTTCATCGCCCACAACGGCGAGATCAACACGGTTCAGGGCAACCGCAACTGGATGCACACCCGCGAGTCGATGCTCGACAGCGACCTGCTGCCGGGCCTCGATCGGGCTTACCCCATCTGTACCCCGGGCGGCAGCGATTCGGCGACGTTCGACGAGGTGCTCGAGCTGTTGCACCTGGGCGGGCGCAGCTTGCCGCATGCGATGCTGATGATGATCCCCGAGGCGTGGGAGAACCACGACGCGATGGATGCAACGAAGCGGGCGTTCTACCGATTTCATTCGTCGCTGATGGAGCCGTGGGACGGGCCGGCCAGCGTGGCCTTCACCGACGGCACGGTGATCGGCGCCGTGCTCGATCGCAACGGCCTGCGGCCCAGCCGCTACTGGGTCACCGACGACGACATCGTCGTACTGGCCAGCGAGGTCGGGGTGCTCGACATCGACCCGGCCAAGATCGTGCGCAAGGGCCGCCTGCAACCGGGTCGCATGTTCCTGATCGATACCGCCGAAGGCCGCATCGTCGAGGACGACGAGATCAAGCGCAGCCTGGCAGAGGCGCAGCCGTACGCCGACTGGTTGGAGGCAGGCGTGGTCGAGCTCGGCGAACTGCCCGAGCGCGAGCACGTCGTGTTCAGCCATCAGAGCGTGTTGCGTCGACAGCAGGTCTTCGGCTACACGCACGAAGAGTTGAAGATCATCGTTGCCCCCATGGCCAAGGCCGGGGCAGAGCCGATCGGTTCGATGGGTACTGATACGCCGCTTGCGGTCCTCAGCGAACGGTCGCGGTTGCTGTTCGACTACTTCCAACAGCTGTTCGCCCAAGTGACCAACCCGCCGCTCGATGCCATCCGCGAAGAGGTCGTCACCTCGGTCAGCGGATCCGTCGGGCCGGAGGCCAACCTGTTGCTGCCCGGCCCGGAGAGCTGCCGTCAGCTGACGCTGCCCTTCCCGGTCATCGACAACGACGAGCTCGCCAAGATCATCCACATCAACGACGATGCGACCTATCCCGAGCTGTCCGCAGTCGTGATCACCGGTCTGTACCGGGTCGCCGGCGGGGGATTGGCTCTGAAGCGGGCGCTCGACGCCATCTTCGCCGAGATCAGCAAGGCCATCACCGACGGGGCGCGCATCGTCGTGCTCAGCGATCGCAACAGCGACGACGTGTACGCGCCGATCCCATCGCTGCTGTTGACCTCCGCCGTCCATCACCACCTGATCCGCGAGAAGCAGCGAACCAAGGTCGGGCTCATCGTCGAGTCCGGCGACGCGCGCGAGGTGCACCACATGGCGCTGCTGATCGGATTCGGCGCCGGGGCGATCAACCCGTATCTCGCGTTCGAATCGATCGAGGACATGGTCCGCGAAGACCTGCACGGCCTTGGCGGCATGGACCCCAACAAGGCGGTGAAGAACTACATCAAGGCCGCCGGCAAGGGCGTGCTGAAGGTGATGAGCAAGATGGGTGTCAGCACGGTCGCCAGCTACACCGGCGCGCAGATCTTCGAGGCGATCGGTCTCGGCCACGAACTGGTCGACGAGCACTTCACGGGTACGGTCAGTCGCCTCGGTGGCATCGGGCTCGACGACGTTGCCGCAGAGGTCGCCGCCCGGCACAAGGTTGCCCACCCGCCACGACCGGCCGAGCGGGCCCATCGCAAGCTGGAGCTGGGCGGCGAGTACCAGTGGCGACGCGAGGGCGAAGTGCACCTGTTCAATCCGGAGACGGTGTTCAAGCTGCAGCACGCGACTCGCTCCGGCCGCTACGACATCTTCAAGCAGTACACCGCATTGGTCGACAACCAGGCCAAGAAGCTGGCGACGCTGCGCGGCCTCTTCGAGTTCAGGGTCGGCTCGCGTCCGCCGGTGCCGATCGAGGAGGTCGAAGCGGTCGCTGAGATCGTCAAGCGCTTCTCGACAGGGGCGATGAGCTATGGATCCATCTCCGCCGAGGCGCACGAGACGCTGGCGATCGCGATGAACTCGATCGGCGCCAAGAGCAACACCGGCGAAGGTGGCGAGGACAGCGATCGGCTGACGGATCCGCAGCGCCGCAGCGCGATCAAACAGGTGGCCAGCGGTCGATTCGGAGTCACCAGCGAGTACCTCGTCAACGCCACCGACCTGCAGATCAAGATGGCGCAGGGTGCCAAGCCCGGCGAGGGCGGCCAGCTACCCGGTCACAAGGTGTATCCGTGGATCGCGGCGACGCGCCACTCGACGCCGGGCGTCGGCCTCATCAGCCCGCCCCCGCACCACGACATCTATTCCATCGAAGATCTCAAGCAGCTGATCCACGACCTCAAGAACTCCAACCCGGCAGCGCGGATCAACGTCAAGCTGGTCGCCGAGGTCGGTGTCGGCACCGTCGCCGCCGGGGTCAGCAAGGCCAAGGCCGACGTCGTGTTGATCAGTGGCCACGATGGTGGCACCGGCGCCAGCCCGCTGACCTCGCTGAAGCACGCCGGCGCGCCGTGGGAGCTCGGCCTCGCCGAGACGCAACAGACGCTGCTGCTCAACGGACTGCGCGACCGCATCGTCGTGCAGGCCGACGGCCAGTTGAAGACCGGCCGCGATGTCGTCATCGCCGCATTGCTGGGCGCCGAGGAGTTCGGCTTCGCGACTGCGCCGCTGGTCGTCAGCGGTTGCGTGATGATGCGGGTCTGCCACCTCGACACCTGTCCCGTCGGTGTCGCCACGCAGAACCCCGAGCTGCGCGCCAAGTTCAGCGGCAAGCCGGAGTTCGTCGTCAACTTCATGGAGTACATCGCCGAAGAGGTGCGTGAGCACATGGCGGCGATCGGGTTTCGCACCGTGCAGGAGATGATCGGCCACGTCGAGGCTCTCGACACCAAGGCGGCCATCACCCACTGGAAGGCCAAAGGCCTCGATATCAGCCCGATCCTGGCGACACCTTCGAACCCGTACGGCCAGACCATGTTCCACTCCGTCGCACAGGTTCACGAGCTCGAACATGCGCTCGACCAGCGACTGATCGCTGCTTGCGAGCCGGCGATCGAACGTGGCGAGCACGTACATCTCGAGCTCGCGATCCACAACGTCAACCGCACGGTCGGCACCATGTTGGGCCATGCCGTGACGACGCGCTACGGCGGTGCTGGGCTGCCGGATGGGACCATCGACATCGACTTTCGCGGCTCTGCCGGGCAGAGCTTCGGAGCATTCGTGCCGTCCGGGATCACGCTGCGGCTGGAGGGCGACGCCAACGACTACGTCGCCAAGGGCCTGTCGGGTGGGCGAGTGGTGGTACGGCCCGATCGACGCAGCCGGTTCGCCGCCGAGGAGCACACGATCGCCGGCAACGTGATCGGCTACGGCGCTACCGGCGGAGAGATCTTCCTGCGCGGCATGGTCGGCGAGCGGTTCTGCGTTCGCAACTCCGGCGCGACCGCGGTCGTCGAAGGCGTGGGGGATCATGGCTGCGAGTACATGACCGGCGGTCGCGTGGTCGTGCTCGGCCCCACTGGGCGCAACTTCGGAGCCGGCATGAGCGGCGGCATCGCCTACGTGTTCGACCGTCACGATGTGTTCGGCGCCAAGGTCAACGCCGAGATGGTGCAGTTGCAACAACTCGACGACGACGATCGGCAGTTCTTGCACGAGACAGTGCAAGCGCACTTCGGCCACACCGAGTCTGCGGTCGCGGCGTCGATCCTGCGCGACTGGGATCGTGACGTCACCCTGTTCAAGAAGGTGATGCCCATCGACTACTCGCGAGTGTTGGCGGTCATGCAGAAGGCCGGCGACGAAGGCCTCGACGAGCAGCAGACAATGGATCGGATCATGGAGGCGGCTCGCTGATGGGGGAGGTGACGGGTTTCTTGAAGTGGCAGCGCGAGCTGCCTTCGCGCCGCGATGTACCGGTGCGCCTGCTCGACTGGAACGAGGTCTACAACGACTTCCCGATCGACAAGGTGCAGACGCAGGCCGGGCGGTGCATGGACTGCGGTATCCCGTTCTGCAACAACGGCTGTCCGCTCGGCAACCTGATACCCGACTGGAACGATCTCGTCTACCGCGAGCACTGGCGTGACGCGATCGATCGCCTGCATGCGACCAACAACTTTCCCGAGTTCACCGGCAGGTTGTGCCCCGCGCCGTGCGAGGCAGCTTGCGTGCTGGGCATCAATGCCGACCCGGTGACGATCAAGCAGGTCGAGGTCGAGATCATCGACCGGGCGTGGGACGAGGGCTGGGTCGAGCCGCAGCTGCCCAGCGTGAAGACGGGCAAGCGGATCGTCGTGATCGGCTCCGGCCCGGCGGGTCTGGCCGCCGCCCAACAGCTGACTCGCGCCGGTCACGACATCGTCGTGCTGGAGCGTGCTGATCGCATCGGCGGATTGCTGCGCTATGGCATCCCCGAGTTCAAGATGGAGAAGCGCCACCTGGCGCGACGCATCGCCCAGATGGAGTCGGAGGGCACCGAGTTCCGCACCAATGCAACAGTTGGTGACGGCATCGACATCGAGGTGCTGCTGGCCTCATACGACGCGATCGTGTTGGCGTGCGGTGCAACGCAGGCGCGCGACCTGCCCATCCCCGGACGCGAGCTGCGTGGCATACACCAGGCCATGGAGTACCTGCCGCTGTCGAACCGCGTGCAGGAGGGCGACATCGATCGATCGCCGATCGATGTCAACGGCAAGCACGTCGTGATCATCGGCGGCGGCGACACCGGTGCCGACTGTCTGGGCACGGCGCATCGTCAGGGCGCAGCCAGCGTGACTCAGCTCGAGATCATGCCGCGACCGCCCGACCTGCGGGCCGGCAGCAACCCGTGGCCGCAGTGGAGCCTGGTGTACCGCGTGTCGTCGGCGCACGAGGAAGGTGGCGAACGGCTGTTCAGTGTCAACACCGAGCGGTTCGTCGGCGACGCCAACGGGCGGATTCGCGCCCTCCTGCTTCACGAGGTCGAGATGGTCGACGGTCGCTTCCAGAAGATCGAGGGAAGCGAACGAGAGCTGCCGGCCGACCATGTGTTGCTGGCGATGGGCTTTGTCGGCCCGGAAAAGGGCACATGGCTGGACATGCTGGGTGTGTCGTTCGACGAGCGCGGCAACCTGACACGCGATGGCCGTTACATGAGCAATGTTCCCGGCGTCTTCGTGGCCGGCGACATGGGCCGCGGCCAGAGCCTGATCGTGTGGGCGATCGCCGAAGGCCGTTCGTGTGCGGCCGGTGTCGACGCTTGGCTGATGGGTGAGACACAGTTGCCCACGCCTATCGCTCCGACGGCGCGACCACTCGCGTAACGCCAGCGCATAGGCTGCTCGGATGAGATCGAATGTGTTGTTGGTGGCGTTGTCTGCCGCAGTTCTGGCCTCGTGCGGGGCGGCGAACGGCTCCGCACCGAACCAGACCACCCTCGATCTCACGTCGACCAACTACGTCACCGTCACACAGACCCCGACGACTCTCGCGACCACAACACTTCCGGGGGCCACGGGCACTCCAGGCACGGTTCACCCCGAAGAGGGCAGCTACGTGATCGCTGCCGGCGACTATCCGGCAACCATCGCCAAGACGTACAAGGTCAAGTTCGCGGACCTCATGGCCATCAACGGCTGGACGTTGGTCGGCAACCAGGTCCCCGGTTTCGCCGTGGGCGCGACGATCAAGATCCCGCCGGGTTGGACCGAGCCGGGCACCGCCACCGACCCGGGCACCGGCACGGGTACGGGCACGGGCACCAGTACTCCCACGGCCACGACTCTGGCGAGCGAGACCACGACGACGATCGCCGGCGGCCAGTCGACATGCGCGTCAGGCGAGTACACGATCGTCGCCGGCGACTACCTCGGCAAAGTCGCCAAGAAGCTCAACACCACCGTCGATGCGCTCAACACCGCCAACGCTTCCACTGCCGGCTACAGCGCCTTCTACCCGGGCCTCAAGATCAAGACCCCACCCAAGGCCAACTGCTGAGACCCAGTGGAGTGTTTCGCACCCGCCTGGGTGCCTCTTCGCACTCCACAGGGTTTGGGGTGCGTGGGTTGCCTACACGAGGCGCAGCGTCACGTGATCGAGCGTGACGATCTGGCCGAGGTTGCTGCGGTCGCTGGCAGTCAGTTCGATCTCGGACCTGTCGCCGTCGGTGAACCGCACGCTGTGCAGGAGACCGAACTGAGACCAGCGCGCGGTCACCACTTCCGGGTCGTCGGTGGCGATGGTGTAACCGGCAATGGCGCTGACCACGGAGTTGTCGGTGTGCGCCCTCCAATCGGGTCCGCCCCACATCCACGAGCCGGGCGGTTTGGTATGGTCGAGGCTGACGATCGCACCACCGAGGTCTGCCGGGTGCAGGTGGCGGCCGCGGATATCCGGGAAGTCACGACTCCACACGGTGCGAACACCGGCGCGCGCCAGCGCGGCCATTCTCCCGTCGAGGTCGTCGACTTCGAACATCACCATGTAGGCCGTGACCCACGCGTTGCGCCGTTCGAGCAGGCGTCCGGCAGCGGTGTTGCGCTCGATCGGGGAGACCACCTCGATGAACTGGTCGCCGACGTTCAACAACGCGTTGCGTAGGCCGAACTCGGCGACGCCCGGATCCGTGAAGCACACCCGCAGCTTCAGGTCTGTGCACAGCCGGTCGACGGTTGCTTCGAGGTCTCTGGCGG
This sequence comes from Ilumatobacteraceae bacterium, assembly GCA_040005915.1. Classification (GTDB taxonomy): domain Bacteria; phylum Actinomycetota; class Acidimicrobiia; order Acidimicrobiales; family Ilumatobacteraceae; genus JAENVT01. Next base: position 7,425 of record JBDTYA010000318.1, read on the forward strand.
CGACGACGACCTGGCGAAGGCGGAACACGACTGCATGGTAGAGGTCGTGGCACGCGGCGGTAGGTTCGAGCACATGCTCACCGTGATCGAAGGCCGCGTGCTCGGCTGTTTGATGGAGAAGGAACGCACCGTTCCCGATCAGTACCCGTTGACGATGAATGCGTTGGTCTCGGCCTGCAACCAGTCGTCGTCCCGCGAACCGCTGATGCACCTCGACGACTTCGAGGTCGACGCCTCGATCACGTCGATGAAGGGTCAAGGCCTCGTCCGAATCGTGCACCCGTCGCACGGCCGAAGCGTCACCCGCTACCGGCAGGTCGCGGTGGAGAAGTACGAGCTCGACGATGCCGCTGCGGCGATCGTCGCGGTGCTTCTCGTCCGTGGCCCGCAGACGGTGGCCGAGCTGCGGTCGCGGACCGAGCGACTGCACACGTTCGACTCGACCGGCGAGGTCGATGCTGCGTTGCAAGGCCTGCTCGACATCGCCCTGGTGCGCCTGCTCGAGCGCCAGATCGGTCAGAAGGAACAGCGCTGGCAGCAGCTGATCGCCGACGAGGCCGAACCCCTGGCCGGCCCCTCCGCGTTGGTGCCGTCTGCAGTCACCGGCAGCATGGCCGACCGCGTCGCCCAGCTCGAAGCGCGCGTCGCCAAGCTCGAGTCGGCCTTGGCCGACCTGCTCTGAGCCGGAGATGTACACCCCTGCGGCGTTCGTCGAAGAGGACCCCGAGCTGATCGCCGCGTTCCTCGTCGAGCACCCGATGGCGCAGATGGTCACGATGACCGCAGATGGTCTCGTCGCAACTCCGCTGCCCATGATCTACGAGCGGGGTGGCGACGGGCTCGGCTCGTTGGTCGGTCACGTGGCGCGCGCCAACCGGCAGTGGTCCGCCTCCGACTCGGGCGTCGAGGCGCTAGCGATCTTCACCGGCGCCGACGCCTACATCTCGCCCAACTGGTACCCGGCGAAGGCCGAGCACGGCAAGGTGGTGCCGACGTGGAACTACGAGACCGTGCACTTCCGCGGTGTGTTCGTCGCCCACGACGAGACGGAGTGGACCCGCAGTCTCGTCACGCGTCTGACCGACCGTCACGAATCGCAGTTCGCCCAGCCGTGGGCGGTCACCGATGCGCCGCCGGACTACATCGAATCGATGCTGAAGGCCATCGTCGGTGTCGAGTTGCAGGTCACCTCCATCCAGGCCAAGCGCAAGCTCGGCCAGAACCGGTCGGCCGTGGACATCGCCGGCGCGATTGCCGGTCTGGCGGAGATCGGTGGTCCATCCGCAGAGGTCGCCGAGGCGATGCGCGCCACCTAGATCAAGTGGAGTGTTCTGCGCCCACCTGGGTGCCTCGTGGCACTCCACCGGGTTCAGCCGAGGTTGGGCCAGCGGCGCTTCTGGCGGCGGCGTACGCCGGCCTTGCCCAGCTTGCGGTGCTCGGCCAGTGCCCATTGCCGTCGCCAGCCGTTGTAGTCCGGTCCGGTCAACCTCGGGTTGGTGCCGGATGCCCGGCGCCGACGCGACGTCCAGAAATCGGTCAGGGCCTCGTCGCCCAACGTAGTCGCCGCGGCCTCGATACGCGCGTTGAATCGTCGAGTCGACTCGCCTTCGATCGGCGCCATCGGTGAGCCGAAGACGACTTTCGTCTTGCCCGGCTTCGGCCGCTTCATGCCCTTGCCGTATATCGCCCCGGATCCATCGATGAACATCGGCACCACGGCAGCGCCGGTGCGTGACGAGAGGTACGCCGCGCCACCCTTGAACTCCTGTCCCCACCCGTCCGGTGAACGACCACCTTCCGGGTAGATGACGAGGCTCCATCCGTCCTCGATCAGGCGCTTCAACTGGTCGCTGGTCTTACGGCCGGTGACCTCGCGGTCGATGGGGATCGCGCCCAGGGAGAGCGCGGCGATCACGCCTTTCCAGCGGACGTCGAAGAAGAAATCGGCAGCTGCCGCGACGACGAGCTTCGAGCGCCACGGCTCGGGGATCGAGATGATTGACAGCGGCGTGTCGAGATGGCTGTGGTGCGTCGGGGCGAAGATCAACGGCGGCGGCTCGTCGCGGACGCGCAGATCCTCCAGCCGGTCGACGCCGTAGACCTCGGGTCTCGTCAGCCCGTGTACGAGCAGGCGAAGCGGACCATTGGTGATCACTTTGCGTGCCGCACGCGCTGGGCCACGCCGGGCCCACGCGGTCTCGAAGTTGGCGCCGAGCTTCGACGGATCCGGCGGCACGACGAGACCCTTCGGCACGCTCGGCTTGCGGTACGGGAAGCCGAGGTTGCGCGCCGGTTTGAGGGTGCGCTGCAGGGTTGCGCTGGCGATGTCGCCGACGCGGGTCGCCCGGCGCAAACCCGTCAACGAGTACGGCACGGTTCGCTTCCTCACGGCCACGTGGTCATTGGACGTCGGCTACCAGGAGCGAGGGAACGTGGAGGTGGCTGATGGTCGGCGTGCGACCGACGACATCGCTGGCGATCTCGAATGCGTCGTCCATCGTCGACGCCGGGGTGAACCCGAGGCGTCGCACGGTCGGCGGATCGCCGCCGACGATGATCACCTTGCCGGCGTGCTGCAGGCCGTGCGCTCCCCAATACCACGCGTAGAACGGATGGACGCCGTGATACGCGTTGCCGGTCCGGTACAGGTGGCGGTACCACTCGTCCTCCGCGTACTGCTTCTCCCACTTGCGCGACATCGTTGCCGGATCGGTCGTGTCCGCGAGCACTTGCTCGAAGAAATCGATGTAGCTGGGGTGGTGAACTGGGTGGAACTCGCGGTACGTCGGGTGCGTCATGATGATGACACCGCCCTCGCGGACCAGCGGCTTGTTGCGATACATGTTGAACAGGTAGCCGAGCCCCATGCACATCACCAGGACCGGATTCATGATCCCGTCGGGGTTGTACGGGCAGACATAGGGGATCCCCAGGGTCAGGATGTCGGTCTGCCCGTGGACCTCGACGAGTTGCTGCTTGTGCACCCACTCGAGCGTGATCTTGTGGACGGCCTCGGTGTCACCGGCCTGCACGCTGGTCATCTGATGCGGACCTTCGATGGAGTGGAAGATCTTGCGCGCCAATCGGGTAGGTGTGCGGCTGAGCGATTTGGTGGTGGCCAGGAACGTGGCCCGGTCCTTTGCCTTCCACTCCCACTCGCGCTTCGACAGGAAGTCGAACGGTGACGGGAACATGTCGGTGTTCAACGTCGACTCGATCTGGAACACCTTCGGCCCGTGGTCGCGCATGACCGCGCCGAGCCGCCACACGCTCTTGTGCAGTTCGCTCTTGTGGCGATCCATGAGGCTCTTGGTGTGCTGGAGCGTCTCCGGATTGTGGTGGAAGCTGAGGCTGTGATAGCTGGCCAGGCCGGTGGTGATGCTCTTCCACCCACCGTCCATCGCCACCGAGTTGATGTTGACGTAGACGATCAGGTCGCTGTCGGCGGCGCGCTTGCTGATCTCCAGGACCTCGCCCTCGGGCGTCGAGCCGATCACCGTGAGGTTGTCGCGGTCCTCGGCGTCGTGCTGGTACAGCGTGCCGCGCGGATGGAACGCGTCATAGACGCGATCACCCAGAGCGTGGCGCAACTCGTATTCGTGCATCCGCCGGTGCAGACCCAGTGCGGCGATGATGTGCACGTCGTCGACGCCGGCCTCGGCGGCCAGATCGAGCACCGCTTCGACGATCCGTTGACGGTTGTCGGGAGAGCGCATCTTCGGCAGCGGCAGGCTGACGTCATCGAATGCGATCGTCAGCTTCATGCCGGGGAAGAGCTGTGCCGGCAGTGGGTCCTGCTCGTGCGGATTCAGCAGCGCATCGCGAATGGCGCCGTCGATGTCTTCGATCGCCTCCAGCGGTTCGGGCGGATAGATCACCCGGCTGCGGCCCGCAGGCAACTTCTCGAGGCTGAAGTTCTCGCCTCGCCAGAACATGATCGGGGGAGTGGAACGGTCCACTTCGAGGACGAATCCGGGGCGAGGCATCAGACTCCGCTTTCTCTCATGTCGAACGCGATCTTCACCGCGCCACGGCGTCCGGCCGAAGCAGCGTGCGAGATCGCGTCCTTGTAGTCGTCGAGTGGGTATGTGGCCGACACGAGGCGGCCGAGGTCGAATCGCCGCACGATCTCGATCGCGGCCATGAAGTCGTTGCGGGTGTAGGCGTAGCAACCGCGGATGGCCGCCTCGCGGTGCCACAGCGATGTCAGCTCCAGCGACACGTTGCCCGGCATGCCCACCAACAGCACCTCGCCGCCCGGAGCGACGACGCGCAACGCCTGCTTCAACGAGTCGGTGGAACCGACGCAGTCGACGACATGGCGAAAGCCGGAGGTCAGCTGGTCGCCGACGACCATCGCTTTCGTCGCGGAACGCACCCAGCGGGGCAACTCGTCGGGAGCGCACACGATGTCGGCTCCGAGCTCCTTCGCAAGCCGGCGCTGCTCGACGTACCGCGCTGCGACGATCAACGGGCCACTGCGGTCCTTGTCGCGGGTAGCGGTGATCGCCGCGAGCGTCAACAGGCCGACGGTGCCGGCGCCGATGATCACGGTCTCGTGCCCCTCGTACCGCAGCGCAGCGTGTGCCGCACACGCAGTGGGCTCGATCATCACGGCGGCCTCGTCACTGAGATCGTCGGGAACGTCGACCAGTTGGCTGGTGTGAGCAACCATCCACGTGCTCCAACCGCCGCCTGTGTCGGCGCAGAAGCCGCTTTGGAGCCCCGGCTCGAGGTGCCCGAAGGCGACCCTCTCGCACAGGTTCGTGCGCCGTGCCGCGCACTGGCCGCACACCGGGTTGATGCCGCGCACCAAGCATGACAGCACGGGGATCAGGGCCACGCGGCGACCGCGCTCGGTCATCGCGACGACTTCGTGGCCGGGAACGAACGGGTAGCTGACAAGCGGGTCGAAGTACGCGGTCGCCGTACCGTCGATCATCGCCAGGTCGGAGCCGCAGATGCCCGAGAGGCGAGGGGTCAACCGCAACCAGTCCGGGCCGGGGAGGGGCAGCGGCTCGTTGCCCTCGAGCTTCAGCGGGCCGACCGCGGCGCCGCGGCCCGGTGCCAGCGCGCCGGCCAGACGGGCGGCGGCGAACTTCGCCGGCTTGCGGTCGAAGGTCAATCGGCTCATACGAACTTCCGTCCTCGTTCGCGCTCTTGCAGCAAGGGCCCGATCGGCAGCAGTGGCCGCGGACCGCCCGCAGCCTTCGACCAATGCTCGACCAACCACCCGCGTTTGCGGGCGATGGCGGCGAGCCGCGTCTCGGGGTTCACGGCCACAGGGAACCCGACGGCCTCCAGCATCGGCAGGTCGCTGGTCGAGTCGGCGTAGGCGATGGACTCCTGCAGCTTCAGGCCCTCGGCCGCGCAATAGTCGGCGAGGATCTGGGCCCGCGTCTCACCGGTCGGCGGCACCTTGGAGAGATGACCGCTGTACGTGCCATCGGGCTTCACGGTCATCTCCGCGGCGATGATCTCGTCGAACAAGGGCCGCAGTCCCTCGACCGCGAAGTTGAGCGCGCCCGTGATGAGGATCGTCCGGTGCCCGAGGGCGCGGTGCTCGCGAACCCGGCGGATGCCTCGGGGAAAGCTCTTGGTGAGGATGAGGTTGGTCAGCAGCTCGTTCGAGTCCTCGTCGATCTGGCTGACCGGCGCATCCTCGTAGCGTCGATAGAAGAATCGCAGGAAGTCGCCGCGGTCCTTGCGGTCGAGTGCGCTGAGGCTGGGCGCTTCGGCCAGCGTGCGCAGCACGTATCGAATTCGCTCGGGCGCGTTGAGCCTTCGCGTTGCCAGCCACGAATAGCTCTCGACGACATTGCTGGCGATCAGCGTGTTCTCCAGGTCGAACGCGGCCACGTGACGGTCGGGCGACAGCACGCTGCGGCGCAGGCGATCGGCACGGTCGTTGCGGCTCCTGCCCGGCTTCGTCTTGGCCCGCGAGTGGTGAACGATCGACGGCAGGTGGATGGTGCTGATGTACGTCGGCCAGTCGATGCTGCGCGGATCGATGTTGAACGCGGCCTGATCGGCGGCGTCGAGTCCGTCGTGGATTCGCATCAGCTGGTCGACCTGATAGATCGCCTCGCACTCGGTGTAGAGCCCGTACAGCTGCACGTATTGGAAGGCCCGATCGATCTCGATCTTGGTCTCGTCGAGCTTCGCGGCCCACGATGCCTGCTTGCCGCGCAACGGCAACGCCTGCAGCACCCTCTCCGATTTCTCGGCGATCATCTTGGCCCGGTACAGCTGCTTCTTGACACGGCCGCGGGCGGGGAACTGCCATTCGGGGACGACGATGGGCTGGCCCTCTGCGTCGTACAGCGGATGAGCGGTGAACCAGCTGCGCACGTTGTCGACCAACGTCTTGTAACGCAGTGGGTTGATGCCGCCACTTGCAACCTGGGTGATGCGCGGGGCATCGGTCGGGCCCAGCGCGGCGACGGCGACGATCGCGGCGACGACGATGTCGACCGGGATCACGTCGACGGTTCCTTCGGGTACCCCGGGGAACTCCTTCAACAACCCGCGTGCGTAGCTGAGGATGACCGGCTCGGCCATCCGGAAACCACGGATCCAGCCGGGGAACGGCTCCGCAAGAGCGGACTCGATGATCGACGGTCGCACGATCGAGACGGGCACGTTGCCCTTCACCTCTGTCAACGCCTGCTCGCCGAGGGCCTTGGTGTACGCGTATGCATCTGGCCAACCAACGCTCGAGGCGCGTGCCCGGCCGGCCTCGACGAGCTGGTCCTTCACCCAGACTTCGCGGAGGCCTTCCGTCTTGGCCGCCAATGCGGGCGCGCCCGCCGCACCCAACTCCCTGTGGGCCTCCTTGCGGAAGTGCACGAGGCGTTCGGGTTGGCGGCTGAGGGCCTCGGTGTCGCTGCGCAGCCTGCGTGCGGCGGCCACCTCCTTGCGCCAGCTGAGCCCGAGGTCGAATGGCCCCTCGCTGACGAGCTCCTCCGGAGCGCTGCCGCGACGGTTGCCGGCGACGTAACAGGTGCTGACGGCGACCAGGTGCGGTGTCACGCCTGCGCCGTTGAGCGTGTCGGCGATGCGCGTCGGCCCGAGCAGGTTGATCTCGACGGCGCTGTCGAGCGGGGAGTCGAATGCCACCGCCGCTGCGGAGTGGATGACGATGTCGCAGCCGGTGAAGGTGGCCCGATCTGCATCGCTGAGGCCGAGTCCATCGCTGCTGACGTCGCCGGCGACGGCGACGACGCGGCGCGCCACCATCGCCTCGAAGGGTTCGGCTGTGCCGGCGAGCTCGGCGCGCAACCGGTCGAACGCGTCGTTCTTGAAGATCTCGCGACGCACGCGCTCGGTGACGTCGTGGCGCTTGCTCGGTCGAACCAGCAGCACCAGTCGGCACTCGGGGACTGCCCGCAGCAGTCGCTCGACCAACGCGGTGCCCACGAAACCGGTGCTACCCGTGATGGCGATGCGCTTGTCGGCAAGGTTCTGACTGATCATTCAGAACCTGTCTAGCACATTCGTCTACCATCTGGTAGAGACGCCCGAGCAACCACCATGAAGACACCGACACGTGAACGCATCCTCGACGCCGCGACCGACTTGTTCGGTACCCGCGGGGTCGACGCCGTGTCCCTCGATGTGATCGCCGCCGACGTCGGCGTCGCCAAGCAGACCTTGCTCTACTGGTTCCCCAGCAAGGACGATCTGGTGCGTGCCGTCCTGGTGGCCGCCGCGCACGAGCTGTCGGTGGTCATCGACGCCGCGGTCCGCGCCGCGACCGACGACCCGCTCGACCGGATCGAGGCGGTGATCCGCGCCGTCTTCCGGCCCGCGGTGCGGCGTCCGGCGCTGCTGGGGTTGGTTCGTGAGGTCAGCCGCCTCCCTTCGGTGGCCGGCGACCGGCTGTCTGCCGACCTCGCTCCACTCGTCGAGCGGGCAGTGGCCTTCCTGCAGACCGAGATGGACGCCGGTCGGCTGCGGCGTGCCGACCCGCGCCTCGTTGCCTCGCTCTGCTACGCGACGGTCACCGGCATCGCCACCGAGCCGGAAGCGTTGCGGGTGGTCGGTTGGCAGCCATCGGCTGCCGGCCTCCGCCAACTGCGCGGCGAGCTGCTCGCATTCCTGCGCGCCGCCCTCGCCCCCGTCCGGTGACGCCTCACCACGCGTTCGGATGAGAAGCGTCGTCAGTGGCCGTGGTCGGCGTGGGAGTGGTCGAACTCGGCGTGATGGCGGGCGAGCACGTCGGTGCCGTAGTCGCCTCCATTGGGCGTGCGCACGATGGTGTGGATGTGGTGATGCGTCGGCTCCTCGTTGTCGAAGACGACACCCGGATGGTGATCGAACTCGACCAGCACGACCGGGCTGTGGATGCGGTAGTAGAACGGGTCCTCGTCACCGGTTCCACCGAACCACGAGAACCAGGTCTCGTCGAGATGGGCATCGATCTCGGCGATGCGGTTTGCAGCGTGGTCGTCTCGGCCCCATCCGAGGTACGTGCCCACCGCCTTGCGAAGGTGTTGGCGTTGCCCGTCGCTGAAGCTGTCGGCGCGGATGCCTTGGTAGGTCAACACGGCGTTGTCGTGGAAGGCGCCGGCCTGCATCCGCCCGTCGATCCAATGCTGAAGATGCTTGGGCATCGCATCGGGCATGATCGACGGGTAGAGCACGGCCTTGTCGTGCTGGGTCGCATCGAGAGAACGGATCAGGTCGATGCCGACCTGCTGCTCGGGCCCGAACACCTCGATACCGGCGAACGGTCCGGATGTCACCTTGCACGGCTCGGACCCCATGAAGGTCGGCGTCAGCACGATCTCGTCGCCGAACACGAAGCAGTTGACGGCGATGTGGTGCCCGTCGAACTGCCACCCCCACGGCTGATCGGCCGACGGCTCGCCGAACACGGTGATGAAGTACGGCCACTCGCCGAACTCGTCGGCGCTCCCGCTGGACTGGGCGAGCACCTCGTTGAGGCGCATGATGTTGCGCACCTGGGAGAAGCCGCGTGCCGACAGCGTCGCCCGCAACATGTCGAGACCCAGCTCGCGCTGCGCCATCGGCAGGTCCTCCAGCATGACGCCATGACGGAAGAAGTTCATGTGAACGTTGAACCAGTCCCGGCGTTGCGTGGAGTCGAGCGTCGATACGGTCTTGGCGCGCACAGCCGGGTCGAGGCATTGGAGGAACGCCGAAGCCGCGTCGCGAATCGGCGACGTGTCGACCGAACCTCGCTGTACGCCGAAGAGCCCCGGCACGACCTTGCCGTCGGTGGTGACACCGCGAACGGGCACCGACAGTTCGGCGCGGCATTCCGCGTAGAGCGCGTCGATCGCGCCCTGCAAGCCGGGCACCTCGAGCACCTGGGATCGCGCCGACATCGCCGGCAGCGGTCGTAGCCCGAACTCCGTCCAATCCTTCACGGCAACCCCCTGGTGTCTCGTGCAGCCGGCAGTCCGGTGCTCCGGGCACGGTACCCCGTGCGTTGTGCGCAAGGATTGTCGGCGATGCCCTACGACCCGAACGACCCACGCTCGCAGCTCGGTACGACGCAGACCGCGACCCGCCGGGCCACGGCTGCCGACATCGCCGCCCCACCTGAATACTTCGAGTTCTCGAAGCTCGAGCCCGATGAGGTCACGGCGCTCGGCACACGCTCGTGGCGCGTGCGTTCGCAGACCGCAGCGCTCGTCTATTCGTACGCGGTGACCGGCGAGCGATTGTCTCGCACCGCTCAGCCAGACGAGTACGTCACGTTGCTCGTGTCGACGCCGACCCAGCCCGCCGCTCGCGTCGACATCGTCGCCGGCGACGAACGGGCGTCGGTCGGCGAAGACGCAGTCGTCGTCGTGCCGCCGGGAGACAGCGAGGTAGTCGTGACCTCGCCTGGCGTCGTCGTGCGCGTCTTCTCCCACGACACCGACGACCTCATCGGCGCGGCGCGCAATGCCCCAGCTCACGCCGAGGAGCATCCGCACGCAACCCCGTTCACACGGTGGCCGGCGGCGCCGGCCGGTGACCACCTGCGCGTGTACAACCTCGCGGACGCACCCGACGACGCAACCCGCTTCGGCAACATCTACCGGTGCAGCACGATCATGGTCAACGTCATCAACCCCGATCCGGGTGCCCGCAACCCGGGCAAGATGTCGCCGCACTTCCACGACGATTTCGAACAGCTCTCGCTGCAGATCGACGGCGACTACGTGCATCACATCCGCACCCCGTGGACCACCAATCTGGCCGAGTGGCGCGACGACGAGCATCAGCTGTGCACCAGTCCGGCGCTGACCGTGATCCCGCCCCCGACGGTGCACACCAGTCAGGGGGTCGGCGATCACCGCCACCAGCTGATCGACATCTTCTGCCCACCGCGCGTCGACTTCTCGTCGAAGCCCGGTTGGGTGCTGAACCACGACGACTACCCGGACATGCCGGCCGCGAACTGAGCCGCTGGAGCGGCGGTTCAGTGTGCGGTGTTTCGCCGCCGGCGACCATGACGCTCGATGGCCAACTCGACGAGCTCGTCGATGAGGTCGCTGTACGACAGACCGCTGGCGATCCACATCTTCGGGTACATAGAGATGGGAGTGAAGCCCGGCATCGTATTGATCTCATTGATGAGGAAACCACGCCCGTCCTCCTCGAGGAAGAAGTCGACGCGGGCCAAACCGTCGCATCGGAGTGTCGTGAAGACACGTACTGCCAGCGCCCTGACCTCCTCACTCTGTGAAGCGGTCAGCGGCGCGGGCACGATGGTCTGCGAGCCGTCGTCGAGGTACTTGTCGGCGTAGTCGTAGAACTCGGCGCCGGGCA
>JBDTYA010000319.1:0-9649 GCA_040005915.1 Ilumatobacteraceae bacterium
GGCTCGTTCTCCGCAGCTGCCCGTGCCCTGTACACCGTGCAATCCAACGTCAGCGGCCACGTCGCCCGACTGGAGCGGGAACTGGGCGTCACGCTGGTGGATCGTCAACGCGGCGGCTTGACCGACGAGGGCGTGATCGTGGTCGATCGGGCCCGCAGGGTGCTACACGAGCTCGAGGACCTGGCCGCCGAGATGTCGTCACGTGGCAACGAAGTCACTGGCGATTCGCGCCTCGGCGTGATCGGTACCACCGCGCGATGGCTGCTTCCGCAGTTGCTCGGGCAGGTCACCAGGGCCCATCCTCGTGTTCATGTGACCATTCACGAGGGAAACACCAGCAGCCTTCTCCCCCGGCTGCAGGCCTCGCAGATCGATGCCGCGATCCTCCACCTGCCGATCGACGAACCCGAGCTGCAGGTCGACGCGCTGTTCGCCGAGGATCTGCTACTGCTGGCCCACAGTCGTTTCGGCTTGTCGGGCTGCGAGACCGCATCGCTCAAAGAGCTGGCCAAGATCCCGCTGCTGCTCCCGCCGCGCGGCACTGCGTTGCGGCGCATCATCGACCGCGCCGCCGCCGCCGCCGACGTCGAGCTGCAAGCCCAAGCCGAGATCGACGGTGTGCGATTGCTGGCGTCGCTGGCATTCGAGGGCTACGGCCCTGCGATCGTCCCTGCCACCTCCGTGCCGCGTTGGTTGAAGGGCGACTTCCACCGGGTGCAGGTTCCGGAGCTGCCGAGGCGCGTCGTCGGATGGGTGCAGCGGCGCCGGCCTGCGCCGGGCATCCCCACACGCGCACTGTTGGCGGTGTTGCGCGACGTCATCGCCCTGCAGGGACCGAAGCAGCCGGGCGTGCACGTCGGCACGGAGGCATTCCCTCTCGGCCGCGCTGTCTAGTCTCGGGTTCGTGCAACCCGTCGCTCTCCGCAACCGAGTCGTCGGGGCGGTCACGAGCGATGTTCGCGACTTCGAGGGACGGCAGGTGGTGTGGGTCGACGTCGACGCCGGGTCACGCGTCGGCGCTCTCACCTCCGACTCCTCGGGCAAGATCGAGAACGCTGCGTGCACCGCGCGCCAGAAGGGCTTCCCGCTGATCGTGATCATGCGTTCCAGCGGCGCCGACATCGTCGAGGGCTTCGCGGCTTTACACGGATGGGGCCTCGCCGCCAAGGCGCTGACCGACTGCTCGGGCGTCGTGCCGATCATCATGGTCGTCGAAGGCCCGGCGGTCTCTGGACCGGCATTGCTGCTCGGCATCGCCGACTTCGTCGTGATGACCGCCGATTCCTATGCGTTCGTGACCGGGCCGACGATGGTCGCCGAGTTCACCGGCGTGCACATCGACAACGAGGAACTGGGAGGAGCGGCATCACATGCGCGCTACACCGGCGCCACGAGCTTGGTCGCCACCGACCTCGACGCAGCGATCGACATGGTGGCGCAGCTGCTGACATACCTGCCCCAGCACAACGACGAGGAGCCGCGCCGGTGGCCGACCGATGATCCTGCGGATCGGCAGACGCCCGAGGCCGGCATGCTGATGCCGCAGACCTCGACCGGGAGCTACGACGTACGCGACGTGATCCGGGCGATCTGCGACGACGGCGAGCTGCTGGAGCTGCGCGGCAGGTGGGCACCCAACGTGGTCACCGCCTTTGCGTCGATGGGTGGCATGCCGATCGGGATCGTCGCCAACCAACCCTTGGCACTGGCCGGCACCCTCGACATCCCTGCGTCGCAGAAGGCTGCGCGATTTGTCACGTTCTGCGACGCGTTCAACCTACCCATCGTCACGCTCGTCGACACGCCCGGCTTCTACCCCGGCAAGGACCTCGAATGGCGCGGCATGATCCGCCATGGCGCCCAACTGGTGTTCGCCTACGGGCGGGCCACGGTGCCGCGCATCTGCGTGATCCTGCGAAAGAGCTACGGCGGCGCGTACATCGTGATGGACTCGAAGACGATGGGCAACGACCTGTGCCTGGCTTGGCCGTGGGCGGAGCTGGCCGTGATGGGGGCCGGCCAGGCGGCAGCGATCCTGCAACGCCGGGCGACTCCCGAGGAACGCACCGCGTTCGAAGCCGACTACGCCGAACGATTGCTCAACCCGTACGTCGCCGCCGAGCGCGGCTTCATCGACGGCGTCATCGAGCCGGCCGAGACCCGCCAGATCATCGCCGAGGCATTGATCACGCTGATCGACAAGCGCGAGACCCTGGTCTCACGCCCCCACGACAACACCCCCCTCTGACGAACCCTGGTGGTGGGGCTGATCTCGCGGGCCACCGCTAGTCTCACGATCGGGGCGCACGCCCCGATCATCGTCCGTGTCACGTAAGGGAACAGCATGCCCGACACCATCACCATCACCGACGACCGCACCGGCAAGCAGGTCACGGTCCCGATCACCGACAACATCTTCCCGGCCAGCGCGGTTCGTGAACTGGATCCGTCATTGTTCATCTACGACCCGGCGTACATGCAGACAGCGGCGTGTCAGAGCGCCATCACGTATCTCGACGGCGAAGCCGGGATCCTGCGCTACCGCGGCTATCCCATCGAGCAGCTGGCCGAGCACAGCACCTACCTCGAAGTCGCGTACTTGTTGCTGAACGGCGAGCTGCCGAACGCAGTGCAGCTCGAACGGTGGAAGACCGACGTGACCACCCACACGTTCATCCACGAGAACATGCGCAAACGTTTCGTCGACGGTTTCCACCACGACGCGCACCCGATGGGCATGCTCATCAGCTCCATCGCCGCGCTCGGCACGTTCTACAACGACGCCAAGGACATCGCCAACAAGAGCAGTCGTGACAAGCAGATCCTGCGCCTCATCGCCAAGATGCCGACTCTCGCGGCCATGTGCTACCGCTTCTCGGTCGGCCTGCCGTTCGTCTATCCCGACAACAACCTCAGCTTCCCCGCCAACTTCTTGAACATGATGTGGAAGATCGGTTCGTACGAGATCGACCCGCGGCTCGAACGCGCCATGGACGTGTTGTTCATCCTCCACGCCGACCACGAGCAGAACTGCGGCACGACCGCGATGCGCGTCGTCGGCTCCAGCCATGCCGATCCCTACTCGGCCACCGCTTCGGCGGCTTCCGCTCTCTACGGCCCACTGCACGGTGGCGCCAACGAGCAGGTCGTGCGGATGCTGACCGAGATCGGTTCGATGGACGAGGTGCCGGCGTTCCTCGACGATGTGAAGTCGGGCAAGGGACACAAACTGATGGGCTTCGGGCACCGCGTCTACAAGAACTACGACCCACGGGCGACGATCATCAAGAAGACCGCGTACGACGTGTTCGAGGTGACCGGGAAGAATCCGCTCCTCGACATCGCCCTGAAGCTCGAAGAGGTCGCATTGAGCGACGACTACTTCGTCAGCCGAAAGCTGTATCCCAACGTCGACTTCTACAGCGGCCTGATCTATCAGGCACTCGGATTCCCGGTGGCGATGTTCACGGTGCTGTTCGCCATCCCACGAACCTCGGGATGGCTGGCGCACTGGCAGGAGCTGTTGGGCGACAAGGATCAGAAGATCAGCCGTCCGCGCCAGTGGTACACCGGCACCGGGGCGCGCGACTACGTTCCGATGCCCAACCGCTGATCACCGAGCGGGCCGAGTGCCGGCCTGCCGATAAAGAAACCAATCCGCCGCTTACGATTCCTCCGAAGGAATCACCATGACCGAAGAACCAAGCCGCCCGGGCGGTACGACGAGCGGCAATCCACCGCCGACCCGGAGACCGGCGCCGCGCAGCTATGGCGCAGTGGCCGGGCTGGTGGCGGGCGGTGTCGCGGTGACCATCGGCATGCTCGTCGCCGGCATCGTCGATGTCGTCTCACCGATCGACGCGGTCGGCAGCGAGTTCATCGATCGGATTCCTCCCTGGCTGAAGCGGTTGGCCATCCGCTGGTTCGGCACGAGCGACAAACTGGCCCTGCGCATCGGGATCATCGTCATCCTCGGGATCGCGGCATTGATCGTCGGCTACTTTGCCGTCCGCAAGGTAGTCGCAGGGGTCATCGGCATCGGATCGTTCGGTGTGATCGGGGCGCTCGCCGCTTGGCACCGCCCCGGAGAGTCCTTCGGCGCGGCTCTGCCGTCGTTGATCGGAGCGGCTGTCGGGATCCCGGTGCTCGTCCTGTTGATCCGCTCGTCCCAGTCTCCGGGGATCGAGATGCCCTATCGGTCGCGGGTGCCGCTCGGTTGGGACCGCCGGCGATTCCTCGTCTCGACCGGGTCGGCCGCCGGCGCCGCGGTCGTCGCCGGTGTCATCGCCCAAGCACTCGAGACGCGACGCGTCGCGACGATTCGCCAGGCGATCCCCGACACGCTCCCCCCGGTCGCTGCCGACAGTGGCAGCGGTATCAACGGAACGACCATCTCGATCCCCGCCGACGCGACGCTCAGTCCTGTCACACCGTTCATCACCGCGTCCGACGACTTCTATCGCATCGACACGGCACTGTCATTTCCGCGCATCGACCTGTCGAGTTGGAAAGTCGAGCTCGGCGGGATGGTCGACAAACCTCTGACCTTCACGTATGCCGAGCTGCTGGCCCGCCCACAGGTCGAACGGGTCGTCACACTCTGCTGTGTGTCGAACGAAGTCGGCGGCGACCTGATCTCCAACGCCACGTTCCAGGGAGTACTGCTGGCCGGGTTGTTGAAGGAGGCGGGCGTCCAGACCGGTGCCGAGCAGGTCTACAGCGAGAGCCTCGACGGATGGACATGCGGATTCCCGGTCGAGGTCGCGCTGGACGGCCGCGACGCGATGATCGCACTCGGCATGAACGGCGCGGCGCTGCCGCTGGAGCACGGCTTTCCGGCGCGCCTCGTCGTACCGGGGCTCTACGGCTACGTCAGCGCGACCAAGTGGCTGAGCAAGATCACGGTGACGACGTGGGATGCCGAGGAAGGGTTCTGGGTGCCTCGCGGTTGGGCGCGGGATGCGCCGATCAAGACCGAGTCGCGCATCGACGTGCCACGCGACGGCGACAAGATCGCGGCTGGGCCGACGAAGATCGCCGGTATTGCCTGGGCGCAACACCGCGGCGTCGCCAAGGTCGAGGTGCGGGTCGACGACGGGCCGTGGCAAGAGGCCCGGTTGGGCAACGACGTCAGCGACGACGCCTGGCGGCAGTGGGTGCTCGATTGGACGCCGAGCGCCGGCAAGTACACGTTGCAGGTCCGCGCCACCGACAAGACGGGCGACACGCAAACAGCCGACAACGCGCCGCCCGATCCCGACGGCGCCACCGGCTATCACAGCCGCACCGTGAAGGTCGGCTAGTCAACACTACGAAACCGCGCCGAGACGCCGGGGTGCCGGTCACCCGATGTCGACCATGATCTTGCCGGCGTTGGCATTCGATGCCATGTGCCGGTGCGCATCGGCAACGTCGTCGAAGGCGTAGCGGCTGTCGATGATCGGTCGGAGGGCGCCATTGTCGAACAGCGGGAGGACTTCTGCCGCGAAGCGCCGGGTCAAGGCGATCTTCTCCTCGATCGGGCGCGAGCGCAGCAAGGTGCCCGTCCACGTTGCCCGCCGTCCCATCAACATCGCAACGTTGACCGGCACCGTGCTGCCGGCCAAAAGGCCGACCTGGATGATGCGGCCCTGCAGCGCGATCGCCTGCAGGTTGCGGGCGATCTCGTCGCCGCCGACCACGTCGAGAATGGTGTCGAACCCTGCCGGGACGGCCACGAGCGCCTCGGTGAGCCACGCCGACGGCGAGCGCTCCAGCACCAGGTCGGCGCCCAGCGCCCGGCAGAGACCCATCTTGCCCACCGAGCAAGTGACCGCGATCCGGGCACCGATCGACTTGGCGACCTGGATCCCGGCAGTGCCGACGCCCGATGCACCGGCATGTACCAACGCCCAGCGACCGGACGTCAAACCTCCCTGGAGGACCAGCGCATCCCACGCTGTCAGGAACACTTCGGGGATCGCTGCCGCATCGGCTACACCCACCGAGGGCGGCACGGTCATCAACTGGCGCTCGTGAGTGGCGATCAACTCTGCGTACGCGCCGCCGGCCTCGATGCCCATCACCGCGTCGCCCGGCTTCCACATCGTCACCCGTTCGCCGACCGACTCGACGGTGCCGGAGAACTCCATGCCGGGAATCTCCAGCGCCGACGGACGCGGGTTCGGGTACATCCCCATCACCTGCAGCAGATCGGCGCGGTTGAGGGCAGTGGCCCGCACCCTCACGACCACATCTTCGGGACCGCCGACGGGATCGGGAACGTCTTCGATCGTCAGCGACTCTGGTCCACCATGAGAACGAAGTACGACAGCGCGCATCCCCTCATTCTCACACGCACCCGCGAGCCCTACGCCTCGGCGACGATCCGCACCTCGCCGGCAACCGGGTCGACATCGATCAGCGCACCGTCTGGGATCTCCTTCAACGCGCCGCGAGCACCGACGACAGCAGAGATTCCAAGCTCGCGCGCCAGCACCGCAGCATGGCTCAGTGGGCCGCCATCCGCTGTGACGATGGCACTGGCCAACATCAGGACAGCGTTGTAGGCGGGCGTGGTACACGGCACGACCAATACATCGCCACGGCGCAGCCGATCGATCGCCTGCTCGGGTGAATCGGCACGACATGCGCGTCCGCGCACGATCGTGTCGCCGACCCCGACGCCGCTGAGGCCACCGGTCGAGCGCAAGCCGCTCATACCAAGTTGTTCGATGACGATGTTGACCATCCGCACCACATCGGCCAGCGGCTTCGGCAACAGGTCGAGCGGAGGCGCCGGTTCTGGTTCTCCGAGGCTCATGGGCGCATCGAGGGTGGCCAGGTAGTGCCGATGGTTGCGCCGGCCGGCGAGCTCCGCCGAACCCGGCCCGCCTCCGCTCACAGTCGACAGCAGGATCTCGTGGGGATGCAGTTCGAGCGCATCGGGCGCCTCGCCGGCGCAGCCGGCCGCAACCATTCGCCGACCCATCTCGAGCATGGTCAGACGGAGCAGACCGAGGGGCCATTCGGCGGTAGTCGGACCGTTGTCGTCGCGGAGGTTCATCGCCGATCTGGCCTCCTCCAGTCGCGTGTCGAACTCCTCCTGATGTGCCATGGGAACCCGCGCCCGAACGACCTCGATGCGATGCTGGAGACCGTCGCCCGTCGGACGCTCGACACCATCGAGGATGGTCGACAGGATCACGGCGGGGATCTCGGCCAACGTGACGCCGTCGATGTCGTAGCGACTGATCATCATCGATCCGCGGTAGAGCATGTAACGGTCGAGATCGTCGGCGGCGTCGGGGCCGAGGGCGCGGACGTCGTCGAGGCTCTGAGGCACCTTGCCCGATCGCTCGGCGGCGGCTCGCAGACGCCCGAGCATCTGCGCCGGCACGATGGTCGACGGTGACGCACCCTCCAACAACGGGATCGCGTCGATCGGCTCGACGCCCCAGTCGCGACACCCCGCGAGGTACATGCCGATCGGGCCGAGGTCGTAGCCGTGCAACCAGAAGTGGTGCTCCCAACTGGCACGGCAGTGTTCGATGACCTCGTGTACGTGCTCGACGAGTGTCGGGTCGTCGAGCTCGCCGAGGTCGACCTTCTGTATCGCCAGGTTGCCCGACTCGATCAATTCCCGGCCGCCGTGCTCCCAATCGGCCACCACCTTGCGCCACGGGCGTTCGGCGCGAGTGCGCTCGGCGGCTCTGGTGCGGCGGCGGAACTCGGGGTGCAACCGACCGACCAGACGGAGCACGAACCGGGGTGGCAGGCCCTTCGCCGGTCGGTCTGCACCGATGAGCGGGCGCAACCGGGTGTACATGAATCCGTTGACGAAGCCACAATCAAGCGTGTCGGCCGGGATGCCGACCTCGCCGAAGACCTTGCGCATTCCGGCCGGCATCGCGTGGGCCTGGATGTGTTGGACGAGTGGGGTCTCGCCGCCGACGAAATGAGATCGATCGAGCTCCCAATGCCCCGGCCCGGGCGCCTGCCAAGTCACCATCTTCGATCGCCCTCCCGGCGCAACCATACGCCGCTGCCAGACGTCGGTCGACCGGGAATGGAACCCGCGTCGCCTCTCTATGCCATCTTTGCCTGTAGGCGCCGATCGAGTGAGTCGAGGAAGTCTTCGGTGCTGAGGTACGGGGCATCCTTGGCGATGAGGATCGCCAGATCCTTTGTCATCTCGCCGGATTCGACCGCTTCGATGCACACGCGCTCCAGAGCTTCGGCGAACTCGACGACTTCGGGGGTGTCGTCCATACGGCCGCGGTAGGTCAGTCCCTGTGTCCACGCGTAGATCGACGCGATCGGGTTGGTCGACGTCTTGTTGCCCTTCTGGTGCTCGCGATAGTGACGGGTCACCGTGCCGTGCGCGGCCTCGGCCTCGACCGTCTTGCCGTCGGGGGTCATGAGCACCGATGTCATCAGGCCGAGCGAGCCGAAACCCTGGGCGACCGTGTCGCTCTGGACGTCGCCGTCGTAGTTCTTGCAGGCCCACACGTATCCGCCCTCCCACTTCATTGCGCAGGCGACCATGTCGTCGATCAGGCGATGCTCGTAGGTGAGTCCTGCCGCATCCATCTCCGCCTTGAACTCGGTCTGGTAGATCTCCTCGAACAAGTCCTTGAACGTGCCGTCGTACGCCTTCAGGATCGTGTTCTTCGTACTGAGGTAGACGGGGTAGTTGCGGATGAGCCCGTAACGCAGCGATGCCCTGGCGAAATCGCGGATGGAGTCGTTGTAGTTGAACATCCCCATCGTCACGCCGCCGTCGGCGCCGAAGTCGGCGATCTTCATCTCGACCGGCTCACTGCCGTCGGCCGGGATGTACGTCATCGTGACGGTGCCGGCGCCGGGCACCTTGTAGTCGGTGGCCTTGTACTGGTCGCCGTGCGCGTGGCGACCGATGACGATCGGCTTCGTCCAGCCAGGCACGAGACGCGGGATGTTGGAGATCACGATCGGCTCTCGGAAGATGACGCCACCGAGGATGTTGCGGATGGTGCCGTTGGGGCTTTTCCACATCTTCTTGAGGCCGAACTCCTCGACGCGCGCCTCGTCGGGGGTGATGGTCGCGCACTTCACGGCGACGCCGTACTTCTTCGTCGCATTGGCCGAGTCGACGGTGATCTGATCGTTGGTCGCATCACGCGATTCGATACCGAGATCGAAGTAGTCCAGGTCGATGTCGAGATACGGCAGGATGAGCTTGTCCTTGATGAACTGCCAGATGATGCGGGTCATCTCGTCGCCGTCCATCTCGACGACCGGGTTCTTGACCTTGATCTTTGCCACTGCACGCACCTCTGCTGGGAGTCACTTGTATCGGACTTGTACAGGTTAGCTTCCGGCGCTGCGGCCGTTGACATCTGCGCCCGGATGGGCCGAGGGGTGACTCCATTAGCATCGCGTCGATGGACTTCACGTGGACGGCCGAGCAGATGGAGTTGCGCGAGCAGGCCCGCGAGGTGGCCACCGAGGCAGTCCGACGGTTCGGCCGCCACAACGATTCGTGGATCAATGGCTTCTCCAAGGAGTTCGCCAAAGAGATGGCCGCGCACGGGTGGATCGGTATGACCTGGCCGACCGAGTTCGGCGGCGGCGGTCGGCCGGCGATCGAGCGGCTGATCGTCGGCGAGGAGATGATCAAGGCCGGCGC
>JBDTYA010000320.1:0-3195 GCA_040005915.1 Ilumatobacteraceae bacterium
TCGGCGCCGACGCGGCCCAATCCCGACGACGCACCCGTGATCAGTGCCACTTTCCCAGCCAGACGACTCATGGCGGCCTACGGTAGTGCACCGGCCAAACTGGAGACCGAATGACGACCTGGCGAGTGCTGACGTGGAACATCCTCGGCTCGCGGCAACCCGATCTCGGTGTCATCGGCGAGGTGATCGCCGGCTATGTGCCCGACGTCGTGGGGTTGCAAGAAGTGCAGCGCCGGCAAGCCCGCGGCCTCGCCCGCCGGTTGGGCTGGCGCGTCGTGTGGACCCGGAAGCACTACCCGTACTCGCCGCTGATCTGGTGGCGTGCCGAGGGATTGGCGATCATGACACCGCACGATGTCGGCGAGATGAAGAGTGCCTCGATCTCGCCCGGTGTGTCGATCTCGACGTTCGTGCATCGTGTGGCGATGGCTGCGACTGTGACGCGGAACGGTGACGTGCTTCGTGTCGCCAACACCCACCTGGCATCACGGAGCGCCGACGAGCGGATCGCCCAGGCACGCCGCGTGCTGCCACTGATCGGCGACCGGCGGCCTGCGGCGGTCACCGGCGACTTGAACGCGTCCGACGAACTCGAGGTGATCCGCGAGTTCGGCAGTGCCGGCCTCGTCGACCCGGGAGGCGACTCATCGAGCCCGTCGATCGCCCCAGTTCGGCGACTCGACTACGTCCTCGTTTCCGAGGATGCAACCGTCACCGAACGAATCACGCCGGAGGGCGGCGAGCCGTGGCACCGGCTCAGCGACCACCTCCCGGTGCTCGTCGAGTTCTCCGCATAGCCACCGATCGCTCCCTTCATCGTCAGTGTCAGCTCATAGAACGAACGTGCGGTCTATGGGCTGACACTGACGACGAACGAGCGGCATCTGTGGGGCTGTTGGGGCTGCCGGCTGCCGGCCGGCGATGGGTCAGCCCGGTTCGAACGTCTGCGTCGCGGCGGCGCGCGATGGATCGAGGAGCTCCATCGGGCTGCGACCGCCGTCGATGTAGCCGAGCGCGTAGGCGCCGACGTCGTAACCGAGCAGTCGCTGCACCCGCTCGGGCATCCGACGAACCTCGTCGAGGGAGTACGAGAGGTACTGGTTCTCCTCCTGTCGCAGCCAACCCAGCACGTAGTCGACGTTGATACCGATCCGCACTTCGTCGCTGTTGTTCGCGCCACCGCCGTGGAAGGTCGAGCCGAGGTACAACACGACCGACCCGCGCGGCATCTCTGCCGCCAGCGAGTCGTCGTACCCGAACGTCGACCCGTTGGGTAGGCGGTGGCTGTCGGGCACGACTCGGGTGGCGCCGTTCTCGGCTGTGAAGTCGGCGAGTGCCCAGATGCAGCTGACCTCGACATCCACGCCGGTCGGGAAAGGGAAGAAGTCGAAGCACCAATGGTCGCGGTGGATGGATTGTGCCGGGGAGTGCGGGCCGATCGCGATCGACTGCGTCAAGTGAAGTTGGAACGTCGTCTTCTTCGGCCACAGCGTTCGATCGACGACGTCGAGGATCAGAGGGTTCGCGACCATCGCAACGCTGGACGGGCATCGGGTCAGCAGCGCCCCGGTGCGCCGCGTGTTGCGGCCGGTGAACTCGTCGGCGCCGTCAGGTGTGTCGGCGAGCCACGGCTGCAACTCGGCGTACACGCGATCGCAGAGATCGGTGTCGGCGAGGCGTTCGATGATGACTGCCCCGTGACCGAGCAGCGCAGCGCTGACCACCACGGCCGATGCATCTGCGGTGAGGCGAGGAATCGTCGTCGTCGAAGTCACACGCCGATATTAGGAACAAGCCGTCGGCTACGGGTTGGCAGGCCGCCGACCGGCTCGCTGGCAACCCCGGGCGAGGTGACCTGTGCGCACCTGGAGGTTCCTTCCATGGTGTCCCGCGCCAACAGGCTTCCCGTCGCAGCAGGGCATCTAACCGCAGCGGTCAAGGGTGGGCACGCAGCACGAAGACTCCCCATCCGAGATATCGACGCTCGACTTCGAGGAAGCTGCGCTGACCGGCGGTGATCCACTCACGAATGTCGGTGGCATCGGGATCATCGGGGTTCTCGATGAGCCAGTCGGCCACGGCCATCCACTGGGCGGCGACGTACCGATCCCAATCGTCGGCGTTCGCCAGAACCATCTCGACGAGGTCGAAGCCGGCGGCTTTCACGATGTCGAGCGTGCCGGGCAGCGAGGCGATCTCGACCCCGAGGTCGTGCACTACCAGCCCATCGGGGAGCGGCTCGACCCAGTACGGCTCGCCCACCACGACGAGCCCATCGGGCGCAACTCGGGGACGCATCAGATCCAAGGTCCCGGCCAGGCCGTCGCCGATCCACGTGGCGCCGATGCAGCTGACCATGTCGAACTGCCGCGTCTCGTCGACGACGTACGCCGCGGCGTCGGCGTGCACGAGCTCGATCCGGTCGCTGACCTCGAGCTCGGCGGCGCGTCGACGCCCCGCGGCAAGGAACACCTCGCTGATGTCGACGCCGACACCGGTGACGTGATGGGCGACCGCCCAGGTGCACAGCATCTCGGCCTTTCCGCAACACAGATCGAGGATCCGGGTCGGTCGAGGGCCGGCACAGATCTCGCCGATCAGTCGCAACTTGTCGGCCGACAGTGCATTCAGGATCCGGTGCCGCGTCTCCGCGATCTCGTGGAAGCGCAACGTCATCGGCCAACCGTAACCACCGTGTGTGGGCGGGCAGCGGGGATTTGCGCTCGCCGAGCCCAGGGTTCGGTAGTGCGCTTGGCCTATTTGGGCCCTATGGCCTTGATCGGAGGCTGACATCTACCGATACTCGGAACAACGGTAAACCTCTCGGCGTCGACACCCCCCGTCGACGCCCGAGAAGGCGGGAGTGCACAGATGGAAACCCTGAATCGACTGAACGACGAAGAAGCCCATGACCTGGCGGTTCGTCACCTCGCCGATCTGTTCGGCTCGAAGACACCTCCTCCGGTTGCGTGGGATGTCGACCATCACCTGCAGGGTCACCTCGATGTTGCCGGCCATCACATGGTGCTGATCGCGACCCGCACCAAGGACCGCAGCCCCCTGCTGTTGACCGACCAGGACTGGGACAGCCTGCGTCGCACCCACTGCCACGCCGCCTGATCCTGCGCTGACCACCTCACGGCCCTCGCCTACCGACGTGCAGCGATCGGTATGCTCCGTCGCGCCGGCCCGAAC
>JBDTYA010000321.1:0-20764 GCA_040005915.1 Ilumatobacteraceae bacterium
CGCCGTCGCGTAGTACGACTGGCGCGCGTCGCGCCTCGCCGACAACCGAGCTTCAGAACAGTCGCAACTCGTCGATGCGCTCGCCGCGCAGTTCGTCGTAGTCGACCTCGACAACGGTGAAGCCGCGCGACTCGGCGAGGACGCGCGCCTGCGGCTTGACGACTTGGGCGACGTAGACGCCGCGCACCGTACCGAGTGACGAGTCGAGGTGCAGGCGTTCGATGTAGCGGACGAGCTGCTCGACGCCGTCGATCTCTCCGCGGCGCTTGACCTCGATCGCAACGACCTGTCCATCGCGATCGCGGCACAGCAGATCGATGGGTCCGATCGCGGTCGGGTACTCGCGGCGCACCAGCGTGAGACCCTCTTCGATCGCATGCGGCGAAGCGGCGAGCAGTTCCTGCAAATGCGCTTCGACGCCGTCTTTCTGCAAGCCGGGATCATCGCCGAATTCGGACTCGACATCGGACACGACGTCGTGCAGGGTGATGATGAGCGACTCGCCCTTCGGATTCGTCACCGTCCATTGACCCGCGCCCATTACCAACACGTTGGGAGCGTTCATCCAGTTGAGCGGCTTGTACGCGCCGCCGTCGGAGTGAATTGCCACGCAGCCGTCGGCCTTGACCATGATGAGGCGCACAGCCTCCGGCAGGTGCGCGGTGAGGCGTCCGGCGTAGTCGACCGAGCAACGGGCGATGACAAGACGCACGGCTATCGATCCGTCGTCGGGCGTACGCCGATGCGCGCCCGATAGGTGAACCAGAAGGGACGGTCGTCGTCGCCGAGGGCGGCGCCGGCAGCGCTCGAAAGCCTGTCGACACCGAGGTCGGCGTCGTCGTAGCCGTGGCGGCGCAGCGCCTGGTAGTCGCCCTGGCTTTGGAACAACTGCACGAAGCGGTCGGCGTTGCCCCGTTCCTCGCCAAGCGCGGCGATCTCGACGCAGTGCTGGAACTGCTGGCTGGCGACCATTCGTGCGAGGTGCTGGCCCTTGTGCCAGAACTGCACACCGTCGGTGATCGTGACAGCCGCGGCGGGATCGGCGCTGTCGACGGGTCGGAGCTCGTCGGCCTGCGGCGAGGACGACGCAACTCGATCGACCGGCGCCGCGGTTCCCCATTCGGCGATCTGGCGCTCTTGCCTGGCCACCGACGAGCGAGCGGTGTGCCAAGCCTGTTCGGCAGCGGCGCTGCCGACCGATGGTGGCCAATCGCAGTCGAGCGCAGCGAACACACCGCCGGGTCGCAGGATGCGAGCCACCTCGTCGATGGTCGACACCGGGTCCATCCAGTGCAGGGCCTGCACAGCCAGGACGATGTCGACCGAAGCATCCTCCAGTCCGGTCGCGCTCGACCAGCCGGCGTCATAGCGCACGTTCGCATTGGTTGTCGCGGCCGCGGCGCGGGAGCGCATGTCGGCGCTGGGTTCGATGCCGATGGCGTCTGTCGCCCATCCGGCAGCCCACCGGGTCGACAGTCCCGTGCCGCAGCCGAGGTCGACGATCACTCGCGGCCGGGCGCCGCCGGCGTAGGCCATGATGACGTCGGCGAGCGCTGCAGGCGGCGCCGGCCGCACCGCGTCGTACAGCTCCGCGAAGCCTGAGAACCGATCGGCGTTGGCGTCGAGACCCACGTCGTGAAGTTAGCGACCGACGTGGTCGCGCATGCGCTTCTGGATGAGCGCTCGCCGAGACTGCAGCTCGCGATACGTGAGCTGCTCTGTCGAGGAGCCGACACCGAACCCTGCCTTGACACCATCCATGTTCAACTCGAACGTGCTCTGGTCGAGGCCAAGTTCGCGGCCGAGTCGCTCGCCGTGCCGTTCGGCGAAGAGCATGGAGATGTTGGCGATCTCGGCGAGCAGGTCGAGATCCGGCGCCAACCGCGCCATCGCACCGTCGAGGAACACCATGTTCTTCACGTAGAGCATCAGCTCCTTGGGCATCCGCGCGCCGTAACCCAGCAAGGCCTTGACGACGCGTTGCACCTCGGCAATGAGCTCCTCGCCGGTCAACGTCGTCGGGTCGATCGGCGCCTGGTCGAGCCGCAGGTCGCGCATGACCATGTCGAGATCGACGTCGGTCGGCAACGCACCCAGATCGCGCATTGCAGCCAGCTGCCCCTTGACGTCATTGGTGGTCGCACAGACCATCATCCGCAAGAACGCGAGCCTGCGGTCACCTGTCAATCGGCCGACGATCCCGAAGTCGAGCAATGCCGTGCGCCCGTCGGGCAGCACGAACAGGTTGCCGCCGTGCAGATCGCCGTGGAAGACGCCGTAGACCATCGCCCCTTCGATGAGGGCGACCATCGCCGTGCGCACGACCGCCTCGGTGTCGACGCCTGCGTCCTTCATACCCGCGACGTCGTCGAAGTTGAAACCGTCGATCCGCTCCATCACCAGCACCCGGCGGGTCACCAGTGCGGGGTGTGGACGCGGTACGACGTAGCCGGTCTGCTTCAGCTCGTGGAGCATGACGGCGACGTCGATCATGTTGGCGGCTTCCATCCGGAAGTCGAGCTCCTCGACGATCGTCTCGGCGAACAACTCGACCAAGGCCGGCGGATTGGCCAGCGATGCGATGGGAATGCGACCGACGAGGTGCGGAGCGAGCCACGCCATGACCCGTAGGTCCTTGCGAACCAACCGGGCCACGCTCTGCCGTTGCACCTTCACGACCACGCGCTCGCCCGTGCGCAGGGTTGCCGCGTGCACCTGGGCGATCGACGCGGCAGCGAGCGGCGTGCGCTCGAACTCCGAGAAGATGAACTCCAAGGGCACACCGAGATCGTCCTCGACGACCTTGCGAACCTCGTCGAACGGTTCGGCAGGAACCTGATCACGACACTGCTTGAACTCTTTGACGAGTTCGGCGGGAAACAGGCCTTCGCCACTGGAGATGATCTGGCCGAGCTTGATGTACGTCGGGCCGAGCCGTTCGACAGCTCGCCTGAGGCGGCCGGAGATGTCTGCGCGGCTGGATTCGGGGGTTGCGTAACGATGGCGTCTCTTGCGGAGCCACCACGGTCCGATGGCCGAGACCAGACGGCCGGCGACGGCCACGACTCGGAGCCCCGGCGGTATGCGTGTCGGTTTGGTGAGGGCCGGAACACCCGCCTTGGCTGCCTGACGGAGCAGGCCGGCCACCGGATACCACTGCAACGCTTCGCGATCGATGACCCACGGTCCCTCGTCCCGGAACGCGCCCCATTCGGTGTCTTCGGCGATGGTCACGAGTGCATGATCGCAGCATCCACGCCGATTGGTGTACCAACCACCGATACATCTGTCACAGAATCGGGACTACGCTCCGCCACCATTGCCGACGTCTGGGGGGACGAATGAGCGAGCGTTACTACGTGACCGATACCGCGCTGTCGAATCGGTTCCCTATCTATACGCGCGCCAACGTCGGGGAGGTGTTCCCCGATCCGGTGACACCACTCACCAGCGACACTGCACTGTTCATCTCCGAGCTCGGCTGGCGCGATGCGTGGGAGCGGATGGGGGCGTTCGATCCGGCCGAGTTCCCGCCCGATGAGTTCTGCCAGCTCGGTGTGCTCGGCGGCTACTGCTACCTCAACGCTTCGTTGATCCGGCTGTTCGGCGAACGGGCACCTGGTCTCTCGTGGCAGATGATGGACGAGCAGTTCTTCGGCACCCAACCCGGCATTCCGCCGTACGCCGAGATGGTCGGCGACGTGCGGCCGGATCTGTCGGAGAAGATCGGGGCGACGTTCGCGTGGGTCTTCGGCCAACAACGCCTCGAGGACCTCACCGAGCTGACCGACGATCGCGTCGAGACGAAGGCCTTGCGCACAACGCGGCCGGACCTGTCGTCGCTGACCGACGAACAGCTGTGGGAGCGCTTCTGCGAGATGCTGCCGATCCATCGCCGGATGTTTGCTCAGCACATCTTCACGTCGTACATGGCCACCGTGCCGATCGGTGTGATCAGTGCCGTCGCGATCGCGGTCGGCCGGCCCGACCTCATCATGGCCATCATCTCCGGCATCGGCGACGTCGACTCGGCTGCACCGAGCCATGCGATGTGGGATCTCTCGAGGCTCGAGGAGTCGTCGCCCGAGTTCGCCCCGGCGTTCGACGCGTTCCTGCGCGAGTTCGGGAGCCGCGGGCCGAACGAGTGGGAGGCCAGGTCACCATCGTGGGAGACGCGTCCGACACTTGCGCTCGCTGCGATCGATCGGATGCGGCAGGCACCCGATTCGGCGGACCCGGCGATGCAGTTCGCAGTCCGCGCCCGGCAGCGGGCCGCGACCTCGGCCGAGTTGTTGGCGATGGTTGCGGCGGATCCGCGGACTCATGACCAACTGGCAGCGGCGATCGGTTGCTCGGCCGCATGGCTCCCTGGCCGCGAGCGAACGAAGACCAACAACATCCGCGTCGTGCAGGAAATGCGGATGGCGATGCGCGAACTGGGTCGACGCATGGTGGATCGCGGCGCATTCGACGAGATCGAGGATTTCGGATTCGTTCGAGAGTCGGAGATCCCGTTGCTTCTGTCGGATCCGCATTCGCTGACGGACAGGATCCGGGAGCGTCGCGTCGAGTACCGACACCTGCAGGACGTCGAACCGCCATTCGTCTTCGTCGGCCACGCCGCCGGGCCCGACACGTGGCCGCGGCGCGACGAGGTGCGCATCGACCGCCTGACCGGTGGAGACACACTGGCCGGGCTGCCCGGGTGTCCCGGAATCGCCGAGGGGATTGCCCGCGTCATCCTCGACTCCAACGACCCGTCCGCGTTACAACCCGGCGATGTGCTGATCGCCCCGATCACCGACCCGTCGTGGACGCCGCTGTTCGTGCCGGCCGCCGCGGTCGTCGTCGATGTCGGCGCGGCGATGAGCCACGCGATCATCGTCAGCCGCGAGCTCGGCATACCCTGCGTCGTGTCGGCCATCGGTGCAACGCGGTGCATACCCGACGGCGCACGGGTGCGCGTCGACGGCAACACCGGAATCGTCACGGTCCTTTCCGTGCCGTAGCGGCGCCGTAGCGATCGGGGGATGGCGCCACCTCGCCAGCTACGGTCGGTTCGAATGACGACCGTTGCCGCCGCCCCGCCCAACACGGTGCGGGTGTTCGGTCGCGAGGTCGCCTACAAGTGGATCGTCGCGATCGTGTACGTGTCGGCCCTGTTCCTCGACATCCTCGACACCACCATCGTCAACGTCGCGATCCCGTCTCTCGGCCGTGAACTGCACACCGAGAACGCTGAATGGGTGGTGCTGGGCTACACGCTGAGTCTCGCCGTTTGGATCCCGACGTCGGGTTGGTTCGGTGACCGGTTCGGTACCAAGCGCACGTTCATGTTCGCTTTGATGGCGTTCACGTCGGGCTCGCTGCTGTGTGGCGCGGCCCAGTCGATCGGCCAACTCATAGCGTTCCGAGTGTTGCAGGGTGTCGGGGGAGGGATGCTGACACCCGTCGGGCTGGCGATGCTGTTCCGCGCCTTCCCGCCGGCCGAGCGCGCTCGAGCAGCGACGTTGATCATGATCCCGACGCTGGCCGCACCGGCGCTCGGCCCGGTACTCGGTGGACTGATCGTCACCAATGTCAGTTGGCGATGGATATTCCTGGTCAACGTTCCCATCGGCATCGTCGCCCTCTGGTTCGGGTGGCGTCACCTGCAGGAGCACAGGCACCCGGCCAGTGGCCGCTTCGACATCGCCGGTTTCGCCTTGTCGGGATCTGCGCTGGCCCTCATCGTCTACTCGCTCAGCGAGGGACCGACCGCAGGTTGGGCGTCACCACTGGTGCTGACCTGCGGCGCGCTGGGTGCGATCGCCGCGGTTGCCATGACCGTGGTCGAACTGCGTGTGCCATTCCCGATGCTCGATCTGCGGCTGTTGCAGAACCGCATGTTCAGGCAATGCAACCTCGTCAGCCTCTTCTCGATCGCCAGCTTCCTCGGCGTGACGTTCGTGATGCCGTTGTATTTGCAACTTCTTCGCGGAATGTCACCGTTGGCCAGTGGGCTCACCACGTTCCCTCAGGCCTTCGGCGTCATGTTGTCGTCGATGATCGCGGGGCGGCTGTACGCCCGTGTCGGGCCGAGACGTCTGATGACCGGCGGATTCCTCTCCGCGGCGTTGGCCATCGCCTTGTACACCAGGCTGGGTCTGGACACATCGCTGTGGTTGATCCGCGGGCTGATGTTCACCCGCGGTGTCTGCATGGGGTTTGCCTTCGTGCCGATGCAGGCCGCCGGCTATGCGACGATCGAGCCCGCGCAGAATGGACGGGCATCGTCGATCTTCTCGACGCAACGCCAGGTCGGGGTCTCTGTGGGTGTCGCGATCATGGCCAGCGTGCTCGCGGCGCACATGTCGCTCAGCAGATCGCCTCTGGGCAACGAGGTTGGACGCGCCCTGACCGGCGTGCGTTGGGCATTCGGCATCGCAGTGGGCCTGGCGTTGTGCGCCGCACTGTGCTCATGGTTCATCCGTGACTCAGAGGCCGAGGCGACGATGGTGGTCAGGCGGCGACCTGCCGCAGAGTAGATCTGCCCAGTCGACCGACCGGGTGGCTAGAAGCCCGAGCCGTGCGCCGTGTCGCACAACCGGGTCTGGCCGTCGGCGATCTGGCCGGCGCCGATGCCCTCCAGCGCGGCGAATGGGCCGCACCTGTTGGGGGTGATCCACACATGGATCATCGGTGCCGGGACGAACTTGGTGAGCGGCGCCGGGCATTGGCCCGCCGAGTCGGTGACGCCGCGAACCTGTGGAGCCACCGGATCGGCGGTGAAACACAGGTTGTCGTGGATGTGCCATTGCATCAGCGCCCCGCCGATGTTGGGCACATCGGTGAGCGACACGGTGTCGGGTAGGAAGTACATCGCGCTGACGAGCTTCTTCGAGCCATCAGGCTGCGGTGAGTACACGAGGCTTTCGGGATGATCGGGGTCGAGCGCGACGTCGTCGTTGATCGAGTCCCATTTGATGAAGTGCTCGAAGCCGGTCAGTCCGTCTCCGATGCTGTGGTAGCCGGCAGCCTCGGCAACCTTGTAGTCCGACCACTGCGGGAGCCGGACGACGTTGAGAGCGACGAGGTTCTCGGCAGCCGCCTGCTGTTCGGGTGTCACGCCGGCCACGCCGCCGAGGTCGATCGGCTGTGTCGGGTCATACGGCTTGGTCGGCACGGCGGCTGCGGCGTGGGTGTGCGCCTGGTTGCAGATGTCGACGCGTTGGTCATCGGGTACCGCGGCCTGGCCGGCGCCGACGCCTTCGAGCGCGGCGAACACGCCGCAAGGATGCGGCGTGATCCACACGTGGACCATCGGGTTCCCCCCGCCGGTGTTGACACCGTTTGCGCAGTTGCCGTTGGCGTCGGTGATGCCGACCACGCGCGGCTTGCCGTCGGGGCCGGCGGCCCAGCACAGGTTGCCGTGATTGTGCCATTGCATCAACGGCCCGGCAAAGGCGAGCAGGCTCGGGTCGTCGGTGGGTCGGGCGCTGGCGATGTACATCGCCCCCGCAAGGGTGCGCGCGTCACCCTGCACGGTGTACACCAACGACTCTGGTTGCGTGGCGTCGAGGAACGCGTTGTCCTCGATCAACGACGTCTTGATGTAGTGCTCGCTGCCGGTGCCGGCGTCGCCGATCGATGAGTATCCATCGGCGATCGCGGCTGCGGTGGTCGCGTATTTCGGCAGATCCTTCAGCGAGTCCTCGATCAACTTCGTGGCTCGTGCTTCTTCGTCGGGTGTCACGCCAGGCACGCCGGAGACGTCGATGGGCTGTGATGGATCCCACGGCCGCGGCCAATTCGCAGTTGTTGCGACGGGCGTGCTGTCGCCGGTGTGGCTGTGTGGTTGGGACTCGTCGACGACCACCGGCGCTGCCCCCGATGCATCGGCGGCGGGCAACGCCACCGACGCGCCGTCGGCGGTGTGCGAGTGTGGTTGTGATTCGTCGACGATCCCGACGCCCGCAGCCGCCGTGTGGCTGTGCAAGTGGGTGCCGCTGCTCAACATCGCCGGGATGGTCAACGCAGCGACAGCGAGGGCGGGGAACGACAGCCGTGGTGCCGACGACGGGCGCCTTCCGCTCATCGTCGCGGCCAGCGCACAACCGATGGCTGCGGCCGCCAACAGCGCGCACGACGTGTCGGCGAACTGCGCCGCCTCGCGAACCTCGAGACCTTCGATCCACGAGATGCCCGTGATCCGGGTTGCCAACCATGCACCGACAGCCACAACGTTGATGCACACGATCGCCGCGGCGACGAGCCGGTTGGGGTGTGCCCAGGCGACCAGGCCGGCACCGACCTGAGCTACTGCGAACAGGATGAAGAGCCTGGCCAGCTGGGGATGCTCGGCATGGACGCCGGCCGCGGAAGCGTGGATGACACCGGCGCCGATCGTCGTCATGGCGGCGATTGTCAGGCCCGGAAGGCGAGTGGTCGCCCTGGCCTCGGCACGAACGTCCCGGGACTGGTCGCCGTCGGTGTTGCCGGCCTCGGCGTAGCCGTGCTCGAAAAGGCCGCCGTCACCCGGCACGGCAAGAGTCATGACCGGATTGTACGAGTCCCTGGGGGTGATCGGGTGGTCAGCGAACAGTGCCCGGGGACCTTGCCCCGGCACAGTGTCCCCGAACCGGTGAACGCGGCCGGTTCGTCCTCACCGAGCGACGCGCTGACCGTTTCGCAGAGCCTCGAGCACCGGCTCCGCCAACGCCTCGCGACAGATGAGCAGATCAGGCAGCCACGGGTCGCGATCGTTGAACACCATTGGGGAGCCGTCGATTCGGCTCACGTGCAAACCGGCGGCGAGCGCGACAGCGGCCGGCGCCGCCGAATCCCACTGATACATGCCGCCGTCGTGCACATAGATGTCGGCCTCGCCGGTGACCACTGCCATCGCCTTGGCTCCGGCGGATCCGAGACGAAAGGCGTCGGCGTCGAGGGCATTGGCGACGATGACCGCCACATGCGGATTGCGGTTGCGCGAGGTGACGAGCCGAGGTCGCTCCCGGTCGGACTCGGGAACGATCGGTGGGGGATCGGTGCAGAAGATCAGGCCGAGATCGGGAATGCTGACGGCTCCGGCTGCGAAGTGGTCGGCGTCCCACAGCGCAACGTGCACGGCCCAGTCGGACCGTCCGTGCTCACCGAACTCACTCGTACCGTCGAGGGGATCGATGATCCAGACCCGGTCGGCGTCGAAGCGGCGCGGGTCCTCCAGGCCCTCCTCCGACAGCACGGCGTCGTCGGGTCTGGCGGCCGCCAACTCCCGGGCGATGAAGCGATGGCTTGCCAGATCGCCGGTGTCCATCACCTGCCACGGTGGTGCGCCGGCATGTGTCATCTCGCTGCGCAACCGAACCAACAGGTGACCGGCCTCGGTAGCCAGCCGTCCCGCCAGTTGTGCATCCGTCTCGCCAATCACCGCGGTCCGATCGTCATCGGCGACTGCTGCGGCGCGCTTCGCGAACCAATGTGCGAACGTCGGTTTCGTCCGCGCCCTGTTGCACGAGTTGGGCGACGCGGGCCTCGAGTTGTTCGGCGGCGGCCTCGTCGAAGGCGTCTATCCGCTCGTGCACGGTCACCGTGTTGACGGCCATCAACACGATCGCGGCGACGACGATCGCGCCACCGATGGTCAACACCACGCCGTTGTTGTTGCCGGCGACCGACGAGATGATCAGCCCGGCGATGCCGCACACGAACACAGCGATGCATGCCCTGGTGATCAGTCGGGTGGCCATGTGATTCTCTGCCGTGTCTCGGTCTCGGTCTCGGTCGCTATCGCTATCGCTGTCTATCGCGCCAACGGCTTGTACTTGATGCGGTGCGGCTGGTCGGCGCCGGCGCCGAGCTCCTTGTGTCGCCACGCCTCGTACTCGCTGAAGTTGCCCTCGAACCAGCGGACCTGGCTGTTGCCTTCGAACGCCAGCACGTGCGTGGCGATGCGATCGAGGAACCAGCGGTCGTGACTGATCACGACGGCACATCCGGGGAAGTTCTCGAGCGCCGTCTCGAGGGCGCGAAGCGTATCGACGTCGAGGTCATTGGTCGGCTCGTCGAGCAGCAGCACGTTGCCGCCGCTCTTCAATATTTTGGCGAGGTGGACGCGGTTGCGCTCGCCACCCGACAGGTCGCCGACGCGCTTCTGTTGGTCGCTGCCCTTGAAGTTGAAGCTCGCGCAGTAGGCCCGGCCGTGGATCTCGCGGTTGCCCACCTTCATGTGCTCGACACCTCCGGTGATCTCCTCGAAGACCGTCGCGTTTGCGTCGAGGGTGTCGCGTGACTGATCGACATAGGCGAGATCGACGGTGTCGCCGATCGTGACCTTGCCGTCGTCGACCGCCTCCTGGCCGGTCAACATCTTGAACAGCGTCGTCTTACCGGCGCCGTTGGGGCCGATGATCCCGACGATCCCGGCGCGCGGCAACGTGAACGAAAGGTCCTCGATCAGCAATCGATCACCGAAGCCCTTGCTGAGATCGTCGACCTCGATCACCGTGTCGCCCAGGCGGCGGCCGACCGGGATGGTGATCTCCAGACGATCCGGTCCGCGCTCGGCGGCCTCGGCCTCTTGTTGCAGCTTGTCGTACGCAGCGAGGCGGGCTTTGCCCTTGGCTTGGCGGGCCTTGGGTGCCATTCGCACCCACTCGAGCTCGCGCTGCAGTGTGCGCTGGCGGTTCTCGTTGCCCTTCTCCTCGCGGGCGAGGCGCTCTTGCTTCTGCTCGAGCCATGACGAGTAGTTGCCCTCGAACGGGATCCCGCGGCCGCGGTCGAGCTCGAGGATCCATTTGGCGACGTTGTCGAGGAAGTAGCGGTCGTGGGTGATGGCGACGACCGTGCCCGGGTACTCCTGCAGGAATCGCTCGAGCCACTCGACGCTCTCTGCATCGAGGTGGTTGGTCGGCTCATCGAGCAACAGCAGGTCCGGTCGGCTCAGCAGCAACCGACACAGTGCGACCCGTCGCCGTTCGCCGCCGGAGAGCGTCGTCACATCGGCGTCGTCGGGCGGACACCGCAACGCGTCCATGGCGATCTCTACGTTGCGTTCGAGGCTCCATGCGTCGGTGGCCGCGATCTTGTCTTCGAGCTCCGCCTGTAGGGTGCCGATCTTGTCGTAGTCGGCGTCGGGGTCGCCCCACATCGTCATCACCTCGTTGTAGCGATCGATGATCGACTGCACCGCGGCGACGCCGTCCATGACGTTGCCCTTCACGTCCTTGGCGGGATCGAGATCGGGCTCCTGCGCGAGATAGCCGACGCTGAAGCCCGGCGTCAGCCGCGCCTCGCCGCTGTAGCCGTCGTCGAGGCCGGCCATTATTCGCAACAGGCTGGATTTGCCGGCGCCGTTCGCGCCGAGCACGCCGATCTTGGCACCCGGGTAGAACGACAACGAGATGTTCTCGAGCACCGTCCGATCGGGCGGATACACGCGAGCAAGTTTGTGACAGGTGTAGATGAATTCGTGGGCCATGACGTCGCACAATCTACGGCGCTGCATTGCTAGGCGCGACGCTGCTGTAGTGCTACGTTCACGCGGACAGGTCGTGGTCGCTCGAAAAGCCTGCAACGAAACGTTCGACGAAAGAGGTACCAACGGTGCTTTCAGCAGATGGGTTCTTCAGCAGGGCAGCGCTCGGCAGCTTCGGGTTCCGGTGGCTGCACATCCTGGCGGGCATCACCTGGATCGGCCTGCTCTACTACTTCAACTTCGTGCAGGTCCCGGCGTTCGCGGCCTACGGCGACGAGGGCCGCGCTCGCAACATCGCCATCGACAAGGTTGCCCGGAAGGCCCTGTGGTGGTTCCGCTGGGCGGCGCTCAGCACCTTTGTCACCGGCATCCTCATCACGATCGTCACCAAGGACTACTTCGCCAACGACTTCGGCAAGCAGGCCGGTGGCGTGGCCATCAGCACGGGCATGCTGTTGGGCACCATCATGATGCTCAACGTGTGGGGTGTGATCTGGCGCAACCAGAAGGTCGTGTTGGCCAACGCCGCCAATCTCGTCGCCGGAGGTGAGGCCGACCCGGCCGCCGCTGCCGCCGGCCGCAAGGCGTTCATGGCCTCGAGGCAGAACACGGTCTTCTCGGTCACGATGTTGTTCTTCATGGTGTTCAAGTCGCACAGCCCGATCAGCGGCGAGATGCTCAGCAGTGGTCACATGGGCGCCTACTGGGCCATTGCCATCATCATCATCGTCGTGATGGAAGTGAACTGCCTCGGCATGCTGCCGTGGAAGACCACGCCGAACAAGGGCCTCAACATGATGTACGACGGCCCTGGTGTCCGCAACCTGCTGATCAGCTCGTTCGGCATGTGGGTCGTGTTCCTGATCCTCAGCGAGATCTTCCTCAAGGCCTGATCCGGATCACGGACCAGCCGACAGCAGTCAGGTGACGGTCGTCAGGTGACGGTCAGCGTGGCCTTCATGTTGCCGTGCCCGGCAATCGTGCAGATCACCTTGTAGGTGCCAGGTGGTAGCGCGACCGTGGTGCTGGCGACGTCGCTTCTGCTGTTGACGACCAATGAGATCCCGACGTCGACGTTCTCGGCATCGATCAGGTGAAGGTTGTGCGGCAGGCTGCTGTCGTTGCGTACGGCGATGGTGACGTTGCCGTCGACAGCGGTCGTGGTGTATGACTTGGCGTCCCAGGCGATGCCTTCGATCGCCTTCACAACCACAGCGTTTGCCGGCGTCGTCGCCGTGCTGCCACCGCCGCCATCGCTCGAGCTGCAGCCCACCAGCGAGAGGGCGATGAATGGAACGACGGCGAGGGTGCGTAAGCGCATAGATCGAATCTAGAAGTGAGAACTTCGGAAAAGCAACCGGTCCTAGGTCACCTCGGGAGAGCCCTGAAATCTGGACGTCGACAAGTACGATCAGACGACGATGACAGCAACTGAATCCGCAGGGTCGGCCTTCGGCGCGAACTCGTGGCTCGTCGAAGAGATGTACGAGCAGTTCCGATCCGATCCTGGTTCGGTCAGCGAGACGTGGCAGGAGTTTTTCTCCGACTACAAGCCCTCTGTCCCGGTACCGGCGTTGCCGCCCCCGCCGGCGGCAGCGGCCGACCCCTCCAACGGGGCCGCGCCCGCCGCGGTCCGGCCCGCTGCCGCGGTCGCCGCCGATCTGGGTGACCCGATCCGTGGTGCCGGTGCGGCGATCGCCGCCAACATGGAGCGCAGCCTGTCGGTCCCGACTGCGACCAGCTTCCGCAATATTCCCGCCAAGCTGCTGGAGGTCAACCGCAAGGTGATCAACGGCTACCGCAGCCGCAGTGGGCAGGGCAAGGTCAGCTTCACGCACCTCATCGGTTTCGCGCTCGTACGGGCCATCGCCGACGCCGTGCCCAACATGAACAGCGCCTACACCGCCGGCGCCGACGGCAAGCCGAGGATCATCCACAACCCATCGATCAACATGGGTCTTGCAGTCGACGTCGACAAGGGCGACGGCACGCGCACCCTGGTGGTGCCGGTTCTGCGCAATGCCGACGCGCTCG
This sequence comes from Ilumatobacteraceae bacterium, assembly GCA_040005915.1. Classification (GTDB taxonomy): domain Bacteria; phylum Actinomycetota; class Acidimicrobiia; order Acidimicrobiales; family Ilumatobacteraceae; genus JAENVT01. The sequence continues at coordinate 13,493 of JBDTYA010000321.1, forward strand.
ACTTCGCCGGATTCCTGGCCGCCTACGAAGACCTGATCCGCAAGGTCAGGGGTAACAAGCTGGCGGTCAGCGACTTCCAGGGTGCCACCATCTCGCTGACGAACCCGGGCACCATCGGCACCGTCCAGAGCGTGCCGCGATTGATGCCGGGCCAAGGTGTGATCGTCGGTGTCGGCACCATCGATTATCCGGCCGAGTTCCAGGGTGCCGACGAGCGGGCACTCGGCTCGTTCGGCGTCAGCAAGGTCGTGACCATCACGAGCACGTACGACCACCGGATCATCCAGGGCGCCGAGAGCGGCATGTTCTTGAAGCGGATCCACGAACTGTTGCTGGGCGAACACAACTTCTACGAGGACGTGTTCAAGAGCCTCGGCGTTCCGTACGAGGCAGTGAAGTGGCGTGTCGACCACAGCCCCATCGACAGCGACGAGGCGATGCTGCACAAGCAGATGCAGATCGCCACCCTCATCCGCGTTCACCGCGTGCGGGGCCACTTGATCGCCGACCTCGATCCGCTGAGGTGGAAGGAGCCGGATCTTCCCGACGAGCTCGATCCGGCGACGTACGGCCTGACCATCTGGGACCTCGATCGCGAGTTCCTGACGGGTGGTGTCGGCGGGTTCGAGAAGATGAAGCTCGGCGATCTGTTGGGCGTGCTGCGCGATGCCTACTGCCGCACCATCGGCATCGAGTACATGCACATCCAGGACTTCGCCGAGCAGCGCTGGATCCAGTCGAAGGTCGAAGGCGTGCAGCCGGTCGTGCCGAAGGAGCGCAAGCAGCGCATCGTCGAGCGACTGAACGCAGCTGAGGCATTCGAGAAGTTCTTGGCCACCAAGTACGTCGGCACCAAGCGGTTCGGTCTGGAGGGGTCGGAATCGGCCATCCCGATCCTCGACCAGATCCTGTCGATGGCGGCCGACGCCGGTCTCGACTCGGCTGCGATCGGCATGGCGCACCGCGGCCGCCTGAGTGTGCTCGGCAATGTCATCGGCAAGAGCTACGACCAGATCTTCAAGGAGTTCGAGGGTCACATCGACCCCATCTCGGTGCAAGGCAGCGGAGACGTCAAGTATCACCTCGGCGCCACCGGTAAATACGAGAGCCCGACCGGCGCCGACATCCGCGTCGAACTGGCCGCCAACCCCAGTCACCTGGAGACGGTCGACCCGATCGTTCTGGGGATGATGCGGGCCATGCAGGATCGCATCGAGCCGCCGGGATCGTTCCCGACGCTGCCGATCCTGCTGCACGGTGATGCGGCGTTCGCCGGCCAGGGGATAGTCGCCGAGTGCCTGGCGATGAGCGACATCAAGGGCTACCGCGTCGGTGGCACCATCCACCTGATCATCAACAACCAGATCGGCTTCACGACCAGCCCGCAGTTCGCCCGTAGTTCGCTGTATTGCAGTGACGTCGCCAAGACGGTGCAGGCACCCATCTTCCACGTGAACGGCGACGATCCCGAAGCATGCGTGCGCGTGGCCCAACTGGCGTTCGAGTATCGCGAGGCGTTCCACAAGGACGTCGTCATCGACATGGTCTGCTACCGCCGCCACGGGCACAACGAAGGCGATGATCCCAGCTACACCCAGCCGCTGATGTACAAGGCCATCGCCGAACGGCGCAGCGTGCGCAAGCTCTATGTCGAGGCACTCGTGAAGCGCGGCGAGTTGACGGTTGAGGAGGCCGAGGGCGCCCTGGCCGATTTCCAGAACAAGCTGCAGGTCGCGCTCGACCAGACACGTGCGCATGCTCCCGAGGTCTTCAAGGCGCCGAAGCCGCCGAAGCCGGCCGGGGTCTTGCCGCATGTGACCACGGGTGTGGATCGCGCCCGGCTCGACATGATCTTCGATCACCTCACCGACTATCCGGACGACTTCACGCCGCACCCCAAACTGGTGCGCCAGTTCGAGACCAGAGCGAAGACCTACCACGATTCCGGCGAGGTCGATTGGGCCACCGCCGAGTCGTTGGCCGTCGGCTCGCTGGTGCTGGAAGGCACCCCGGTTCGCCTGGCCGGCGAAGACAGCCGTCGCGGCACCTTCAGCCAACGCCATGCGGCGCTGATCGACTACGAGAACGAGAACGACTGGATCCCGCTGAACACCCTGCCCGGGGCCACGGCCAGGTTCTGGGTGTACGACAGCCTGCTGAGCGAGTACGCCGCGGTCGGCTACGAATACGGGTACGCCCACGCCAACCACGAGGCGTTGGTGATGTGGGAGGCGCAGTTCGGCGACTTCGTCAATGGCGCGCAGATCATCATCGACCAGTACGTCGTAGCGGCGGAGGACAAGTGGGGCCAGTCCAACAGCCTCGTGTTGCTGTTGCCGCACGGTTTCGAGGGTCAGGGCCCCGAGCACTCGTCGGCACGAATCGAACGGTTCCTGCAGTCGTGCGCGGAGGACAACATTCAGGTGTGCAACGCCACGACGGCGGCGCAGTACTTCCACCTGTTGCGCCGCCAGGTGCGCCGCGATGTGCGCAAGCCTTTGGTGCTGTTCACCCCGAAGGCACCGCTGCGCATGAAGGAGAGCAGGTCGCCGATCGACAACCTGACCACCGGCACGTTCGAAGAGGTGCTCGACGACCCGCGGAGCACGAACCCGGACGACGTCCAGAGGCTGGTGTTCTGCAGCGGCAAGGTCGCCTGGGACGCAATGGCCGAGCGCGACAAACGGTCAGCTCCGGTTGCGATCGTTCGCATCGAGCAGCTGTACCCGTTCCCGGCGGAGCGTCTCCTCGAAGTCCTGGCTCGATATCGCAACACACGCGACCTCGTGTGGCTGCAAGAGGAGCCCGAGAACATGGGCCCGTGGAACTTCGTCGAAGCACGCACGTGGCGCATCAAGGAGCGCGGCTACGACCTTCGGCACGTTTCGCGTGTTGAGAGTGGCAGCCCTGCGACGGGCACGAAGGCGATCCACGACCAAGAGCTCGCCGATCTGATGGAGGAGACCTTCCAAGGCTTCTGACAACTTGGTCGCCGTAACGGCGATCCGGTTGACGGGCCGCCGCGTTCGGTTGGTCCGGCGGACATGACCTGTGCGTCCGGGAAGCCGCCCAACCCGATGCTGCACGTTCTCTGACCTCATACGACCCACTGTCGCAGAGGGGTGTTGCACAGTGGACGGAACCGGTGTTCGAGTCCTGCGACCTACCTGTGGATGTGGTGCAGAGTGGTGAATCGCGACCGGAAGGCTGTGGTCTTCGGGGCCACCGCCAGCGGGTCGGAGCGAAGACCCCCGACGATCAGGGCGGCGAGCTCGGGCATGTCTGCCGCAGTCATCCCCCAACGAACGATCTCCGGTGTGCCGATTCGCAGTCCCGACCATTCGTCGCCGCCGGGCAAGCCGATGGCGCACGTCAGGATGTTGGCATCGCGCAGCGTCAGCGCGGCCTGGTGGCCGCCGCCCCACTGCGTCGCATCTACGGCGAACTGGTGCGACGTCGTGTAGCCCTCCTCCGTCGAGAACACGGGGAGGCCGGCAGCTGCGAGCTCCGTCGCGAGCGCAGATGCGGTTGCGGTCATCACCAGCGCGTACTGCTGGCCGCCGTCGAGCCAGTCGAGCAGAGTGATGGCGAGCGATGCCGACTTGCCGGCATCGAAGTTGGCGGTGAGACCGGGGTATGCGATGGCGTCGACACGCGCCGCGAGGTCGGCACGGTTGGTCAGCAGCAGACCACCAGCCGGACCGCCGAGGCTCTTGTACGTGCTCATGGTCATGAGATCTGCGCCAAGGTCGAGCGGGTTCGGCCACACCTTGCCGGCGAACATGCCACACGCATGAGCAGCGTCGAAGAGCAACGCAGCATCGACCGAGTCCGCGATCGCGCGCACTTCGGCGACAGGATGTGGCAACAGGTTGAGGCTCGCACCCATCGTGATCAGCTTCGGCCGCACGCGTTGGGCGAGTTCGTCGAGGCCGTCGAGATCGATGGTGAAGCGCCGAGCATCGATCGGGCACTCGTGGATGTCGAGGCCGTACAACCCGGCCGAGCCGGCGGGTCGATGAGTGACGTGGCCCCCGATCGTCGCCGGCGGGACGATGATCGAATCGCCCGGCCGGCAGGTGGCCATGAAGGCGTAGAGGTTCGCGAGTGCGCCGGACCCCACTCGTATCTCGGCGAACCGCGCTCCGAACACGCGGCAGGCGAGGTCGGCGGCGATCACCTCGATCTCCTCGATCGCCTCGAGTCCCATCTCGTACTTTGCGCCGGCGTATCCGAGTGATGGCCGCGAGCCGAGGCCGGCCGACAATGCGGCCTCGGCCCGTGGGTTCATCACATTGGTCGCCGGGTTGAGGTTGATGCACTCGACCTCGTGGATCTGGCGATTGCGTTCGATCAGCGACTCGACGAGATCGGCGGTCTCCGCCCCGGTGAGGAAGCCGATCGATTCACGAATCTCGGTCTCGCGGAGCAAGGACTGCGTCGGGAGCCAATCACGCGCTCGGTCGGTCGGGACATCCGCCGACGGGTCGGTTCGAATCGTCATCGACAGATCGTTGCACGTCGAGCGACAGAGGGGTAGTCCGAGGGCGCCCCGGACTACTGCCCGGCAGCCGCGAACATCTGGCCGATGCGGATCGCGTTGCCGAACGGGTCTCGGATCCCGAAGTCGATGCCGTACGGCTTGGTCGACGGTTCGTCGGTGACCTCGACGCCCCGGTCCCTCAGCGTCTTGAAGGTGCCTGCCGCGTCGTCGGTGGTGAGGCACAGCCACCCGCCCATCGCACCCTTCGTGACGAGGTCGCGGACCTGCGCGGCGGTTGCTTCGTCCATCGCCGGCGGGCCCGGCCGCTCGAGCAGGATCTCCCTCGTGGTGTCGCCAGGAACCCGTACGGTGAGCCACCGCATGAATCCGAGGTCGACGTCGGAGGCGAGCTCGAGGCCGAGCACGTTGACGTAGAAGTCGAGGGCTTCGTCCTGGTCGAGCACGAAGATCTGCGAACGTGAAATGTTGTTGTACATGTCGCCGATGGTAGGGAGTGGTCGATCAGATCGCTTCTCCGAAAGTGCTCGGTCTGATCCATGATTTCACGAAGCAGCTCGGCACGTCGTCGAGCGGACCTCGTGAGCGGTAACGAGTCGGTGTTTCCCCGACGATCTCGGTGAACGTCCGGCTGAACGTACCGAGACTCGAGAATCCGACGTGCATGCAGATGTCTGTGATCGCATCCGTCGTCGTTCGCAACAGGTACATCGCCCGTTCCACACGACGACGCTGCAGATAGCGATGTGGCGTCTCACCGAACGTCCTCTTGAACGTGCGGATGAAGTGCGCGTGCGACACACACGCGATCTCTGCGAGCGCAGCGATGTCGAGCTCGTCGCGATAGCCGCGGTCCATCGCGTCGCGGGCACGCAACATCAGCCGATTTGTCAGTTCGCGCTCGGAACTCACGACCACTCAATGCCAACCGAGTGCGACGGAGAGATCGGCGATCGCCTGCTCGGCGCCGATCACCTTGATGGTGGTCATCCCCATGGCGGCGGCAGGTTTCAGGTTGATCCCGAGATCGTCGAGGAACACGCAGTCCGATGGCCGTACGCCGAGCATCTCGCAGGCGATCTCGTAGAACCTCGGCTCGGGCTTGCGCACACCGACCTTGCTGCTCTCGACGACAACATCGAAGCGGTCCATGATCGCAGCGATCTCGGCAGCGCGAGCGTCTGCGGGAGCGTGCCTTTCACCGCCCACGACGTTGTTGGTGAGGCAGGCGACGCGCAGGTCGGCCGCCTTCACACGGTCCAGCATCGCCACCATCTCGGGGCGCACATCGCCTGCGAGCAAAGACAGCACGTCGGCCCCCGCAACCCTGTGCCCGAGGGCCGTCGATTCGCCGGCGAACCGGTCGCCGAACTCCTCGGCGGAGATCTCGTTGCGTTCCAACAGCGCCCAGGCATTCCCGTGAGGATCGGTCGCGTTGACGCTCCGGATGAAGTCGATCGGAAGGCCGTGTTGCTTCTCGTAGCGACGGAATGCCTCGAACGGGCTCGTGAGGATGACGCCCCCGAAGTCCCACAACACCGCCGTCTTCATGCCGAGCATCGTAGGCACCCGCCCTCCGGCGTGATTGACTGGCGTCGCTATGCCTCGTCACGTCGTCGTCGACGGTTCGAACCTCGCCACCGAGGGCCGTTCCGCACCCAGCCTCAAACAACTCAACGAGGCGGTGTTGGCGTACATGTCGGAACATCCCGAGGCGCTCATCACCGTCGTCGTTGACGCCACGTTCGGCCACCGCATCGACTCCTCGGAAGTTGCCGAGTTCGACGATGCGGTCAGCAACAACGAGATCGTCGCGCCGCCCGCCGGCGCGATCGGACGCGGTGACGCGTTTGTGTTGAGCATCGCCAACAAGGTCAATGCCACCATCCTCTCCAACGACAGCTACCAGGAGTTCCACGGCACGCACACGTGGTTGTTCGATGAAGGCCGGCTCGTCGGCGGCAAGCCGGTGCCGCACATCGGCTGGGTGTTCGTCAATCGCCTGCCGGTCCGTGGGCCGACGAGTCGCAAATCGGTCAGCGAAGCCAAGCGCGGCGGGCGTGGGTCGAAGGTGAAGTCGGCGAGCCCCGAGGCCAGTCAGCCGATGCCGATCCCCGCCGCTCCACCGCCCGGCGCAACGTTGAAACGGGCCGGCCGCAGGCGGGATTCCGCCAAGGTGGCGGCAACGCCGAACAAGCCGACCGATTCGGTCAAGGCCAACGAGCCCGCAGCGCAACCCGACGATTCTCGTGCCGAGCCAACGCCGCGCAGCACGGGCACCAACGACCTCCTTGCGTTTCTCACCTTCGTCGAACATCACAAGCCCGGCAGCAGTGTCAACGCGATCGTCGAGAACTATTCATCGCATGGCGCCTACGTGCGCATCGGGGATGTGAAGGGTTACGTGCCATTGAGCCTCATGTCGGAGCCGCCGCCGCGCAGTGCTCGCGAGTTCATGAAGGTCGGTGAATCGATCACGTTGGTGGTCGAGAGCTTCGCGCCGGCGCGTCGCAGCATCGACCTGGCGATCCCGACGATGACCACGGTGAAGCCGCCGGCAGATTTGCCCGACGAGCCGAAGCCGAAACGCGCCAGAAAGGCCGCGGCGAAGCCGGCACCCAAGGCTCCGGTGGTCGCCGACGCCGACGCCGACGTTGTCGCCGAGCCGATCACCCTCGAATCGCCGCCCCCGCCCCCTGCCGCCACACCGAGGAAGCGCGCCGTGAAGAAAGCCGCCGCCGCCCCATCTGTCGCGCCCGCTACCCCCAGTC
>JBDTYA010000322.1:0-17992 GCA_040005915.1 Ilumatobacteraceae bacterium
CCGAGATCCTCGTCGGCAACGTCTTTGAGCCGGATCAGGCAGAAGTCTCGCCCGATGACTTCGAGCGGTTGATCGCCGAGGCCGAGCACAACCTCAACGCCAAGTGGTCCGAGCCGCTCCACCTCAGCGGCGTCCCGCATGGAGGCCTACAACTCATCGGCGCTCCTGACAGCCTGTTGGACGCCGCTGAGGCGGAGCACGTTGACCTGCTCGTCGTCGGGACTCGCGGCACCGGGCACCTCGCCGGCCTACACCTCGGCAGCATGGCGCACCATCTCGCTCATCTCACCCGGGGTCCCCTCGCCATCGTCCCCTCCGCAGGCGCTACCGCAACCATCGACCGAATAGTGGTTGGTGTGGACGGATCGGCGGGCAGCGAGTCCGCCGTGAGCTGGTGTGCCGGCCTCGCCGCCGCGTGCAATGCCGACGTCATTGCCATATGCGCCTTCGAACCTCATCCTCGATGGGGCTCGAGCGATCGTGATGTGGCCACAAGGCGGGCGGCAGTGGAGGCCGCGGTCAGCAGCGTGTGGGTCGCCCCGCTACGGGACGCAGGCGTCACGTTCCGAACACGCGTCGTCGAGGGCAAGCACCCCGGCGCTGCACTTGCCAGCGCCGCCACCGACGAGGGCGCCGGTTTGCTCGTGGTCGGGACCCGAGGACTCAACGACGTCGTTGGGTCCCGCCTCGCCAGGATGCCCTTGCAGCTGGTTCATCACACGCACCTACCCGTGATCCTGATCCCGCCGAACCCGATGGTTGACGCTCCGTAGAGTCATCGCCGGCTCGATCAGGTTGCAACGACCGGGTCGACCGAGACGGCCTGACCGACAAGCTGGTGACTGTGGACGCGCGCGACGTTGTCCGCGACATCGAGGGCTCGTTGCGCGTTGTCGCCAACCCAGCCGAGCTCGACCGTCTCATGGAACAGTGTCAGCCAGCGTTCGAAGTGGGCGGTGGTGAAGGGTCGCTGAGCGTGGATGAGCGCGTGCGCCTGGAACGGGTTGCCGGTGTAGTCGGCAATGCCGAGGAGGGCCCTGCACCAGAATGCTGCCAGCTTGGGCAGGTGCTCGTTCCAGTCGACGTGGGCGACGTCGTTGAACATCGGGCCGAGGAGATCGTCTTGGGTGACGTCGGCGTAGAAGCGGCGCACCATCTCGTCGATCTGTTCGGGACTGTCGAGATCACGGCTGGGCGTGGGGTACGGCTTGTCGCGCATTCAGATCTCCCTCGTCCGTTCGGCATTTAGTTCTAGAGTTGACTAGAACAATACCGTCGACGGTCAGTAGGCGCCGACCACGTAACTGCCCGCCAGCGACCGCGCCGAGACCGCCAGCCGGTTCCAGGAGTTGATCGAAACGATCGCGTAGATCAGTGCGGCCAGCTCCTCGGGCGAGAAGTGAGGCTGGGCAGCCGCTATGACCTCATCGGGCACGCCCCTGTCGGCGAGCCGTGTGACCGCTTCGGTCAGGCCGAGGGCGGCCCGCTCGCGATCGGTGTAGTACGGGGCCTCGCGCCACGCCGACAGGCCGTAGAGCCGCTGTTCGGTCTCACCGTTGGCCCGGGCGTCCTTCCAGTGCATGTCGAGGCAGAATGCGCACGAGTTGATCTGTGATGCGCGTGTCTTCACCAGTTCGAGCAGCGGCGCTTCGAGTCCGGAGTCGTGAACGGCTTTGCCCAGTTTGAACATGCTGTCGAGACCTGGCTTGAACGCTGTGTAGTCGATTCGGTGTTCGCTCATCATTGACTCCCTCATCATCTCTGTTCCGGCTTCCGTGGTCGGATCATATACGGACAGAATATATCCGGATTATGATCGCCCGTCATGCGTCTCGGCGAACCGGTTGAATGGGCCCTCCACTGCGTTGTCGTGTTGGCCGGCCTTCCGCCCGGCCAGGCTCTGCCCGCATCTCGTCTGGCCGAGTTCCACGGCGTCCCCCCGGCGTACCTCGCCAAAGCGATGCAAGCGCTCTCGCGCAGTGGCCTCGTCGAGACGGCGCCCGGCAGGCGCGGCGGCTACCGGCTGGCTCGTCCCGCTGCCAGGATCACGATGCTCGACGTCGTGCAGGCGGTCGACGGCGATGCACCGGCGTTCCGTTGCCAGGAGATCCGCAAGCGAGGACCGATCCAGGCCGCGCACTACACGCCGATGTGCAGCATCGCGGCAGTCATGCAGCGTGCCGAGCGGGCCTGGCGCACCGAGTTGGCAGCGGTCACGATGGCCGACATCGCGCAAGGTCTGGTGCGTTCGTTGTCGAAGGCTGTTCGCGTTCGTAACGCGGCGTGGGTCGACTACGCCACCGGCGGGCGAGGATGACCCCTTGGAATGCGACAGAGCGAGGGGAAGTGGGAAGTTTCGATGTCGGTGACGCGGTCGATGCTCGGCACGACCGCCATGTGGTGATATTTGGGGCGGCGGGCCGGTGGGTCCTGGTCGGTCGTCAGCGGTCGAACGCCGGGTAGCCGCCGAATCGGATGCTGGCGCCGGCGAGCACGAACAGAACTGCCGCGAGTGTGACGATTCGGATGTGCCAGGCGAGCGTGGGAAGCGTGTCGTCGGAGAGCTTGGGGATGACCCTGAATCGGGCGTGGATGGCGAGTCCGAGTGTGAGCGCAAGGAGACCGAGTTTCACTTGAACGACGTGGGCGATGGGGTCGTCGTGGAACCAGTTGCGGGGTGAGCCGAGAAGGTGGTGGGCGAGCCACAGTCCCGTGAGGACCTGGATGGCGAGCGCGGGGAGGCCGATCCGTTCGAAGCTCTGCTCGAACTCGCTGACGATCGCCACACGTCTCTCGCGAAGGGCTCGAGGCAGGATCGTGACGGCGAGGGTGAGATGTCCTCCGGCCCAGATCGTCGCTCCGAGGATGTGCAGGCTGAGCGCGATGTAGTAGGCGGCCACCTCAGGTCTGTCCAGTCATCGTCGCTGTCGGACGGGTTCGACTTGCAACGGCCCGCCCGCCTTGTCCGACGAGGCCGATGAATGCCGCAGCCCATGCGGTGAGCGCGACGGCGAGCGTTATCTTCGGCACCCATTCGAGTTGATCGAGATGGATGACGGCACGCATCTTGAACGTCGCGGCCCCATACATCCCAAGCGGGAACACGAGGGCCCAGTACGACGGGTGGTACCGGAGCGGAACCCTGCGTACGATGTGGCGCCATACCCCGATCGCCACCATCAAGGGAAACCAGAAGGTTGCGGTGGCCCAAGCCAGTGTCACGAGACCTTCGATGAGTGGACCGAGCCGGTCGACGCGTGGTGACAAGGAGCGAGACGCGAGAAGGTTGGAGCCCGCAAGGACGGTGATCGCGACGGCGCCTGCAGCGATCCATGCGGGCGGGTCGGCTTCGGTGGGTTCGAGCGGTTGGAAGGTCCAACGCAGGAAGACCATCGTCATCACGATCAGGTAGAGGACGAGGCCGAGGCAGAACGCAGCGATGCAGGCGAAGGCGAGGAAGTCATTCGGGTCGTGGCCGAGGAGCAGCGCGCCGAGGACCGCTATCGACTCGGTGGAGACCGTCAGCAGGAACCAGGAGCCGTTGATGCCGGCGCCAAGGCCCGGCTTGTCGTGGTGGAGCACGTCGGCGATCAACGCCGAGTACACGAGCAGGACGTACAGCGGCAGGCTGCACCACCAGAGGACCTCGGCGACGGTCCACCAGCCGTGGATCACTGCCGATGCACTGCCGAGCACGTTCGTAGCGGCGACGATGGTCAGGAACGCGAATCCTTTGGCGTGGCTGGTCAGGTCGGAGACCAACAAACCTGTGAACGCGACGAGCCGGATGACGACGAGCACGATGAGCACCGCATATGCAGCCGCAGTGATCAGATACAGGCCTTCGGCGAGCCAGGCGATCTTCTGTTGTTCGGCGGCACTGGCGATGATCCCGGTTGCCATCACCAGCGCGAAATAGCCAGGGAACAACTTCGCGATCGGATTGGCGCGGAGATGTGGTTCGGGCTGACTCGTGGAGGCAGCAGTCACGGTCGGAGGTAGCTGAGGAAGGCCGCCGCAGCGGCGAAGAGCGCCACGGAGACACCGGCGGTCGCCCAGGCGAGTGACTCGGTATCGGTCTCGAAAGCCTCGACGGCGACGGTGATCAGGAACACTTGAAACGCGACGAGGATGATCACGTAGAGCACGACGGCAGACGAGGTGCGTCTCCCTCTGGCGGAGGTCGTCACGTCATCCGTCCGAGCGCCCAGATCATGCCGTCGGCGCGGACTTCGAGGTCGATGCGACCGAGTGGTCGCACTGGAGGGCCGGAGATGACCGCGCCCGTTCGGACTTCGAAGTTGCCTTCGTGGCACGGACAGTGCCAGCGCTGCTCGTCGGGCTCGTAGTAGACGACGCAGCCGAGGTGGGTGCATTTCTGGCTGAACGCCAGCACGAGGGTGTCGTCGAGTCGAACGAGGATGGCCGGGTCGTCGTCGCCGGGGTACCGGAACAGGAACGTGCCTCCGACGTCGACGGTGTCGAACGCGGTGATAGCGCGGGGCTCGCCGGCATTGATGCTGCGCAGTTGTGTCCAGACCGCGATCCCGACATTAGCCGCTGCCATGGTGCCGGCGCCGAGGACGAGGTAGCGGGCGAACTCGCGGCGAGTGACTTCTTCCTCGGACGCGGCTTCGAATGGGAAGTCGCGTCTCCATGGCGGTGCCACCGGGACGTCGACGGGCGCCACTTCTCGTGTCACGGGTTCGCCTCGAGGTGATCGAGTTCGAACGGGTCGTCGAGCCAGGAACGTTGCGTCCCGGACATCACGTCGAGCGGGCCTCCGAGCGCGTCGTCGATGACCGTGTAGACCTTGGTGCGCACCTGTTGCCGGCCGAACATGAAGTCACGGAACAACGACCCGGGGCGCGTGTCGCGGAACTCCTCGATGGTGCCATACCACAGCGCGTCGCTCGGGCACACCGACGCGCACATTGGCGCGAGGCCTTCGGAGGTGCGGTCGGTGCACATGTCGCACTTCATCATCTGGTCGAAGTCGGCGACGTAGTTGGGGACACCGAACGGGCAGGCGAGCACGCAGTTGGAGCAACCGATGCAGCGCGGTTTGAGCGCGGACTGCACGACACCCTCCTCGGTCTGCTTGATCGCGTCGGCCGGGCACACCTCTGCGCAGGTCGGGTCCTCGCAGTGCATGCACACCATCGGGGCAGTCTGCGTGGAGGCAGCGCGGTCCACGCGATCGAGGTGGATGAGCGACTGGCCGCGATGCGTGCCGCATTCGGCGCATGCCTGGACGCAGGCTTCGCAGCCGATGCAACGGCTCTGGTCGACCACGAAGATCGGATTGACGTCGATGCCGAACGTTCCTGTTCTCACGGCTGTTCCCCCTGCAGTGTCATGTCACGGGCGTCGGTGGTTTCGATGTGCCCACCGGCGCGTTCGACCCGCACGGCGGCGACCTTGAACTCGGGCATCTTCGACAGCGGATCGACGGCGCGATTCGTCAGTTGGTTGGCAGCCTGCGCGCCTGGCCAGTGGTAAGGGATGAACACTGTGTCGGGGCGAATCGTGTTGACCACGTGAGCCGGCAGCGTGATCGTGCCGCGACGTGAGGTGACGGTGACGAGGTCCCCGTCTGCGACTCCGAGCGGCTCGGCGAGGCGCGGATGCATCTCGCACAACGGCTCGGGGTACTGGGCGACAAGCGCCGCGATGCGACGGGTCTGCGTGCCCGACAGGTACTGGGAGACAACACGACCGGTGGTCAGCAGCACCGGGTAGTCGTCGTCGACGACCTCGGCTGAGGGCTTGTACGGCACAGCGTGGAAACGCGCCCTGCCGTCGGGAAAGTGGAACTGCCCGCCCTCGTACAGCCGCGGCGTACCGGGGTGGCCGAGCTCGGGGATCGGCCAGAACAGGCCCATCTCGTTCTCGACACGTTGCCAGGTGGCGCCGGTGTAGTCGGCGCTGCCGCCAGTGCTGGCACGACAGAGTTCGTCGAAGATCTCTTCGGTGTTCGTGTACGCGAAGTACTCGCTCTTGCCGAGACGCTCGGCGATGTCGAGCAGGATCTCCCAGTCGCGACGGGCCTCACCGGGAGGTGTGACCGCAGCATTGATCTTGATGATCCGCCCCTCCCCGCTGGTCGAGGTGCCCTCGTCCTCTTCATGGAGTGAGCCCGGAAGGACGACGTCGGCGTGGTGTGCGGATTCGGAGAGGAAGAAGTCGATGACCGCGTAGAACTCGAGCTTGTCGAGCGCCTCTCGCGTGAACTTCGAGTCGGGAGCCGACACGACCGGGTTGAAGCAGATCGACAGCAATCCCTTGATCGTGCCCTCGTGGATCGCTTCGATCAGCTCCTGCGCCGGCAATCCCTTGCCGGGAATGTCTGCCTCGTCGCAGTTCCACACCTTCGCAACAGCAGCGCGATGCTCCGGGTTGGTGATGTCGCGGTTGCCGGGCAGCTGATCGCACTTGTGCCCGTGCTCGCGTCCGCCTTGCCCGTTGCCCTGCCCGGTGATCGTCGACACGCCGCAGCCCGGTTTGCCGAACTTGCCGGTGGCCAGCCCGAGATTGATCGCCGCGAGCACGTTGTCGACCCCCTTGGTGTGCTGCTCGATCCCGCGGGCGTGGAGCATCATCCCGGTCGCCGAGGTGCCCCACAGTTCGGCGGCTTCCTCGATGCGAGCCGCAGGTACGCCTGTGATGTCGGCCGCCCAGGCCGGTGTCATCTCAGCGACCGCCGCGGCGGCCTCGTCGAAGTGGAGCGTGTGGGCATCGATGAAGTCGTGGTCGAGCCAATCACGTTCGATCAGCACGTGCAGCACAGCGCCGAACAGCGCAGAATCGGTACCTGGTCGCACCGGCAGGAACAGATCCGCGGTGCGTGCGAGGGGAACGACACGCGGGTCCTGCACGATCAACTTGGCGCCGCGATCGCGAGCACGCCAGACGTAACCGGTGGTGATCGGGAAGGTCTCGGCGATGTTCGAGCCGGCGACCCACACCACATCGGCAAGGGGGATGTCGCTCCACGGGTTGGGGTTCCGATCGATGCCCAGCGCCTTCTTGTTCCCGACGCCCGCCGACACCATGCAGAAGCGTCCGTTGTAGTCCAGGTTGGCGGTGTGCAGCGCGAGCCGGGCGAACTTGCCGACGAGGTAGCTCTTCTCGTTCGTCAGCGACACCCCGGACAACATCGCGAACGCGTCGTCACCGTGCTGGGCCTGGATACGCCGGATCTCCGACACAACCCGATCGAGTGCCTGATCCCACGAGATGTTGCGGAACCCACCCGGTGCTGTGTCGTCGCGTTCCATCGGGTGCAGCAGCCGATCGGGATGCCCCCCCTGCAAATAGCGCTTCACGCCCTTTGGGCAGAGCTTGCCTTCGTTGAACGGGAACTCGTACCACGGTTCGAACCCGACCACGGTGTTGTCGTGCACCTTGAGCTTGATACCGCACTGCTGACCGCAGAAGCAGCAGTGGGTCTTCACGACGTCGTCGATGGTGAGGCCCGCGTTCCACCCGCCTGGTGGGGCCTCGTTGAGATGCGGCCCGTAGCGGGCTATGAGCTCGTCGTCGGTGATCGGTGGTCGAGCCATCAGCCAAAACCTCCTACCCGCGCTGACTGAGCGAGGGTGACGAGTACACGCCGGCACTGGGGACAGGTGTCCTGGTAGTTGCCGCCACCTTCGATCGAGTAGTCGAACCCGACTTGCGGGAGAACCTCTTTCAGATCGGCGATCTGCTGCGCGCTCGCGAACGGCTCGCCGCATCGACGGCACATCGCCGGTGCACCTTCGTCGTTGGCACGCTTGTAATAGGCGACGCCCAGGTTGCCGGGGCGTTGGAAGATGTGGAACAGCTTGCCGAACGGCAGGTACATCAGCCCGAGGATCACCGTGAGCGCGTGGATCGTGTTCAGTGCCGAGTAGAAGCGGCCCTGCAGCCACATGCTCGACACGGTCAGGAACAGCCCCGTCACCGACACGGCGAACAGCCCGGCGAGCGCGAGGAAGTCGCCGGAGCGTTCCACAGCGATCGCACCCGGATCGCGTAGCCGGCGGCGCAGGAAGATGAACACCCCGCCGAGCACCAGCACCGCGGCCACGTCGAGCGCATGGAACATGAACCAGCCGACGATGCTCTCCGCGTTGAACTTGAGTGTTCCCACCCTGGACAGGTACACCTGATAGTGGTCGGCGCGCTGACCGACGCTCTCGAAGTGCAGCAAACCCAACGTCAGCGGGATCGTCACCAGCCCGGCGAGGATGCAACCCCAGAACACCAGCTGATGAGCGAGCCAGCGCGCACGCGACCGCCGTCGGATGAACCCTTGTGTCAACAGGTGGGTCGCGACGAGCGACGGCAACGCCACCACGTTGCGCGCCTTGCGCTGCCGGAACGCGTCCCAGCCGCGCCGGTTCAACATCGCCGTCGGCGGCCGGCGCAACCACACCGCGTAGCGATAGGCGACGCCGAACACCGCGAAGACGACGCCGAACAGGTAGCCGACCAGAGCCGCGTCGAACCACACCAGCCGGTCACTACCGATGAACGTCAACGCGACGACGATCGCGACACCGACCACTCCCCAGACCAACCCGCGGCGGTCCAGGCGATTCGGCGAGTGGTTCACATCCAGACCCTAGAGCCGTCCGAGATGGAAGCACGACAGCCGGTTTCAGGCGCCATCGGTGCGCCGCCACATCGGTTCGATCGGCTCCGTTCCGCTGGAGGAGACACCCGACAGCAAGCGCTCCATCGCCGCGGCCATCTTGCGGCCGCGCACCTTTGCGACTTCGGATCTCGGCCCTTCGAACGACGAGTCGATCGTGTCGCAGAACAGCTCGAGCCACCGCTCGTACATTGCGTGAGAGAGCGGCGTGCGAGCGTGCACCGGTTCGTGCGCCCGCAACGGCTGGCCCTCGTATCCGGGGTCGCCGAGCAATTGCCACGCCCAGAAGTCGATCAACGTCGCGACATGCGCGGTCCAGTTCACATGGGCGGCTACGAACACCGGGCCGAGTAGATCGTCCATCGCCGCGTCGCGGTAGAAGTTGCGCACCAGAAGGTCGATGTCGGCACGGTCGTCGATGTCGCCACGCGTGTCCTCGAGCAGATGGCTCGAGCACGTTGGATCTCCGCCCTCGCAGCTGCTGATCGAATTCGCGCCGTCGATCATCCTCACACCGTCGTGGCCTTCTCGGTCTCGAGTCGAAGCACCAACGGGAAAAGCACGTTGTTCTCCTTGTGGATGTGCAGGTGCGTGTCGGCCTCGATCTCGGCCATCGCCGCGAAGCACGCCGCGTAAGTCGCGCAGCCGTCTGGCGGCGGGGTGTACCCGTCGGTCAACCGTCGCAGCTCGGCGAGCAGTTCACCGACCGCGTCGTGTTCGCTGAGCATCACCGAGATCGGGTTGCTGAGCGACCCGCAATGGAACGACGGCACGTCCGTCGCCGAGGCGAGCTCGCGGATCATCGGGAACAGGACACGCTCTTCCTTCAACAGATGCGGTTCCAGATCGGCTCGAACCTGCGCGAAGCACACGGCCATCTGCTCCAACTCGGGGTGACGCTCGCCGTGCACCGCCACGACCTTCGCGACCAGCCCGCTCACCCTCGGCAACTCGTCCCACAGATAGCGATGATGGGTTGCCTCGATGTGATCGACGAGCACGTCGGCGGGCATCGTCGTCCACTCGGCGGGCTCCGCGCTCGCCGTCACCGCCGCCAGCGAAGCGACCGTCGCCTGCGGATCGAGACCGACTTGTGCGCAAGCATCCCGGATCGTGCGGCCACCTCCACAGCAGTAATCCAGGCCCAGGTCCTCGAACTGACGGGCGAACTGCGGGAACGCATCCACCGCCTCGGCCAACGTCGTCGACACATCGATCTGCACCATGTACTGCTCCTTCTTCTCGTTCAAGCCCGATGAGCCCCTCACCACGGCACGCCGCCCGCTGTCACCGCAACCCGGAGGACACAGCCTCCGCGCCGAGTGATCTGAATTCGCACAGTGAGAGGATCACCGATTCGCAATACGGCGACCAGGGTACAAGGACCCAAATCAGGTGGTCAGCGTTGCGACGACGCCACGCGACCGGTTGACCGGGTTGACAGCGACGAGGCACCGATAGCGGACCCATCGAGCGGCCGGGCCTGACTACCGTGATTCGATGGACCGGTCGATCGACGCTGTCGGGGTGGCGCAATGCTTCGATCTGGGCGTGCCGGACGGACCTGCCGAGCTCGCCGGACGGGGACAGCAGGGAATCGTCTGGCGACTGGTCACAGGTCGCGGTCGGTTCGCGATCAAGGAGCTCCGGATCGGCCAGACGGAGGCCGAGGCTGCTGCCGATGTCGCCTATCAGGAGGCGATCCTGTCGACCGGTTTCGTCCGGATGCCCCGTCCCTTGCGGACACGTGACGGCACGGTGTTGGCCGTTCTGGACGGCTACCAGCTGCGCGCCTACGAATGGGTCGACCTCCTGCCACCCGACGTCGACCTGGACCCAACATTGGTCGGGGCGACCGTCGGAGCGATCCATCACGTCGACCACGACAACTCGCGCCCCCTGGACCGGTGGTACACCGATCCGGTCGGCGCCGATCGCTGGGACGCGATCGTCGCTGGGCTTCGGGCAACGTCGTGTCCGTTCACAGAACTGCTGGCGCAGGATCAGGCGACACTCGTCGGGCTGGAGGCCCTGATGGTGCCCCCGACCGACCTTCGCAATTGTCATCGGGACCTGTTCGCCGACAACGTGCTGCCCACCGCCGCCGGCGGGATCTGCGTCATCGACTGGGAGAACTGCGGCCTCGAAGACCCTTCGCACGAACTGGCCGTCGTGCTCTACGAGTTCGGCGCCGGCCGTCCCGAGCGATTGCGGGCGTTGTACGCCGCATACGCCGAGGCAGGCGGTGGAGGACGGTTACGCAACCGCAGCGACTTCACGATGCTGATCGCTCAGTTCGGTCACTTCGTCGAGTCCGCGGCTCGCGTGTGGCTGGATGCTTTCTCGACAGAGGGCCAACGCGAGTCCGCCGACGCTCGTTTCCATGAATGCCACGATTCGCCGCTGACGGTCGACGCGATCGACGAGATCCTCGACAGCGTCAGCGGCGAGGCGGACGCGGACCGAGTGGATGGCCGTCCATCCACGACGATTCACGGATTCGGCGACAGCCCGACGTGATCGACGTCGAACCGTTCGGCTCGCGATGGAAGCGACGGAGTCGGACCATCCCGACCATGCTCGCCGCCACCACGGTCGGCGTGGTCGGGTCGCCCCTCATCATCACGGCGGCCATCGCCAGCGACCTCGTCATGCGGCGACGTCGCCTACCGACCGTTCGCGTTGCACTGTTCGCGATCCAGTACGCCATCAACGACAGCGTCGAAATCCTCGTCGCCCCGGTGCTGTGGCTGCTCGCCGGTTTCGGTGCCCGCCTCGACCACCTCACGTCGATTCGCCGCCACGAACGACTTCAAGCCTGGTCCGTCGGGGTGATGGCACGACGCGCCGAACGATTGCTCGGAATACGCCTCGACATCGAACAGGGTGCTGTCGACGCGCTGACCCCGGGACCGGTGATCGTGCTCTGCCGTCACATCAACATCGTCGACGCCTCACTCCCGGCGCTCATCTACCAACGCCTCGGCTACCGCATTCGCGGGGTGATCATGGCCGAATTGCTCGCCGACCCCGGGTTCGACCTGATCTACCGCCGTACCGGATCGGTGTTCATCCCCCGCGACAACGGCCCCGAAGCGCTCGCACTCATGCGCCACCTCCACGACGGAATCGACCGCTCCACCGCTGTCGTGATCTTCCCCGAAGGTCGACTGTTCCGGCCCGAGCTGCTCACCCGTTTCCTCGCGAAGCTCGACAACACCAACCCCGAGCGCGGCCGACGACTCGCCGGACTTCGCCACGTCCTGCCCCCACGACCGGGCGGCGTCATCGCCCTACTCGACTCCATCCCCCACGCCGACGTCGTGACCATCGCACACGCCGGCCTCGATCAATACGGCTCGTTCGCCGACCTCGCCCGCGCCGCACCGCTCGACGACCCGATCACAGTCACCGCGTGGCGCACCCCAGCGACCGACATCCCGATCGACACCGATGACCGCGTCGCCTGGCTCGACGAACAGTGGGTCCGCGTCGACCAGTGGATTCATGACCACACCACCGATCCGGGGCCTCGCGCCCGGGTAGAGACGCGGCGCAGGGCGCGCTAGCGTCGGCTCCGGAGTGTGGGGCGATGCGATGACTCGTGAGGACGACGGGAATGAGGGTGCTCCGGTCCGGCGCGACCCGCCGAGCGCTCCGGAGACCGCCAACCGCAAGGTCTGGGCTCATGTCGACGCCGTCGCCCGTTTCGCGTCCGCTCAGGGCTGGATCGATCGATCCGAACGCGTGCTCCTCGAACGCACGACCACCGATCATGTTGGCGGCGACGTGCTCGACATCGGCGTCGGCGGCGGTCGCACGGTGCCATTGCTGAGGCCCGCCGCAACTCGCTATGTCGGTATCGACTTCCTTCCTGAGCTGGTCACGGCCTCGAGCAACCGGTTCCCCGACGCCGACATCCGCGTCGGTGACGCCCGCCATCTCGACTTCCCCGATGCGTCATTCGACTTGGTGGTCTTCAGCATCAACGGGATCGACGCGATCTCGCACAGCGACCGATCGATCGCCATGCGCGAGATCCACCGCGTCCTCAGGCCCAGTGGCACGTTCGTCTTCTCGACACACAACCGAGACGGCCCAGGCCCGCGCGAGCGGCCGTGGACCATGCCCCCGGTTTCTGTGCGCCAACCGCGTTCGTCGGCTCGCACGTTGGTTCACCGGATGGTCAGGTTCCGCACGTCGATGACGAACTACCGCCAATCGGTTTCCATCAATGAGGTCGGTCCCGACTGGATGGTCACCTCCAGCGGTGCACACGACTTCGGGCTCGTCGTGCACTACACCACGGCGTCCGCCGTGCAGGCCGAGTTGCGCGCCTCGGGGTTTGCCGGCGCGATCGAGTTGTGGGACGACCGCGCCGGGCTGCCCGCCGACCAGGCTCGCCCTCAACGGAAATGGTGGTACTTCAACGTGTTGGCGCGCTGCTCTGCCGTCGACGGGTACATCTAGGACAAGGAGTCAAGTCGCCGAGTTGCTCATGCCGTGCTACGTGTTGACCGCCGGCGTGACTTGTGCGAGTTTGACCGCTGATGCCGCATTGATCTGACGCTGCGGCTATCGAGACGGGAAGTTGTCATGGATCTGTCGGTCGCTGCACAGCGGGTGTTGGAAGTTGTTGACGAGATGACGGCACCGATGATCGCCGCCGTCTCGACACTGGTCCGGATCCCGAGTGTGAGTGGGACAGACGCCGAGAACATCGCCCAACATCACATGGCGACGCTGATGGACGAGGGCGGACTCGACTGCGACCGGTGGCCGATCGATCTCGCCGACATGTACGCCAGACCCGACTTCCCCGGTGTCGAGGTGGATCGTCGCGAAGCGTGGGGGCTCGTGGGGCGTCTGCCCGGAACGGGTGGCGGCCCTTCGCTGATGTTCAACGGCCACGTTGATGTCGTCCCCATCGGCGATCCTCATGCGTGGACATTTCCCCCGTTCGACGGTGAGGTGAGAGACGGCAACTTGCACGGCCGCGGATCGTGCGACATGAAAGCCGGTCTCATCGCCGCCCATTGGGCCGTGCAAGCAATTCGTACCGCAGGGATCCGCCTCGGCGGCGACCTGCTGCTGGCGTCGGTGCAAGGTGAAGAAGACGGAGGCCTCGGCACATTCGCCCTGTTGCAACGGGGCTGGCGCGCCGACGCCTGCGTCATCCCCGAACCCACCAACTTGGATGTCGTGCCGGCCAACGGCGGCTCGTTGACCTTCCGCCTTCTCGTGCACGGCCACGCGACCCATGCGTCGCGGCGGACCGAAGGGGTCAGCGCTATCGAGAAGTTCTGGCCGATCTGGCAGGCGCTGGGCGAGCTCGAAAAATGCCGGCACCAACACGTCGACCCGATGGCGGCACGCTGGAAGCTCGCGCATCCGCTATCGATCGGCACGATCCGCGCCGGCGATTGGGCCTCGTCGGTTCCCGACCTCCTCGTCGCCGAGGGGCGCCTCGGCGTCGCTCTCGACGAACCGGTCGAGCAAGCACGAGCCCAATTCGAAGAGGCGGTCACCGCCGCGTGTCAAGCCGACGACTGGCTCCGCGAGCACCCGGTGGAGGTCGAGTGGTGGGGCGGCCAGTTCGCCTCCGGCCGACTGCCGGCCGAGAGTGATCTGGTCCAACGGATGAGCCGGGCGCACGCTGTCGCGAGCGACCGGCGACGGCATGAGGTGTGGGCTGCACCGTACGGCAGCGACCTCCGTCTGCTCATCGGGCTCGGGGGCATTCCCACCCTTCAGTACGGTCCCGGCGACGTCGCTCTCGCCCACGGGCCCGACGAACTCGTGCCCATCGCGGACATCGCCATCACCGCCAGAGCACTGGCCCTCATGGCACTCGACGTCTGCGGCGTCACCAATTGATCACCGCATGTGCCATGCCCACGATGTTCAGATCAACACGTTGACGAATATCTGCCAGGCGAGGAGTGACTTCGCAAAGAGGCTGAGGTACATGTACACGCGCTCACCGAACAAGTAGTCCGCCCACCGGCCGCGACGTCGGTACTGCAACCACTGGTTGATGGCGAAACAGTTGAAGAACACGAACAGTGATACGAAGATGCCGTAGACGAACTTGGGGACCGAAGAGCCGGCGCCGAACAGGTACACGACGATCGCCGCCCAGGGGACGACCCCGGCGATGCATCCGAAGACGAACGGCGTCCACGACATCCGCTCGTCGCCCACCCGGTTGGTCGTTTCCATCAACCAGCCGAACAGGATCATCGACACGTTCACACCGAAGAGGGCGAGCAGCGCGGCGATATCGGTCACCCCGGTCAACCCGGCGATCACGACGATCATGAGCGACGCCGACA
This sequence comes from Ilumatobacteraceae bacterium, assembly GCA_040005915.1. Taxonomy (GTDB): domain Bacteria; phylum Actinomycetota; class Acidimicrobiia; order Acidimicrobiales; family Ilumatobacteraceae; genus JAENVT01. The sequence continues at coordinate 14,977 of JBDTYA010000322.1, forward strand.
GGGAGTACTCGACCCAACGGAAGCGGTTGCGATGATGCTGCAACTCGTTCACGTACCGATCGAAGCCCCACGGCGAGGCGACCAGAAAGTGAAAGAAGGACGACAACAGCGCGAAGCCGGCGACGGCCCACCCGAGCCGATACGAGAACAGGTGATCGACCACCAGTGGCCGATCGGGTTGCCCAGGCGGACCATTCGCGAACACGCCCGTGATCGGCAACGATCGACCGTTCGACAACGCGATCATCAAGACCGCCTGCAACCCGTGCAGCGCGCCAAGACTCGCATTCAGGCGACGGAGTCGGCGCCCAGCAGCGCCATCGACCTCGACCGCGACCACCCTGCCGGCTACCAAGGGCACCTCGTCTCCACGCGGCCAGCATCGCATAGATGGGCCGACTCGGAGGACCTTGTGCGCTGGCATCGCGGCCGGGCACATGGGATCATGGCTGGGACGAGTGCGTCGGAATCGGAGTCGTCGACATGAACGAAATGACCAACGAGCGCCAGCGGGTGTATGAGGTCGCCGATTCAGCGCTGGAACCGGCGTGCTCACCACCGCCGGGACGATGAACGCCGCAATCGAGACGCACGGGCTCACGAAGTGGTACGGGCAGTCTCGCGGGATCGTCGAACTCGACCTGAGGGTCGAGCAGGGCGAGGTGTTCGGCTTTCTCGGACCGAACGGCGCCGGCAAGTCCACCACGATCCGCACGCTCTTGGACTTCCAGCGGGCGACGAGCGGCTCAGCCGAAGTACTCGGCCTCGACATCGTTCGCGACAGCCTCGCGATCCGACGACGTGTGGGCTACCTCTCGGGCGACCTCCGCCTGTTCGATCGTATGACCGCGGCGCAGCACGTGGCGTGGTTCGCCCGGGCGCGGGGCGCCACCGATGACTCCTTGACCGCGTCGCTCATCGACCGCTTCTCCGTCGAGATGGACCGGCCCGTTCACGAGCTGTCCACCGGCAACCGCCAGAAAGTCGGGTTGCTCCTGGCGTTCATGCACCGGCCAGACGTCCTGATCCTCGACGAACCCACGACCGGCCTCGATCCGCTGATGCAAGCAGAATTCGACGGGCTGCTGCGCGAGACCGCCGCCGCAGGCCGAACCGTCCTGCTCTCCTCACACTCGCTCGACGAGGTGCAGCGCGTCGCCGACCGGGTCGCGATAATCCGCGACGGCCGTTTGGTGATAACCGACACCGTGCAACACATGCGCGCGAATGCGGTTCGCGTCGTGACCATGCAGTTCGATCGCACGGTTCCCGCCGCCGTGTTCACCGCCATTCCCAGCGTCAGGCATGCGCAGGTCGCCGAACACCAAATCGAGCTCCGGGTGTCAGGCGACATCAGACCGGTGCTCGAGGCGGGGCTCGCCAACGGGTTGGTGGACCTCGCGGCGCGGCACGCCGACCTCGACGAACTCTTCCTCTCGTACTACCGTCGCCCCGAGGCCGAGGACCCGGCATCGTGAACACCGAGATCGTGACCCTCGACCTCTCGACGCGACGCAAGAGCATCATCGGGTACTCGCTCGGGATGGCGGGCTATGTCGTCGTTGTGGTCGCGCTCTATCCGTCGTTCAAGGACGCCACCAATCTCGACCAGCTCTCGAAGGATTCTCCCGGGGTCGCTGCACTGTTCGGGATCTCGGGGTCACTGACCTCGCCGACCGGCTGGCTGAGTGCAAACATCTACGCGAACTTCTTCCCGCTGCTCATGTTGTTGATCACGATCGGATACGGCGCGACATCGCTCGCGGGACAGGAGGCCGACGGCCACCTCGAACTCGTGCTCTCCCTCCCCTTCCTGCGCTCGAGCGTCGTGGCACAGAAAGTCGCCGCGCTGGCGCTGCAAGCTGCTGCATTCTCCGCGATCGTCTTCGGATCTGCCATCGTCGGCCGAGCGTTCGAACTGACCGTCGACTTCGGCAACCTCACAACCGCCACACTCGCGGTCGGGATGTTGGGTGTCGACTTCGGTCTGCTCGCTCTCGCCATCGGTGCAGCGACCGGTGCTCGGGGCACGGCGATCGCGATCTCCTCGGCCGCCGCCGCAGCCTCGTATCTGATCAGCTCGATGACTCCGCTCGTCAGCTGGCTCGGTTCGGCGAAGTACGCGTCGTTGTTCTACTGGTCCGTCGGAGACCGCCAACTCGAGCAGGGTCTCACCGTTGGGGCATTCGCCGTACTCCTCGGCGTCGCCATCATCTTGATAGTCGTCGCGCTCGAGGCATTCCGGCGCCACGACCTCTCCTGAGCCATCGATCTTCCGACCGCTTGTACTCGCTAACGAGAATCAACGAAAATGGGGACCTCGCGGCGACAACGCGGTGCAGATCCGACAGGTGTCGACGGGGTTGCTGGTCCGCCGCGGCAATCACGATTCTTGGGCTCCCAGTTGATCGATGGCGGTGAATGCTCGCCGAGCGTGCGCCAACAGTTCGGGGTCTGTCGGGTGGTCGAGCGTCTCGACACCGACCACACGGTGAGCGAGATCGACGTGGCGTTCACCGATGTAGCTCTCGAATGCAGTCTTGGCATTGCCCGGGCCGGCGATCAGCACCTCGGCCGTGTCGACGAGGGCCGCTGCGATCCGGTCGAAGAAGTCGTGGTCGTCGGGAGCATGCCCGGAGTCGATCGACCCGGACTTGCGGTGGATGTTCCGGTTCGCGCTGTGACTGTGCACCTCGATGAGGTCGTCCTTGCCGACCGAAAAGCTCGCGATGCGTGCTTCGCGGTGATCCATCCAGACGATGGCGTGGGCTTGTGTCATCGATGACTCCTTCTGTCCGCCGCAGAAAGGCAGACGTGACCGTATCGCCCTCTATGTTCGTTCGATCGGGCGGTCAGCGGCGACCACGAGCACGGCGAAATCGGCCTCACGGAGGAGTCCGCGTTCGACGGAGCCCTCGAGGAGGTGGCTGAGCCAGCTGCGCGCATCGGCACCGATCACGACGACGTCGGCGTGGTGATGGTGCGCCGCTCGAATGATGGCCGATGTGGGATCGCC
>JBDTYA010000323.1:0-6952 GCA_040005915.1 Ilumatobacteraceae bacterium
CCCGACAACTTCGCCGGGGGCATCGATTTCACAGCCTCGCGGGAGACCACGTCCCAGTAGGTTCGGCGTATGACCTTGCCAAGGATCGCCGGCACCGACGAGTGGCGCACCGCCAGGATCGAGCTGCTCGTAGCCGAGAAGGCGATGACCAAAGCCCGCGACGCACTCAGCACACAGCGACGGATGTTGCCGATGGTACGAGTCGAGAAGGAGTACGAGTTCGAAGGCCCTGGTGGATCCGTCGGATTGCGTGATCTGTTCGAGGGTCGCACGCAACTGATCGTGCAGCACTTCATGTTCGATCCCGGTTGGGACGACGGCTGCCCGAGCTGCACCGCGGCGACCGACGAGCTGTCGGACGGTCTGCTCCGTCATCTGTACGCCCGCGACACGTCGTTCGCCATCGTCTCGCGCGCCCCGCTCGACAAGCTCGAGGTGTACAGGCACAAGCGCGGTTGGAACTACGCGTGGTACTCGTCGAACAGCAGCGACTTCAACTACGACTTCCACGTCAGCATCGACGCAACCGTTGCGCCCGTGGAGTTCAACTTCCGCGGCCCCGACGAGCTCCGGGCCAGCGGCATGGAATGGTTGCTCGAACAGCCATCAGAGCAGCCGGGTTACAGCACCTTCATCGATGTCGGTGGTGATGTGTTCCACACCAACTCGGTCTACGGCAGGGGCACGGAGTGGCTCGGCGGCTCGTATGCGTTCCTCGATCTCACCGCGCTCGGGCGGCAGGAGGACTGGGAAGAGCCGAAGGGCCGCAGCGAGAACGTACGCGGCGCAGTGCCGGACTTCTCCACCTGACCGACTACCCCTCGGCGGGCGGTCGCTTCTCCTGATCGCCCGGGAGGTTCTCGGGGCGGTCGATGAACTCACCTCCACTCGCGTCATCGTCGTCCTGCTTCGGTGCCGATTCCTCGCCTCGCTGCCTGGTCATGCAGCGGCGATACCCACCGCCGCGTAGTTGCAAACCACGACGCCGCAAGCGGGGCCGAGGTTTGCGCTTCGGGCCGTTCGGGTGTAGGGAGAGACCATGACACATGTGCTGATCGCGGTCGACGACTCGGAATCCTCCATCAAGACGGCGCGCACCGCCTACGCCCTGTTCGGCGAGACGGCCAACTACATCCTGGTCAACGTCGCCGATCAGACTCCGCTGATGTGGGGCGGCGATGCCCTGGTGTGGGGCATCGGTTACCCCATCGTGATGGCGCCCACCGGGCCCGCTGCTGTCGACCAGCCGGTCGGTGCGGTGACGGGTGGCGAGCAGGCGAGCGGTGATGCGTCGGCGGCAGAGGTCGACAACGCGCCGATCGAGGCCGCCATCCAGGTTGCACGCGATGTCGCCGGGGGTGCTGCAATCCCCAACGCCCAGATCGTCGGCGAGGTCGGTGATCCGGCGACCGCCATCATCAACGCCGCCCACCATCACCAGGCCGATGTGATCGTGATCGGCTCGCACGATCGCAGCTGGTTCAGCAAGTTGCTGGCGCCATCCGTCGGCGGAGCCGTCGTTCGCGAAGCCGACATACCGGTCCTCATCACCCAGTAGCGCCTTGCACAGTGGAAGAGATGAGTGAGTTCTCACTCATCTCTTGCCGGCGCCCCGATAGTGTGGGCTGATCGCCCGTCACACCCTGGATCGAATCAGCGGCGCGGCCACAGCCGAGCGCAAGCTCCGCGCCGCACCGATGCCGCCGTCCGAGCGGCGCGCCGCCATCATCGCCGCCACGCTTCCACTGCTGCTCCAACACGGCCCGGCGGTGACGACGCGCCAGATCGCCGAGGCCGCCGGGATCGCCGAGGGCACCATCTTCCGCGTCTTCCCCGACATCGAGTCGTTGCTGCAAGCGACGGTCGACACCGCATATGACCCGGCGCAGGTCGCCAAAGAACTCGCATCCATCTCCGCCAGCGCTTCGTTCGAACGCCGCCTCGCCGAGGGCGTGCGCATCCTGCAGGCCAGGCTGACCAGCGTGTGGCAGTTGATGTCGATCAGCGGAGTGCCGAAGCCTGCGGCCCTCAGCGCGGCGCGCGCTCACAAGGTCGCCCGACCCGACGTCGCTGCGCTCGTCGCCCTGCTCGAACCGCACAGCAACCGGCTGCGTCGCAGTCCGGCGGAGGCCGCGCAGCTGCTGCGCGGCCTCACGCTCGCGGGCACGCACCCGGCGCTGATCGGCGACGGAGAACCGATGAACCCGGAGGAGATCGTCTCGTTGATGCTCGACGGGCTGCGCAACCGCTCACGGCAAACGGTGCCCGGCTGATGTTGGTCCGACTCCTTCGCACGTATCTCCAGCGATACAAGCGGCTGCTGATCATCGTCGTGGTGCTGCAGGCCGCGCAGACCATCGCCGCGCTGTACCTGCCGAGCCTCAACGCCGACATCATCGACAAGGGCATCGCCCGCGGCGACACCGGGTACATCTGGTCGACCGGTGGACTGATGCTGCTGATCACCCTCGTACAGGTGACCTGCGCGGCGTCGGCGGTGTACTTCGGCGCCCGAACGGCGATGGGATTCGGCCGCGACGTACGCAGTGGCATCTTCCACCAGGTCTCCGATTTCTCGGCCCGCGAAATGGGCCAGTTCGGCGCACCGTCGCTGATCACCAGGATCACCAACGATGTGCAACAGGTGCAGATGCTCGTGTTGATGACATGCACGCTCCTCGTTGCCGCTCCGATCACGGCAGTCGGCGGTGTGGTGATGGCCATCCGCGAGGACGGCGGGCTGTCGTGGATCCTCACGGTCAGCATCCCGGTCCTGGTGATATGCATCCTCACCGTCGTGTCGCGGATGGTGCCGCAGTTCCGCAGGATGCAGGAGCGGATCGACACCGTCAATCGCGTGCTGCGCGAGCAGATCACCGGCATCCGTGTCGTGCGCGCATTCGTCCGCGAGCCCGCCGAGGCCCAGCGGTTCGGCGACGTCAACGCGGATCTCACCAACACCGCACTGCGCGCCGGTCGGCTACAGGCCTTCTTCTTCCCCATCGTGGTCCTGGTGCTCAACTCGTCGAGCGTGGCCGTGCTGTGGTTCGGCTCCGGCCGCATCGACAAGGGGCAGATGCAGATCGGTGCGTTGATCGCGTTCCTCAGCTACCTCGCGCAGATCATCCTCGCCGTGATGATGGCCACGTTCATGGTCATTCTCGTGCCCCGCGCCGCTGTGTGCGCCGAGCGGATCGTCGAGGTGCTCGACACTCCCTCGTCGGTCGTTCGTGCCGAATCGCCGGTCACTGAGCTGAGCACCGCCGGCCGCCTGCAGTTGCGCGACGTCGGCTTTCACTACCCGGGCGCCGAGGCGCCGGTGCTGACCGGTGTGTCGCTGGTGGCGCAGCCCGGCCAAGTGACCGCGATCATCGGGAGCACCGGATCGGGCAAGACCACATTGCTCAACCTGATCCCGCGACTGTTCGACGCCACCTCCGGCGCCGTGCTGGTCGACGACATCGATGTGCGCGACCTCGAGCCCGCCGTCCTGTGGGACCGGATCGGGCTGGTGCCGCAGAAGCCCTACCTCTTCAGTGGAACCGTTGCCAGCAACCTGCGGTTCGCGGATCCCGGGGCGACCGATGAGGCGCTGTGGGAGGCGCTCGAGATCGCCCAGGCCACCGATTTCGTCAAGGCGATGCCGGGCGGGTTGCAGGCGACGATCGCTCAAGGCGGATCCAACGTATCGGGCGGTCAGCGTCAACGGTTGGCCATCGCCCGTGCGCTCGTGCGTCGTCCCGAGATCTACCTCTTCGACGATTCGTTCTCGGCGCTCGACCTGGCCACCGATGCCCGGCTGCGCGCCGCGTTGACTCCGTACACCGCCGACGCCACGGTTGTCATCGTCGCCCAGCGCGTGTCGACGATCATCCGTGCGGATCAGATCCTGGTACTCGAGGACGGCCAATCCGTCGGACTGGGCACTCACACCGAGTTGCTCGAAACCTGCGCCACCTATCGCGAGATCGTCGAGTCGCAGATGACCGCCGAGGAGGCCGCATGACCACTCGTGCAGGTTCCGGGCAGACCGACTCTCGTCGCGACCCTGCTCCCGAGCACGAACCCGACGAAGAGGTCGTGCGCCCCCCGGAGGCACGGCCCGCCGCCAGTTCCGGACCGATGCGCGCCATCGGTATGCCGGCGGAGAAGTCGAAAGACTTCGGCGGCTCGACCAAGCGATTGCTCGAACGGATGCGCGTCGAGCGTGTCCGCGGGTTCGCCGTGCTGCTCTTCGCACTCATCAGCGTGACGCTGACGGTGCTCGGCCCGAAGCTGTTGGGGCACGGCACCGACCTGATCTTCGACGCCGTTCGCCAACGGCGCCGCGTCGACTTTCCAGCTCTGCGCGACGTGCTGCTGACCGTGCTCGCTCTCTACATCGGCGCCGCCGGGTTGTCGTACCTGCAGTCGTACACTTTGGCCGGCCTCGTGCAGCGAACCGTGTACCGGTTGCGCTCCGATGTCGAGGACAAGCTCAGCCGGCTGCCGCTGAGCTACGTCGACGCGCAGGCCCGCGGCGACTTGTTGAGCCGCGTCACCAACGACATCGACAACGTCTCGCAGAGCCTGCAGCAGACACTGAGCCAACTCCTGACATCGGTGCTGTCGTTGATCGGCGTGCTCGTGATGATGTTCGTGATCTCGCCACTGCTTGCCCTCGTCTCGGCCATCACCATCCCGACGTCGCTGTTCATCATCCGCGCCGTGACGGCGCGTTCGAAGAAGCGGTTCGTCGCCCAATGGCGGCACACCGGCGTGCTCAACGCCCAGATCGAGGAAGCTTTCACCGGACATGCGCTGGTGAAGGTGTTCGGCCGGCAGCAGGACGTGGAGCAACGCTTCGCCAACAAGAACGAAGAGCTCTACACGGCCAGCTTCGGGGCTCAGTTCATCTCCGGCATCATCCAGCCGGCGATGATGTTCCTGGGCAACATCAACTACGTCGCAATCGCCGTCATCGGCGGGCTGCGCGTCGCGTCAGGCTCGCTGAGCCTCGGCGACGTGCAGGCGTTCATCCAGTACTCGCGGCAGTTCACCCAGCCGATGACACAGCTGGCGTCGATGGCCAACGTGCTGCAGTCGGGAGTCGCCTCGGCCGAGCGAGTGTTCGAGTTGCTCGACGCGCCGGAACAGAGCAAGGACCCGGAATCACCCGCGGTCGACGTCGACCCGCACGGACGCGTCGAGTTCGATCACGTGGCGTTCTCGTACGACCCGGCCAACCCATTGATCAGCGACCTTTCGTTCGTCGCCGAGCCCGGCCAGACCATCGCCATCGTCGGCCCCACGGGTGCGGGCAAGACCACGCTCGTCAACCTCATCATGCGGTTCTACGAGCTCGACGGTGGCCGCATCCTGCTCGATGGGATCAACATCGCCGAGCTGCGGCGGGACGAGCTGCGTGCCAACGTCGGCATGGTCCTGCAGGACACCTGGCTGTTCAGCGGCACCATCCGCGACAACATCATGTATGGCAACCTCGAAAGCACCGAGGAACAGTTCCACGACGCGGTTCGCGCCACCTACGTCGACCGATTCGTGCACTCGCTGCCCGATGGCTACGACACGTTGATCGACGACGAGGGCGGCACCGTCAGCGCCGGCGAGAAGCAGTTGCTGACCATCGCCAGGGCATTCCTGGCCGATCCGACGATCCTGATCCTCGACGAGGCGACCAGTTCGGTCGACACCCGCACCGAGGTGTTGATCCAACAGGCCATGGCCGCGCTGCGGTCGCAACGCACCAGCTTCGTGATAGCCCACCGCCTGTCGACGATCCGCGACGCGGATCTCATCCTCGTGATGAACGCCGGCAGCATCGTCGAGCAGGGAACACACGAGGAGCTGCTGCACGAGCAAGGCGCGTATTTCGACCTCTACAACGCTCAGTTCGCGGCGCCCGCCACCGAAGTGACCTGAGCCACGCCGACACGGTCCACCATGGTCGGTGGTTCATGGGCGCGAATCGGCGGCAGCGGCCCGGCGAACAGCTCGATCTGCACACTGGCCTGTTGTCCGGCGCAGCCCTGCGACAGGTGCGACGTCGGTCGATCCTCGGTGACGGCGTTTGGATTGCCATGTACGCACAGAACCGTGCCGTCGTCGAGCGGCAGGGGGTCGTACCAGGCGCCGGTCGCCAGCTGGGCGACTCCAGGGCGCACCGCATCCGATACGACCGCACCGGCGAGGCAGGCGCCACGACCGTTGTAGACACGCACGACGTCGCCGTCGGTGATCCCTCGCGCCGACGCGTCGGCGGCGTTGATGAGGATCGGCTCGCGGCCCTGGACCTTGCTCGCCATGCTGAACTCGCCGATGTCGAGCTGGCTGTGCAGACGCGTCGACGGCTGGTTGGCGATGAGGTGCAACGGGAACGCGCCGTCGGACCGGTGATCCGGCTCGATCCACGCCGGGTGACCCGGGCAGTCGTCGTAGCCGAAGGCGGCGATGACATCCGATGCGAGCTCGATCCGGCCGCTCGGGGTCTTCAGCCTGTGCTGATCGGGGTCGCTGCGGAACTTCTCGAACATCGTCAGGTTCTCGTCGGGGAACGGCATCTCGACGCCGCCCTCCTTCCAGAACTGGGCGAACGGCGGCAGTCCGTTGCCGATGCGCGCCCGCCAACCCTCGTACATGTGCTCGAGCCATTGACGCGGGGTGCGGCCCTCGGTGAAGGCGTCGCCGACACCCATCTGCTCGGCGATCAGCCGGAAGATCTCATGGTCGTCGAGCGCCTCACCTGGCGCGGACGTCGCCCGGTGCATGGCGTTGAGGTGCGTGTCGCGGCGACCCGCACCGAAGTCCTCGCGCTCGGTGGGAATGGTGGCCGGCAGCACGATGTCGGCATGCCGGGCCATCGCCGTCCAGTACGGCTCGTTGACGATCACCGTGTCGGTCGCGCCCAGCGCCCGACGGAGCCGGTCGAGGTCTTGATGGTGGTGGAACGGGT
>JBDTYA010000324.1:0-29242 GCA_040005915.1 Ilumatobacteraceae bacterium
CTTGGCGATCTTGCTGGCCGGCACGCTGACTCCCTTGGCCCCGACGAACGTGCGGTAGAAGCTGATGGCCACTTCGCGCGCCGCGATGACGACGACCGGAAGGATCCAGAACACGTCACTGCTTACAAGGAAGATCATCGCTCCCAACACCAGGACCTTGTCGGCCAGCGGATCGAGGAACGCCCCGACGGTGGTAGAGCCGTGGCGGCGCGCCAGGTACCCGTCGATCCCGTCGGTGCAGCACAGCACGAACCACAAAGCGAAGGCGATCCACGATCCTCCTGGCTTGTCGGGGATCAACACGAACATGAACGGCGCGATCAGCACTCGCGCCACCGTCACCAGATTCGCCCAGGTCTTCACTGCTGAGGGGTCGACGGGCATCAGTCCGATTCTGCCACGAGGTCGGGCCCCATGGCATCAACGATCCGCACCCTGTGGAACTGGCCGACGGTCAGATCGAGGGGTACCTCGACGATGCCGTCGATCTCCGGTGCCTCGCGGCTGCTGCGCGCCACGCCGGCTTCGTCGACCAATACTTTCGTGCTGGTTCCGATCAGTGCATCACGCCGGCGGGCGGTGATGTCGTCCTGCAACTCGCGCAGCTCGCCGAGCCGTTCGTTCATCAGGTTCGGGTCGACTGCACCATCGAGCCCCATCGCATACGTGCCTTCCTCAGCGCTGTACTTGAAGAAGCCGCACCAGTCGAGCTCGGCCTCCTCGACGAAGCGCAGCAGCTGATCGTGGTCCTCCTCGCTCTCACCGGGATAGCCGACGATGAAGTTGCTGCGGAAGGCGGCGTCGGCCTGCCGCTCGCGGATGTCGGCGATGCGGCGAAGGAAGCGATCGCCGTCGCCCCACCGGCGCATGCGGCGCAGCAGCGGCTTGCTGACGTGTTGCAACGACAGGTCGAAGTAGGCGACGTCGGTGGCCAGTATTGCGTCGATCAGGTCGTCGGTCAGGTCACTGGGATAGAGGTACAGCAGGCGCGTCCACGGCGCGACCGCGCTGACGGCCCTCACCAACGGCACGATCGATCCGGCACCCAACTCGTCGGGCCGGTCCTTGCCGTAACTGGCGAGGTCCTGGGCGACCAACACGATTTCTTGTGCCTCGAGCTGCTCGACCTCGGCAAGGATCGACGACACGTCGCGGCTGCGCTGCGGCCCGCGGAACGAAGGGATCGCACAGAAGCCGCAGCTGCGATCGCAACCCTCGGCAATCTTGATGTAGGCCCATGGGCTCGACGATTTCGGCCTCGGCAGGTTCAACAGGTCGAGCATGGGAATCGGCGCGCTGCTGACCGACAGCGGCTTGCGACCAAGGTTGATCGGCACACCGAAACCGGCGACCTGATCCACTTCGGGCAACGCCTCGGCCAACTCGTTGCCGTAGCGCTCGGCCATGCACCCGGTGACGACCAACCGGGCGCCGTCCTTGCGCTGATCCTCCAGCATCAGGATGGTGTCGATCGACTCCTTGCGGGCCTCGTCGATGAACGCGCATGTGTTGACCACCACGAGGTCGGCGAGCGCGGCATCGTCGGTCGGTGTCATGCCATCGGCCAGCAGCGTGCCGATGAGCTTGTCGCTGTCGACCTGATTCTTCGGGCACCCGAGCGTCTCGACGTAAAACCGCTGTGCCACGACGAACCAGGCTATCGACGTCGCCGCCCACCCGAACTTTGTCGGTCCGAGGTCGCCCAACGTCCCGAGAGCGACACGGTTCGGTGTCTCGGGGCAGGAAGCAGTGCAGGCAGGCAGGAAGGCAGGCGGCTAGGTGTAGTTGAGGCGCAGGCCGGGGTTCGGCCAGCGCATGTGCAACAGCTTGCCGGTGGCGCTGGCGGTGATGTAGGAGTCGCGGTACTCGCCGCTCCCGTCGCGATCACCGAAGCAGATGTTGGTGGTCAGCAGGTCGCCCGTCGGGATGTGTGTCAGCGACGATCCATCCGGGGAGATGATCGTGATGCCACCGTTGACCAGCGTGGCCACACAGACGTTCCCGTCGCCGTCGACACCCAGCGAATCGAGCAATTGGTACCCGGGCAGGCCGGCGAGGCAGACCGATGGATCGAGCGGCATGGCCGGCTCGAGTTCGCCGGGCGATGCGATCGTCCGGCGGAACACCCGACCCGTGAAGGTCTCGGCCCAGTACAACGTCGAGCCGTCCGGCGACAGGCCGATACCGTTCGGCGCCTCGGTCGGATGGACCTGCTCCGTGATGTAACTGCCGTCGGCCTTGGCGTAGTAGATGCTGGTGAGGTCGCTCGTTCGCGCCTCGCCATCACGGATGCCGTGATCGGTGAACCAGAAGCCCCCGTCGGTGTCGAACACGAGGTCGTTCGGCGCACGGAGCGGCCTGCCTTCGCATTCGCTGTACAGCTCGGTGACCGCGCCGTTCGCCAGGTCGACTCGTTGGATCCGGCCGCCGATGTACGCCGCCGGATCGTAGGGGCCCGGCAGCAGCAGATCGCCGAGGTCGAGCGGGGTGAAGCAGCCGCCGTTGTTGCAGAGGTACAGCGCGCCATCGGGTCCGATGGCAGCGCCGTTGGGGCCGCCGGCGATCTCGGCGATGGTCTCCTTCGTACCGTCGGCAAGGACACGTGTGAGCCGAGGGCCGAACATCTCGACGAGGATCACCGACCCGTCAGGCATGGCGATCGGACCTTCCGGAAAGCGCAACCCTGTGGTGATCTCGGTCAGTTCGTGCATCGAATGATTGTGCCAACCAGGCGACCGACCGGTCGACTCGTGCTGCCTACGAATCTCGGCTGCGGTACGCCTGTTGCAGCAGTTCGAACTCTTCGACGGTCATCAGGACCGAGCGCGCCTTCGAACCCTCGCTTGGCCCCACCACGCCGCTCTGCTCGAGCAGGTCCATGATCCGACCGGCGCGGGCGAACCCGACCTTCAACTTGCGTTGGAGCATCGATGTCGAGCCCAGCTGGCTGCGCACGACCAACTCCATCGCCTGGCGCATGAGCGTGTCGTCCTCGTCGTCATCGCCGCCGGTGCCGCCGTAGACGCCGCCACCACCGGCCTCGCCCTCGTCGCCCTCGACACCGCTGACGTAGACGACCTCGGGGGCCTGGCGGCGCCAGTGCGCCACGACCTTGCGAACTTCTTCCTCGCTGACGAACGAGCCCTGGATTCGCTGAGAGACGTTGCTGTTGCCCGGCAGCAGCAGCATGTCGCCCTTGCCGACCAGCTTCTCTGCACCCGGTTGATCGAGGATGACCCGACTGTCGGTGAGGCTGTTGACCGCGTACGCGGCACGAGCCGGGATGTTGGCCTTGATCACGCCGGTGATGACGTTGACCGAAGGGCGCTGTGTCGCGACGATCAGGTGCACGCCGACGGCTCGAGCCTTCTGGGCGATGCGTGTGATGCTCTCTTCGACATCGCGCGCTGCAACCATCATCAGGTCGTTGAGCTCGTCGACGACGATGACGATGTACGGCAGCCGCTCGAACTCGCGATCGGATCCGGGGTCGGCCTTCAGTTCGCCACGGTCGTACGCCGCGTTGTAGCCGGTGATGTCACGGAAGCCGACCTCGAACAGCAGGTCGTAGCGACGCTCCATCTCCTTCACCGCCCAACCGAGGGCGTTGGCAGCCTTCTTCGGGTTGGTCACGGGCTGGGTCAGCAGGTGCGGCAGGCGGTTGTACTGCCCCATTTCGACCTGCTTCGGGTCGATGAGGATGAGCCGCACCTGATCGGGAGTGCTGCGCATGAGGATCGACGTCAGGATGCAGTTGAGGCCGCTCGACTTGCCGGCGCCGGTGGTGCCGGCGATCAGCAGGTGCGGTGTGGTGGCCAGGTTCAGAAACACCGATCGGCCGGCGATGTCCTTGCCGATCGCGACGTCGAGCGGATGCGAGGCTGTCTTGGCCTCGGGCGACGACATGATGTCGCCGAGGCTGACGAGCTGGCGGGTGTGGTTGGGAACCTCGACACCGATCGCCGTGCGACCCGGGATGGGTGCGAGGATGCGCACGTCGGTGGCCGCCATCGCATAGGCGATGTCACGGTTGAGGCTGGTGACCCGGGCGACCTTGACACCGGACCCGAGTTCGAGCTCGTAGCGGGTGACCGTTGGGCCGACGGTCTGGCCGAGGAGGTTGGTCTCGACGCCGTGCGAGGTCAGTGCGTCGACCAGTGTTCGCCCGCGCGCCTCGACCTCGGCCTTGTTGATGGTCTGCTGCGCAGACTTGGTGAGGTACTGGGCGGGTGGCAACACCCACTGACCGCGCTTCGCACCAGGGCCCAATTCGAGTTCGGCCTGCTCGACCAGTCCAGGGTCGATCGCGTCAGGGGGTGGGAGTTGACGCGGCGTGCGGACCTTGCGCGGCTTGTCTGGCTCGTCCCAATCCTCGTCGAGTGCGGCGTCGTACAACGTCGCCATCGGCATCTCGCCCGAGACGCCCTGACGATCGCTCTTCAGCGTCGACATGTTGCCGAACGCGGTTCGTGCCTTCCGCCCGATCGGCATCGCCACAGCACCGACACCCTTACCGGTGTGCGACACCATGGTGCGCAGCGACGCGCCGGTCAGCACCAGCGCACCGCCGATGCCGGTTGCCACCAGCACCACGATTGCGCCGCTGGATGCAATGAGGCTGCGCAACGGTTCGCCGACGAGTGCGCCGATCCACCCGCCCGCCTTACCAAGCGTGTCGAAGTCGGCCATGATCTTGTCCGGCCCGCGGACCACGTGCAGCAAACCCAACAACGACAAACCGAGCAGACCCCAGCCGATGGCGAGGCGAAACCGACGCATGCTCTGGCCCTTGCCGACCAGCGCGGCACCGATGGCGATGAGGGCGACGGGCACCACGAACCGGCCGAGACCGGTGAGCCAACCGACGACGGTCTCGACCCCGCGCCCCAACGGACCGGCCAGGTTGACGTACATGGCCAAGCCCAGCAGGATGCCGGCGGCGATGAACCCGATCCCCGCGAACTCGTGCTCGCGGCCTTCGATCGCCTGACGCAACTCGGCAGATGCCTGACCCCGTCGTGATGCCTGCACGACCGGCTCCGGCGCAGGCCGCGGTGCTGATTTCGACGCAGATTTCGACGCAGGCTTCGACGCAGGCTTCGACGCGGGGGCGCGCTTGGCAGTGGTCGTGGTCCTAGACCGCTTCTTGGGTTGACCCCACGTCGTCATAGAGGGTTTAACGGTACCAAGGGGGTGTCGGCGAAACGGGGCACTGCTAGTTGGGGTCGACCGAGATCACCTTGCCATCAGGGCCGACGACCACGATCAGTTGCCCCCCCTGCGTCGAAGTAACGGCAACGCTGTAGCGCACGAGGCCGCCTGCTCCGCCCTCCACGAAGAACAGGTCGGGGGTGGACGACGGGAGTTGTGCCTGCAGTTGGCTGAACACCTTCTCGGGCTCGAAGTCGAGCGCCGAACCGGCGAAACTGAAGCCGGTGGCGTCGCCCGGCTCGGTCGACGACAGGCTCCCCCCGAGGTAGACCCACGGTTGAGCCAGCTTGCCGTCGTTGAGTGCGACGATCATGTTGACGAGGCTCGTTGTGGCGTTGACCTCGAAGAACTGCTGCGGGCCGCCGAGCTTCGTTTCCAGCGCCTTGACCGCTTCCTTGATCAGATCGACACGCGGCAGGACTGCGGCCGACCTTGCGTCGGTGGTGGTCGATGCCGGCTGCGTCGTACCCGACGTCGATCCGCTGCTGCTGCACGCGCTGCACAACAGAGCCGCGGCGAACACCCATCGAGTGGCCCGGGCCACGCGGCTCAGGCTTCCATGACGACTGGCACGATCATCGGCCGCCGTTTGGTCCGCTCGTGGACGAACTTGCCCGCGGCGCGGCGCACGTCGCGCTCGAGCGCGTCGACATCGCGCACGCCAGCGGCGAGCGTCTTCTCCACCGCGTCGGAGACTGCGTCGCACGCCTCGTCGAGCAGGTCTTCGGCCTCGGGTGCGTACACCCAGCCGCGGGTGATGATCTCCGGCCCGACGAGTACTTTGCCGGTCTCGATGTCGACGGTGACGACCACGACGACGACACCCTCCTCGGCCAGAACCTTGCGATCGCGCAACACGCCTTGACCGACGTCGCCGACGATCCCGTCGACGTAGAGATAGCCGGACGGCACGCGACCCGTCGCCTGCAAACCATCGTCGCCGAGGGTCAACACATCGCCGTCCTCGCAGACCAAGACGTGGTCTCGCGGCACGCCCATGAGGTACGCCAACTTGGCGTTGGCGACCAGGTGGCGGTACTCGCCGTGGATCGGCACGAAGTATTCAGGGGTGGTCAGCGAGAGGTACGTCTTGATCTCGTCGGCCTGCGCGTGGCCGGTCGCGTGCACGTCGGCGACACCACTGTGGATCACCTGCGCGCCGGCCCGCAGCAATCCGTCGATCACCCGATTGACGTTGCTCTCGTTGCCCGGGATCGCGTGGCTCGACAAGATGACGGTGTCGGTCTCGCCGATCTTGACCCACTTGTTCTCGCCCCGGCCCAGCAGCGCCAGCGCCGACATCGGTTCGCCCTGCGAACCGGTCGAGATCACGCACACCTTGCCGGGCGGGTAGTCGCCGATGTCGTCGATGTCGACCAGAGATTTGTCGGGGATCTTCAGCACGCCGAGATCGCGGCCCATGCGCACGTTCTTCTTCATGCTCAACCCGAGGGTGGCGACGACGCGGCCCTCGGCGATCGCCGCGTCGGCGATCTGTTGGATGCGATGCAGGTGGCTGGCGAAGCTGGCGGTGATGATCCGTTGCCCGCGCTGCTCGGCGAACAATGCCCGCAGCACCGCGCCGACGCTGGTCTCGGACGGCGCGTGGCCGGCCTCCTCGGCGTTGGTCGAGTCGGCCAGCAGAAGTCGGATGCCTTCGTTGGATGCGATCGAGCCGATGCGCGCCAGATCGGTTCGGCGACCGTCGACCGGGGTGAGGTCGAGCTTGAAGTCGCCTGAGTGCAGGATGACGCCCTGCGGTGTGTGGATGGCGATCGCGTGGGCATGAGGAACGGAGTGTGTGACCGGGATGAACTCGACATCGAACGGACCGATCATCCGGCGCTCGCCGTCCTTGACCACGATCAGATCCGTCTTGCCCATCAGGCCGGCCTCTTCGATGCGGTTGCGCGCCAGGCCCAGGGTGACCGCGGAACCGAAGATGGGAAAGCTCAACTCGCGCAGCAGGTAGTGCAACGCACCCACGTGGTCTTCGTGGCCATGCGTGGCAACGACGCCTTCGATCCGATCGGCGTTCTCGCGCAGCCAGGTGAAGTCGGGCAGGACGAGGTCGATCCCGTGCATGTCGGGGTCGGGGAACATCAGGCCGACGTCGATCAGCAGCACACGATCCTGCTGTTCGATCGCCATGCAGTTGCGGCCGATCTCGCCGAGACCACCCAGAAAGATCACTCGAACGGGATCAGCCATCAGTGAGCACCGTTGCTTCCAAGGGATCGATCACTGTGGGCGGTCCGGGAAGGCATCTCGCCATCGTTGCAGGTTGGCCCACACCTGGGGGGCACGCTCCTCGACGAATGGCGGAGCATCGCCCATCGGCAGCCTGGCCTGACCGACCGGGAGTCCGAGATGGCGCATCATCGCCTTCGTCGGGATCGGGTTGGGCGCATCGTCGCCCGTCTCGAACGCGAAGCTCTCGAGCATGCGGCTGTTGACCAGCCGGGCGCCCTCGGTATCGCCCTTCTCCCACAGGTCGAACATCTCTTGGTGATCGTCGCCGGTCCAATGCGTCGCCACACCGACGGTGCCCACGATCCCGCTGGCCATCAACGGAAGGGTCATCACGTCGTCGCCGCTGTAGGCCTCGCATCCGTCGGGCAGCGAACTGATGAGCGCCGCCGTCTCGCCCGGATTACCGGCGGCGTCCTTCAACGCGACCAAGTTGGAAGCCTCGCGGAACAGCTTCAACAACGTCGCAGTGGTGATCTTGCGACCGCTCCTCACCGGGATGTCATAGACCATCACGGGCAGATCGCTGGCGGCGGCGATGGCCCGCATGTGCGCTTCGATGCCGGCCTGCGACGGCCGGTTGTAATACGGGCAGACGGCCAGGATCCCGGCCGCACCCAACGCCTTCGCTTCCTTCGTGAGGTGCACCGAGTGGCGGGTGTCATAGGTACCGGTGCCGGCGATCACCGGGATCGTGACAGCCTCGATCACCGCGGCGAACAGCGACAGCCTCTCGTCGTCGTCGAGAGTCGGCGCCTCTCCCGTGGTGCCGGCGATCACGAGGCCGTCGTGGCCGTGATCCTGCAGATACCTGGCGGTGGCCTTCGCGGCATCGAGATCGAGCTCGCCATCACCGTCGAATGGAGTGACCATCGCGCTGAGCACGCGTCCGAATCGAGCCATGGCCGCAATCGTAGATGACGTGCGCAGCCGGGCTGCGGTCGGTTCGGTTAGCCGGGGAGGCAGGCCCACATCAGGATTCGGCGGAAAGGGAAGAAGTGCGGCGCGTGGTTGCCGATCTCGCCCAGCAGCTCGGTCTCGTAGTCAGCCACGAAGGATTCGAAAGCGGCTGGATCGAGGCGCTTCTCGAACCGGGTCAACGTCGTGCCGCGCACCCATTCGACCACGTCTCGGGTGCTTGCCAACACGTGGGGATAGACCTGCAGCCGCACGTGCTGACGCTCGAAGCCGAGGTCGTAGAGGATCCGGGCGTACTCCTCGGGCTCCAACACGTAGGCCTGCACCGGGTCGATCGGCGGGCCGTCGGGCCCGAACAGCGACAGGTACGGCTCGCGATCGGCAACGCGTTGGGCGACCGTGTGCGACGGCATACCGGCGTTCGCCGGGACCTGGATGGCGATCTGCCCGCCGGCCCGCAATGCCGCCGTCCAGCGGCCGATCACACTGGCATGATCGGCGACCCATTGCAGGCTCGCTGCGGCCAGGACCAGGTCGTAGGCGGCATTCTAGGTCCACGCTCCGATGTCGCCGAACTCGAACCGCACATGGTCCGAGGCGTGCTCGCCGGTCTTGTCGAGCATCGACCGGGAGTTGTCGATCCCTATCATCTCCCCGACACCGAGTTGCTCGGCGGCGAGAGCCGTGAGCTCCCCCGGCCCACATCCGAGATCGACCGCTCGCTTCAACCCTTCGCGCTCGATCAGGGCCAGCAGATCGTGAAAGGGCTGAGCCCGTTCGGTCGCGAATCTTCGGTACTGCACCGGGTTCCAGTCAGCCACAGCTTGTATTGTACTTGTATCTAAACCATCCTGTCAAACTTCGAGCGCGCCACCGTCCACGCCGCAACCTTTTGGCTGCCAGTAACGTGACACGACGATGCGAATTCTGACGACGTCGACCCCGGGCATGGGTCACCTCAATTCCATACTGCCGTTGTCGATCGCACTGCGCGCCGCCGGCCACGAGGTGCTGTTCGTCACCGCGTCGGAGTCGTGCGGGCTGGTTCGTGACCTCGGGTTCGCCGTGCAGGCCGGCGGCATGGCGGCGGCTGATCGCCGCGCCAGCCTCGCTCCACGGATGCCGGAAATCCTCGCATTGCCGCCGCGCCGCCGTCGCGGTGTGTACTTCTCCGGCTTCTTCGCCGAAGCCGCGGCGCCGATGATGCGCAACGACTTGAAGACAGTGTTCGATGAGTTCCGCCCAGACCTCGTCATCCACGAGTTGGCCGAACTTGCCGCTGCCCCGATGGCCGTGGCACGCGACATCCCCCACGTGACCGTGGCGTTCAGCGGGGCGTTGCCGCAGTGGTCCGATGCGCTCACGATCCAGGGCATTGCGCCGCTGTGGGCCGCCGAGGGGCTTCCCGTGCCGACCATCGACGACCTTGGTGGAGATCTCTACCTGCACCCGTTCCCGCCCTCGTTCGGCCAGGTGCCCGACAGCGGTGTTGTTCAGCCAATGCGAGCCGAGAGCCTCGAGCACGATGCCGGTCAACGGCCGAGGTGGCTCGACGACCTCGGCACCTTCCGCCCGCTGATCTACGTGACAGCGGGGACGGAGCCGGCATCGGGGATGGCGCCGTGGGCCGCGACGATCGCTGCGCTCGGGGCGATGAACGTCGACGCGATCGCCACCATCGGAGCGCATCTCGACATGTCGGTGCTGGGTAACGTGCCACCGAACGTGCGCGTCGAGCGATTCGTTCCGCAGCGATTCGTCCTCGACCAGGCAACCGTGACGATGTCGCACGGCGGCGCCGGATCACTGCTGGGCGCCGCTCGTCGAGGCTTGCCCCAGTTGTTGGCACCGCTCGTCGCCGATCAGTGGGAGAACGCCGATGCCGCCTTCGCCGCCGGCGTGGCGATCACCTGCGAGTTGGATCAGAGGACCGACACCGAGCTCGGTGCTGCGCTGCATCGTCTGCTGCACGACGTCCGGTTCCGTGACGCAGCATCGGAGGTCGCCCAGGAGATCGCGGACATGCCGTCGCCGGCGGACTGTGTCAAGACCATCGAGGCACTCCTCACCGACCGCAACTGACCGCCCCGATCCCCGGAGATTCGTCGCAGGCGAGTCGCTGAACGACGTGCGAGCGACAAAGTTCGGATGGGAGGGGGATGTTGCTGTGAGACTGGTCGGGATGCGGGGCCACGACGACCACACAGCGGAGAGCGTGACGGCTGTCGCGGGCGAGGGCGGCATCGCCGTGTCGTACGTCCCCGCCGGATCGCGGGTCTCGCCGATGGCGGTGCTGCTGTTGGCCGGGTCGGCGCTGATCTTCAGCACCGGCGGGTTGTTCATCCGCGAACTCGACCATCCTCAGGCCTGGCAGACCGTGTTCTGGCGATCGTTCTCGGCCTGCTTCAGCCTGGCGATCCTCATCATCTGGCGTGAACGCTCGAACCCGTTGCGTGCTCTGGTGACGATCGGCCGACCGGGCTGGGCCGTCGCCGCCGCGTTCTGCGCGTCGTCGATCGGGATGGTCGTCGCGTTGAGCAAGACCAGCGTTGCGATCGTGCTCGTCATCTTCGCTCTCAGCCCGCTCGCGGCGGCGATCATCGCCTGGGTGCTCATCGGCGAGCGCGTGCGCAACTACACATGGATGGCGATCGCGATCACGGTGGCTGGGGTGGCGTTCATGGTGTCCGGCCCGGGCGCGGGTGGATCCACGTCGGGCGCGATCGTCGCGCTGACGATCCCGCTCTCGTTCGGATTCGGGACCGTGATGATCCGCCGGCACTCCGAGATCGCCATGGCGCCGGCGATGCTGATGTCTGCCGGCGTCAGCGCACTGATCTCGTTGCCGTTCGCCCACCCGTTCGACATCACCCGGCACGACCTGCTGCTGCTGCTCGCGTTCGGCTTCGCCCAACTCGGCATCGGCCTGGCGTTGTTCAGCATCGGTGCCGCCCGGGCACCGGCGACCGACGTCGCCCTGCTGTCGATGCTCGAACCGATCATGGGGCCGATCTGGGTGTGGGTCTTCGTCAGCGAATATCCCGGCGTGTCGGCGCTCGTCGGAGGCTCGGCGGTGTTCATCGCGCTCGCAGCACACACGGTGTACGCCGCGTCGCGCAACGGCACGGCCGACGAGTTGCACAACGAGTTGATCTCTTCGACGAATTGACGCCTCGGGGGTGCGGTCAGGCCAGGCCGGCCTGACGTTGGAAGACCGGGCTGTCCCAGTAGTCCACGCGATGTCGGATTCGTCCGTCGCGAACCATGAATCGCATGACACCGCGTACCGCGATCGGCCGCTCGTTCACTGTCGCCCGCAACGTGTACGCGGCGTAGACACGATCGCCGTCGGCGACCACATCGTCGATGTCATAGTGCAGGCCGGGCATCGAACCGAGGAAACCCGGCAGTCGTTGCCGGTACTCGCCGGCACCGACGCATCCACTGCCCAACGCGGCCGTGTGCTCGTTGATGAAGTCATCGGTCACGAATGCAGCGACGGCGTCTGAGTCTCCGGTCGAGAATGCCTCGAGGTAGCCGCGGCACACGTCGGCGGCAGCGGTCATGAGCCGCTTCCCCAAACCTCCTGCACGGTCGCGTACACGCCCTGGTCGTACGAGAACTCGATCATGTTGCCGTCGGGATCAGTGAGCGCGCAGATGTAACCGATCGGCGGCGGCATCTCGGAGGGGGCCCATGCCAAGCAGCCCTCGGCATCACCGCGGGCGGCGATCGCGTCGACCTCGGCGCGACTGGTGACCTCGATGCCGATGTGGGCGAACGGCGCCATGGTTGGCTGCGGGCCCTTGTCGTGATCGCGGATGAAGCTGACGAGGACCAGGATGAACGGCTTGTCGACCTGGTCGCGGTGACCGAGCCATGCCCCGTAGCCGTCAGTGTCCTCGCGGCGGTCGAGTAGTTCCAGGGGCGTGAACCGCTCGTACCATGCGATGGTCTTGTCGATGTCGCAGACCGGCAGGGCGATGTGCGTCCACCGCATCGACGGCGGATGCACGCTGTACCTGTCGGCGCCGGACTGCGTCATGTCGAGTCAACGTAGCATCGACGGCTGGGCTGACGGCCTGCCGCCGATCTGCACGTGATCGCTCGACGACGAGTTCTACGGCTATCGATACGAGGTGTTGGCCGGCAACAACGCCGAGGCGGCACCGGCCAGTGGCCAGGCCGAGCACGTCGTGCACCGGTCGATGACGACCGGCTTCAATCTGCCGTTCACCGTGCGCAGCACCATCCGGTACGACACCGGGCTCGAGCACATCCTGCTGCTGTTGTCGACGCCGATCGACGACCTGACGTCGTACTTCACGTTCGTCGTGTGGCGCAACGACGACTTCTCGGTACCTGCAGATGAGATCGTCCGTTTCGATCTGGCGATCGGCGCAGAGGACAAGCGGATGCTGGAGCGCATCGACGGGATGCTCCCCCTGGATCAGACCACTCTCGTCAGCGTTCAGGCCGACAAGTGCTCGGTCGAATGGCGTCGCCGGCTGCCACAGATCGGTCGGAGTGATTAGCTCTCGATCGGCTCGGCGTCGAGCTCGAACTTGATGTATTCCTCGCCGGTGTCCTCCCAGTCCTCGAACTGGATGACGCCCATGTCCTCGAACCGGTGGCGCAGCCACTTGTCGTTGCGATCGAGCAGGCCGAGCTTCTTGCAGTTCGGCACGATCTTGCTGAACAGCATCGACTGGAACACGATGCGTGTCGGGTCTGCGAGCATCAGCGGAACGATGTCACGGACATTGACTTCCATCCGCTCCCACACCTCTTGCTGCATGAAGCGGTCGCGCATGCGAATGGCCGCCTCGAACGCGAACTCCTGACGATCCTTCATCTCGGCGTCGCTCAGCGAGTCGTAGACCTCCTTCAACGACAGCACACCGAAGGCCACGTGACGGGCCTCGTCGCTCATCACGTAGCGCAGCAGCTTCTTCAGCAGCGGCTCGTTGGTGAACTGGTGCAGGAAGCCGAAAGCAGCCAGCGCCAGGCCCTCGATCATCACCTGCATGCCGAGGTACGTCATGTCCCAACGGCTGTCGCCGACGATGTCGTCGAGCAACATCCGCAGGTGGGCATTGATCTGGAACTCGCCGCCCATCTTCTCCTTGAGGTAGCGGGCGAAGACCTCGACGTGGCGGGCCTCGTCGACGACCTGCGTGCTGGCGTACAGCTTGGCGTCGTACCACGGCACGGTCTCGACGATCTTGGCGGTACAGATCAGGGCGCCCTGCTCGCCGTGCAGGAACTGGCTGAGCAGCCAATTGCGGCTCTCGATGCCGAACTCGAGCCACTTGGCGTCGTCCCACTTCTCGACCGGCGTGCCGACGTACATGCTGGCGTCGATGCCGGTGCCGAGCAGCGCCTGATCCTCGGTGATCATCTTCTCGACGTCGACTTCGGTGTCCCACGGCAGGTCCAGCGAGCCGTTCCACTGGCCGACCTTGGCCTTCTCGTACAGCTTGCGCAATGGCGGGCGGGTCAGCGAGTAGTCCCAAGTGAACAGCGTGTCGGCGTTGTTCACCGTGGCGTGCTGAATCTCGTCGGGATCACACATCGGGATCGCCAGGATCGCGTCGATGTCGTTGATCTCGGCGCGGCCGATGATCGTTTCGTTGTCGTTGTGCGTGACAGTCATGGTCAGCTCCTTGTGAGAGACGGCTGGAAGGCGGGTAGGACGAAGGTGCGGATGAAGGTACGAGCCGACTCGGTGTCACCGAGATCGACTTGTTCTGATGGCGCGAGGAAGTAGCTGATGACAAGACGTGCCAACAGCTCCACCAGACGATCCCCTTCGCGGCGCGGCAGATACCCGTCGACCAGAGGAACCAGGAACGCCGTTGCGACTCGGATGATCCGCGGCAGGCCGTCGACCGTCAGCTCGCCGAGGATGTCGCCGGGCTCGCTGGCCAACATCATCGAGAGGTGTTGGTCGCCGCGCAGCTCGGCCATGGCTTGCACGACACACCGCACGAGCAGGTCCTCGAAATCGGCGGCGCCGTCGAGGTGGGCGCTCAACCGGGTGAAGAAGTCCTCGATGTCGCGGACCCGCAGGGCCTCGAAGAGCACGTCCTTGCCCCCGGGGAACATCCGATACAGGGTCGCCCGCGACACGCCGGCTTCGTTGCAGATGTCTTCGATCGTGACCTTGGCCAGCCCCCACCGTGCGCAACACGACTTGGCCGCATCGAGAACACGCTGTTCTGCCGGGTCGGGAATCACCCTGAGACAATAAGACAAATAACGTCTCACTGTCAATGGCCAGCCGGTCCTTGCTAGAGACGACCGGCGTCGATGATGCGCTGCACGAAAGCCTTGGTGCGGTCCTGCTGCGGGTTCTCGAAGATCTGCTGAGGAGGGCCCTCCTCGTGGATCACGCCCTCATGGAGAAAGCAGACCTTCGAGGAGACCTCCTTGGCGAAGCCCATCTCGTGGGTCGCCAACATCATCGTCATCCCATCGGCGGCAAGATCACGGACGATGCTCAACACCTCGCCGACGAGTTCCGGGTCGAGGGCCGAGGTGATCTCGTCGAGCAACATCAGCCGCGGCTCCATCGCCAGGGCGCGGACGATGGCCACACGTTGTTGCTGCCCGCCCGACAGCCGATCGGGATATTCCTTGGCCTTGTCGTCGAGCCCGATCCGCTTGAGCAGCGCGATCCCCCGTTCCTCGGCCAACGCCTTGCTGTACCCGAGGACCTTCACCGGTGCCAGGGTGATGTTCTGCAGCACGGTCATGTGCGGGAACAGGTTGAAGCTCTGGAAGACGATGCCGACTTCGCGGCGCAAGGCGTCGACGTCGATGCCGCGACCGCTGACCCGGTCGCCACCGAGCCGGATCTCGCCGCTGTCGACCGTCTCCAGTTGGTTGATACATCGCAGCATGGTCGACTTGCCGCTGCCGGATGCGCCGATCAAGCACACCACTTGGTGCAGATCGACATCGAGATTGATTCCGCGCAAGACGGGGTTGGTGCCGAACGTCTTGTGCACTTCACGGAGTTCGAGGAACGCCATCTAGGACCGCCCTGCCAGAGTCTTGGCCTGCTGGCGCCGGATCAAGCCGTCGAGCCAGCGGGTGAATGGGATGGTGACGAGCAGGAACAGCAGAGCAGACATCGAGTACGCGGCGAGCGTGCCTCGGGAGTTGTTGACGAACCTGGCGCGGCTGACGACGTCGAGCACGCCGAGGGCATTGATCAATGCTGTGTCCTTCTGCAGGCCGATGAAGTCGTTGAGCAACGGCGGGATGACCCTGCGCACGGCCTGCGGCACGACGACGTGACGCATCGTCTGCGAGTACGACAACCCAAGGGATCGTGCCGCGGCGGTCTGGCTCCAGTGCACCGATTCGATACCGGCGCGGTACACCTCCGACACATAGGCCCCATACGTCAGGCTGAGAGCCAGGATGGCGTAGTCCATGTCGGACAACTTGCCGATGATCGGCACGTGCGATTGGGGCAGGCCGAGTCCCACGATGAGGATCACCAACAGCGCCGGAATTCCTCGGAACACGTCGACGTAGACGGTGACGAGGGCCCGCACCGGCCTACACGCCGGGCCCGGCAGGAGACGCATCACAGCGATCACCAGCGCCCAGACCAAGACGATGATCTCGGCGATCAAGAACACCTGGACGTTGATCCAGAAGCCCTTCAGCAACGAACGCCACGCGCCGCCATCGGTGACGGTCGCCCAGCCGAAGAACACCTGGGACACGGCGTGCTGGTTGGTCAGGAGCAACCAGGCAACGAAGGCGACGATGTACACCGACATACCGATGCCGACCGCATACCACGCCCAATCGCGCGCTCGCTCACCCTCGCGCCGCGCTGACTCGACCTCACCGTTCTTCGCCAGCCGGGCCGCCCGTATCGAATGGACCATGGACGGTACGCCGGCCGGTGGGAACAACAGGGCGAGTGTGGCCGCCTTCCGATACGTCAGGACCCGGCCCACCCGCCGGAGGGCGGGCGAACCGGGGGCTATCAGTTCGTCCAAGGAAGGCTCAGGAAGTAGGTACGTCGACGAACGGGACCGTCGTCGGGTCGCCTCCGAGGTACTTGGCGATCAGCGCGTTCACCGAGCCATCGTCGATCAGGCCCTGGATGATCGGATCGAAGATCGCCTTCTTGCCGTCACCCTTGCCGAAGATCGCTCCGTATGCCTCGCCGGTCTTGAACTGGGCGACGACCTCTTGCTTGCCACTCGACTGCGCGGCCTGGCCGAGGTTGATCGGCGTGTCCATCAGGACGCCATCGACTGTGCCGGCCGACAGTGCCGCGTAGGCGGACGCGAGATCGGGGAACGACTTGACGCCATCGAGCTTCCACCCCGGCACCTCGCCGGACGTCACGTCGTACTCGCCCGTTGTCGAGGCCTGTACGCCGATCGTCAACTTCTTGACGTCGTCCCAGCTCTTCACAGACGTGCCCTTCGTGACCAGCAGGCCCTGATCGGCCTTGAAGTAAGGAACGGAGAAGTCGACGACCTTGGCGCGGTCATCGGTGATCGTCACCTGCGCCAGCGTGATGTCGTAGCTCTTCGGATCGATCTGCCCGGCAACGACCGCATCGAAGTTCTCGTTGCGGAACTCCATCTTCAGGCCGCACGCGCCGGCGATCTTGTTGGCCAAGTCGTACTCGATGCCGCTCTTGATCGCGTCAGGGTCGACCTCTGCCTTCGTCGTGCCCCAGAAATTTGGCCCAGGCAGGCTGGTGACCACGCTGAGCACGCCGGCCTTCACCGGCTTGCAGTCGGTAGTACCGGTCGAGGTTCCGGCCGCGGGTGTCTTGGAATCGCTGCCACATGCCGTGGCGAGCAGCGCAGCGGCACAGAGGCCACCGATCAGTCGAGATGTCTTCATGAGTGGTTGTCTCCGGTTGTTCACGTCTTGGCGGCTGAAGCCGCGAGCGACACGGTAGTCCAACACCAGGGCGGTGGTTTAAGGTGGGGCCACGTGAATACGACTGCGGCAGACGAAGTGATCGAGCCGCACGAGCGACCGGCCTACGGTCCATTCCTCATCGTCGCCTTCGTGGGTTTGGTGGTGTGCACCAACATCGCGAACGTCGTCTTCGCCCGCTGGGTGACCAGCCACCCGGCACAGCTGATCGCCTTGTCGTCGCGCAACCGATACCTCGTTCTGGTGGTGGGTGCGGGAATCTCGCCCTGGTCCTACGCGGTCATCGCAACCATCCGTCTCACCATCGCCGCGATGGTCTGTCACTTCCTCGGCAGGGCCTACGGAGATCAGGCGCTGCGATGGTTCACCCGGTTCCTCGGAATGTCGACCGAAGCGGTCGACCGGTTCGAACAGCAGTACCGGGTCGCCGAGTGGGTCCTGATCCCGATCTTCGTCGGCAGCAACATCGTGTTCGTCCTCAGTGGCACCGTCAAGACCCGTTGGCGACGGGTCGTGCCGCTGCTGCTCGCCGGCATTGCCGGTCGTTTGGCGTTGTTGTGGTGGTTGGCCAAGCAGTTCGACTCAGAGGTCAAGTCGGTCACCGACTTCCTGCAGCGCTGGCAGTATCCGATCATCATCGTGTCGATCGCGGTGGTGATCATCAGCAACCTGGCCAACTTCCGCAAGGGCCGCGGCTAGCGAAGCACACCCTTGTCGGTCAGAGACCCAACATCGAATCCAACCCGAGAGTCAGGCCGGGATGCTCGGCGATGTGCTTGCAGGCCAGGACGACGCCAGGCATGTAGCTGATGTTGTCGTAACTGTCCTGCCGGATGGTCAATGTCTGGCCATAGGCACCAAGAATGACCTCTTGGTGGGCGACGACACCTCGTATCCGCAGGCTGTGCACACGGATACCAGCCGGGCCTTCGCCGCCACGCGAGCCTGGGTACGCCTCGTGCTGCGTGTGATCCGGCGTCCAGTGCTTCGACGACGCAGCCATCCGTTGTGCGGTACGAATCGCCGTACCCGAAGGGGCGTCGATCTTGCCCTCGTGATGCAGCTCGATGATCTCGGCGCTGTCGAAGTACGGCGCCGCCATCTCGGCGAAGCGCATCATCAACACGGCGCTGATCGCGAAGTTGGAGATGACCGCGCAGTTGCTGTCGCTGAACGCCGCGCCAAAACCGTCGAGGTCGGCGTCGCTGAACCCTGTCGTGCCGACGACCGCGTGCATGCCGTGCGCGGCGAGCCACGGCACCGTCACCCGGGCAGCGTCGGCATTGGTGAAGTCGACCACCACCTCGCATCCGGCATCCGCGAGCGACTGCAGATCGTCGGTGATCGTGACGCCGTGATGGGTCTCGCCGGCAAACTTCGGCGCGATGGCGGCGACCAGTTGCAGGTCGTCGTCGATCTCCACCGCGGTGCACACCGCACGTCCCATACGACCAGCTGCACCGACTACTCCGACTTTGATCTGCGCCATACCCGCCGACCGTAGTCGCACCCGAGCAGCCAAGCCCCGCGATGAGAGATCGGTTGGGTTATGGAGTGGGGCCTACGGTGACGGTGATGGGGGGTTCGGTGAAGACACGGTCGATCGTGCGCTTGACCGCAGCCTGATCGACGGCCGCCCAACGGGCGACCTGCTCGTCGATCGGGCGGATCGTACCGGTGGTGATCAGCTGGCCGCCGTTGCGCGCCATGCGTGCCCCGGTGTCTTCGAGGCCGAGCTCGAACGCGCCCGTCAGGTACCCGACAGCGACATCGAGCTCGTCGTCGGTCACGCCCTCGCGGACCAGTCGGTCGAGCTCGGAACGCATCAGGCCGACGACTTCCGGACCGTGCTCGGGTTGCGTGCCGGCGTACATCTGGAACGCGCCGGCGTCGGTGTACGCGGAGACGCCTGAATACACCGAGTAGGCCAGGCCACGTCGCTCGCGAATCTCCTCGAACAGCCGGCTCGACAAGCCGCCGCCGAACACGTGGTTGACCACATCGAGGGCTTCGCGGTCGTCGTCGCCGCGGGCCAGCGACCTGCTGCCCATCACGATGTGCACCTGCTCGGTGTCGTCGTCGACCGTATCGTCGCCGCCCCTCGACAGCGGCGGTGTGCGCGAGACCATCTCACCGCTCGGACGCACGCCGGCGAAGGCCGACGAGATCAACTGCAGCGCCACGTCGTGATCGATCGGCCCGGCAAGCGTGACGACCATCGAACCGGCGTGGTAGTGCGACTCGAAGAAGCGGCGCACGTCGCCGGCGTTGATCGCCTGCACGGTGTCGCGGTCCCCTGCCGTCTCGCGCCCAAGTGGGTGCTCGGCGAAGAGCTGCGCAGCAAACATCCGATGGGCGACGTCGTCGGGCGAGTCGTCGTCCATCGCAAGCTCCTCGAGGATGACCAGCCGTTCACTGTCGACGTCGGTCTCGCGCAGCGCCGGACGGATCAGCACATCTCCCAACAGGTCGACGCAGAACTCGGCGTGCCGTGCCGGCAAGCGGCAGTAGTAAGCGGTGTACTCCTTGGCGGTGAAAGCGTTGAAATCACCACCGACGCGATCGACCGATCGCGAGATCTCCTGCGAGGTACGGGTCGGTGTGCCCTTGAAGAGCAGGTGCTCGAGGAAGTGGCTGACACCGCTGAGCTCTGGCGGTTCGTCGCGCGAGCCGACGCCGACCCAGACCCCGGTGGCCACCGACAACGCGCCAGGCACGTGTTCGGTGGCCACCGTGAGGCCGGAATCGAGTTGAGTGATCCGAAGGTCAGTCAAGAACTGACTGCAATCAGCGATGCCGCCGCGGGCCACGGTTGCGAGCGCCACCGCGGTCATCGCGGCGCGGGCCGCGATCACCTCGATCAGCACCGCGATCGGCAGCGCCGCCACCGGCTTCGCCACCCGGACCGAGATCGCCGAGCTCGCCGGCGAGCTCGGCGTCGAACGCATCGTCGAAGCTGACGGCGACCGGACGATCGCCGGCGGGCTCCGCCGAATCAGCCGAATCAGACGACGAACCCGAACCAGAGCCGGAACCGGAACCGGAACGAGAGCCCGACGAGGAACCGCCCGAGGACGAAGGAGCGGAGGAGCCACCGTCACCGTTGGGGAACGGGTTCCACGAAGCGCCGGGGGTCAGGCTGACCTTGCCCTTCTCGTCGATCTCCTCGACGATCACTTCGATCTCCTGACCGAGCGTCAACACATCTTCGACGTTGTTGATGCGCTTGCCCTTACCGAGCTTGGAGATGTGCACCAGGCCGTCGCGGCCCGGCAGGATGTTGACGAAGGCACCGAACTTGGTGACGTTGACGACGCGGCCCATGTAGGTCGCACCGACGTCGGCCTTCGGCGGGTCGACGATGGCGAGGATTCGAGCCTTGGCTTCTTCCATCTTCGATGCCTCGACGGCACCGATGGTGACGATGCCGACCGAGCCATCGTCGTCGACTGCGATGTCGGCGCCGGTCTCTTGCTGGATCGTGTTGATGACCTTGCCCTTCGGCCCGATGACCTCACCGATCTTGTCCATCGGGATGGTGATGGAGATGATCTTCGGTGCGGTCGCGGCAACCTCGGCACGAGGCTCACTGATGCAAGCGTTCATGTTGGCGAGGATGTCGGTCCGGGCTTCCTTGGCCTGATCGAGCGCGGCGGCCAGAACATCGGCGGGAATGCCTTCGATCTTGGTGTCGAGCTGCAGGGCCGTGATGAACTCGGACGTGCCGGCCACCTTGAAGTCCATGTCGCCGAATGCGTCCTCGGCACCAAGGATGTCGGTGAGGGTCGTGTACTTGCCTTCGGCAAACACGAGGCCCATGGCGATGCCGGCGACGGCGGCCTTGATCGGCACACCGGCATCCATCAGCGCCAGCGAACCGGAGCAGACCGAGGCCATCGACGTCGAGCCGTTGGATGCCAGGACTTCGGCCACGAGGCGCAGCGTGTAGCTGAACTCGTCCTGGCTGGGCAGTACCGGAATCAGCGCACGGGCGGCGAGCGCACCGTGACCGATCTCGCGGCGCTTCGGCGAACCGACACGGCCGGTCTCGCCGTTGGCCCACGGAGCCATGTTGTAGTGGAACAGGAAGTACTTGTGCGTCTCCGGGCTGAGCGTGTCCATCAGCTGGTTCATGCGCGGCATGGCCATGGTGACGACGTTCATCACCTGGGTCTCACCACGCTGGAACAGGCCGCTGCCATGCGCCGTCGGGAGCACGGTGACCTCGCTGCTGAGCGGACGCAGGTCACGAGGACCACGACCGTCGATGCGCAGACCGTCGTCGACGATCCGCTTGCGGACGGCCTTCTTGGTCAAGCTGCGAACAGCCTCTTTCACTTCGCGCTCGCGGCCTTCGAAGGCGGCGCCTTCGCCGCACAGCTTCTCGATGGCTTCGGACGCAGCGGCGTCGGTCGCCGCGTTGCGATCGGCCTTCGCGCTGATGGTGACAGCCTTGGCAACTCCATCGGCGGCGATGCCTGCAACGGCGTCGAACACGTCCTGGCCGTAGTCGAGCTGGGGCGTGTACGTCATTGCGACGATGGGGCCCTTGGTGGCGATGACAGAGGCGACCAACTGACGTTGCAGCGCGATCGACTCCTTGATCCACACCTTGCATGCCTCGAGGCCGCCGGCGAGAACCTTCTCGTCGACCTTCGGGGCACCGGCTGCGTAGTACTCCATGCTCTTGGCTGTACCGCCGGCCTCGACCATCATGATGGCCACCTCGCCGTTGTCGAGCTGACGCCCGGCCACGACGAGCTCGAACGTGCTGGCTTCGCCCTCTTCGTACGTGGGGTGAGGGATCCACTCGCCGGTCTGGCTGTGGGCGATGCGCACGGCACCGATCGGACCGTCGAACGGGATTCCCGAGATCATCAGCGACGCCGAGGCGGCGTTGATGCTGAGCACGTCGTGCGGGTTGGCCATGTCGGCACCCATCACGGTCAACACGACCTGGGTCTCGTTGCGGAAGCCGGCGGGGAACGCCGGGCGCAGCGGGCGGTCGGTGAGGCGACAGGTCAGGATCGCATCCTCGGTGGGACGGCCTTCACGACGGAAGAACGAACCGGGAATCTTGCCGGCGGCGTACGAACGCTCTTCGACGTCGATCGTCAGCGGGAAGAAATCCGTTCCCGGGCGAACGTCTTTCGCGGCGTTGGCGGTGGCCAGGACCGTGGTGCGACCGATGCTGGCAAGCACCGCGCCCTGGCTCTGTTGGGCAAATCTGCCTGTCTCGAAGGACAGGTTCTTGTCAGTACCCGAAACTGGGCCTGACACTCGAATGGCTTCTGCCATTGCGAGCTCCTTTCAGTTGGCGGCGCACGCTGTGGTGCACCGTGTGAAGGAGCAGCCGGCCGGTTCCCAGTCGGCAACCCCGCCGCGGTGTGCGGGGCTCTCGACTGACAACCGACTTGTTGGTTGCTGCTCTGTTTGATCGGGGCCGACGGCCCCTGGTGTAGCGGCCCGATGACGGGCCATTGCTTGACTCAGGCCTCCTCGGCCTGATGTGACAAGGGCCGAGCCATGTGGCCCGGCCCAAGATTACTGTGCGACTAGCGACGCAAACCGTTCTTCTGAACGATCTGGCGATAGCGCTCGATGTCGATGTTGCGAGCGTAGTCGAGCATTCGGCGACGACGGCCCACGAGCATCAGCAGACCGCGACGGCTGTGGTGGTCCTTCTTGTGACCCTTCAGATGCTCGGTGAGCTGGTTGATCCGCGAAGTGAGCAGTGCTATCTGCACCTCCGGTGAACCGGTGTCGCTGTCGTGCACTTTGTGCGCGTTGATCGTGTCCTGCTTGGACATGTCGATGCCTTCCTTGGGTTGGAGGTCGCGTCCCGATTCGGAGGAATCAGCACGCATCACACCGGAGGTTGAGCCCCAGCGGACCTGACCATGCTACCGCCCCAGACACCCGTACCAGTGACAAACAGCGGGAATGCCTTTGCCTGCGCCCGTACACTCTCGCCCATGTTCACCGGACCGGCCAGGCACGTCGAGCGACTGCTGGATCCACTGCAACCATGAACCGACCGTCATGACCAGCGCCGTCTCGCTTCGAGGCCTGCGCAAGTCGTTCGGAACCCTCGAGACCATCGCCGGCATCGACCTCGAGATCGAGGAAGGGTCGTTCGTCAGCGTCATCGGACCATCGGGCTGCGGCAAGTCCACGCTGCTGCGCGTTGTGGCCGGACTCGAACCGGCGACCGCCGGCGAGGTCCTGGTGAACGGTGAGCCGGCAGCCTCGGCAAGACGTCACAAGAAGGTGGCGATGGTGCCGCAACATCCTGGGCTGCTGCCGTGGAGGACCGTTCGGGCCAACGCAAGGCTGCTGCTCGACGTCAACAGCAACGCCAACGGCGCCACGACCACCGACCCCCTCCACCTGTTGGAGCGCGTCGGGCTCGGCTCGTTCCTGGATGCGCGGCCGCATCAACTGTCGGGTGGCATGCAACAGCGTGTGGCCTTGGTGCGCGCTCTCGCGCTCGGTGCGCCGTTGCTGGCCATGGACGAGCCGCTCGCCGCGCTCGACGAGATCACCCGTGCCGAGATGCGCGGGCTGCTGAACCAACTCGTCGAGGGCCGTGGCGTGACCACCTTGTTCGTCACCCACTCGATCAGTGAGGCCGTCGCACTGAGCGATCGTGTTCTCGTGTCGTCGCCGCGGCCGGCACGCATCACCGCCGACATCACGATCGATCTTCCACGGCCGCGCGCCGACGACGTCGACGACGAGGCGCGATTCGTCGAACTGTGCGCCGAGGTGCGTCACGCGTTGATGCACGGGGCGAAGTCGTGAATCGCGGCAGCCGCCTCCTGGCGCCCGTCATCGGGCTCGCCGCATTCTTCGGCGCGTGGGAGCTGCTCGTGAGGGCGTTCGGCATCAAGCCGTTCGTGCTCGCCTCCCCGAGCCGCATCATCCGGTACCTCGGCAAGTTCCCCGACGACTACTTCAGGGCCGGGATGCTGACCTTGCGACACGCCGCGCTCGGCTTCGCCATCGCGATAGTCGTCGCCCTCGTGATCGGTGCGGCGATGGCGTCGTCGCGATTCATCGAGTACGCGACACAGCCGATCCTGACGCTGATCGCCGTCACCCCTTTCGCCGCGTACATCGCTTCGGTGAAGGTCGGCCTCGGCATCTTCTCCGACAAGCCGGTCGTGCTGATCGTCGCGCTGGTGTCGCTGCCGGCGTTTGCATTTGCCGCGACCGACGGCATGCGCGGGGCCGACTCGTCCAGCCGCGAGCTGCTGGCATCGGTCGACGCGTCGCGGTGGGAGGTGCTGTGGCATCTTCGGCTCCCGTCCGCGCTGCCATCGTTGTTCACGGCGGCGAAGTACAACACCGGCCTGGCGTTGGTCGTCGCCTATCTCGCGGAGGGCGGTGCCGGCGGTCTGGGTGAGATCGGAGCGCGCGCCAGCGCCGGCAACCAGGGTGATCGGTTGTGGGCGACGATCTTCGCGATGGCCATCCTCGGAACCGTCAGCCTCATCCTCCTCAACGTCCTGCAGCGCGCGGTGATGGGGTGGCACGTGTCGCAGCGTGCTCAGCAGAACTGACCGGGTACGGTGCTGAAGTGGCCGATCTCAACGACCTCCGCTCCCGAATCGATCAGCTGGACGGCGCACTGATCGCGATCGTCGCCGAACGTCTCGCCGTGTGCCGCGAGGTCGCCGCCGTGAAGGAAGGCTCCGACACACCGGTCATCCAACCGGCCCGCGTGCGTGACGTTGTCGTGACCCGCCGGCAGCAGGCCATCGAGGCGGGCATCGACCCCGATTTCGCCGAGCAGTTGTTTCGCGTTCTGCTCACCGAGACCCACCGCATCGAGGTCGCCGGCCACCGGCCCGACGCCGCGCCGGAGAAACCGGCGACCACGGGCGAGGTTCGCTCAGCACTCGACACGGTCGCGACGCGCATCGACCACCTCGTCGTCGCTGTCGACGATTTCGATCTCGCCAGCACAACGCTGCAGGCGCGCTTCGGCTTTCGCGAGGTCGCGATGGCGGGCGCTGCTCGGCCGGGCATCTGCACACTTGCCGCAGGTGGGGTGACGTTGGTGCTGGTCGGGCCACAGGCCTCGCCCAGTGTTGCCGCCTACCTCGGCCGGCACGGTCAAGGCGTGCAGCATGTCGCGATCGAGGTCCTCAACGCCGGGTTTGCCCGTGTCAGCCTCGCCGACATCGGCACCGCTTTGCTGACCGAGGTGTTGGTCGACGAGGACGGGCACGAGCAGTTCTTCGCAGCAACCGAGCCGGCAGCGGGCATCCAACTGGGTTTCATCTCGCGCACCGGGCACCGCGTCGGGGTCGGCGCCGACAACGTGCTGGCCATGTTCGACGCAATTTCGGCAACAGCCCCGTGAAGGTGCTCGCGATAGGCTCCCCTCACGCATGACCGAAGGGGCGCTCCGCGAGTTTCTCGCAACGCGACGGTTGCCCGGTGTGCACTGGCAACAACCCGATCCCTCATTGGAAAGGACAGGCACATGTCGTTTCGCCGCGCTGCACTCTCACCGTTGATCCCGTTGGCCATGCTCGCGGCCTGCGGTAGTGACGGCACCGCCTCACCGGCGACGTCCTCCGTCCCCGCAGTGTCGTCCGCCGACAGCACCGCACCAATCAGCTCCGCCGCCGTCGAGACCACCTCCTCGGCGCCACCGGGTACGACCGCCCCACCCGAGACGATCCCGGCGATCGCCCCTGTGGAATCGGGCAAGCCGTTCCCGGCCGACCGTTGTGCCGCAAACAAGGCGGCCGGCACCATCAACTACCTCTCCAGCTTCGACTTCGCCGCGACGGCATCGATCGTCGACATCCTCGTCGCCAAGAAGAAGGGCTACTTCGACGCGATGTGCCTCGATGTCAACATCAAGTCCAGCTTCTCGACCGACAACTATCCGTTGATCGCCGCCGACGAGGCCCAGTTCTCGTCGGGTGGATCGTTCAGCGAAGTCGTCGACTACGCCGGTCGCAACGACGCCGGCTTCGTGGCGCTCGCCGTCGAAGGCCGCACCGGGATCGACGCGCTGATCGTCAAGGACGGGCAGAGCACCGAGCTCAGCGATCTCAGGGGCAAGACCATCGGCGTCAAGGGCGCCATCACCCCGTCGGTCGCAGCGATGTTGAAGAAGGCCGGCCTCGCTGAAGGCACCGATTACCAGACGACCCTGCTCGACGGTTACGACCCGAAGCTGCAGATCGCCATCCCGGGGATCATCGGGTTCCCCGGCTTCAAGAGCAACGAGCCGTTGCAGCTGAAGGCTGCAGGGATCCCGTTCAAGTTGTACGACCCGGCCGACTACGACATCCCCGGCAGCTTCGGTGTGCTGTACACAAACTCGACGTTCCTCGAGGATTTCCCGGCAGCCACCGCAGACTTCATGCGCGCCGCGATGGAGGGCCTGGCCGATGCCCTGGCCGACCCGACCGGTGCCGCGGCGATCGCCGTCGACATGCTCAACGCCAGTGGCAATGCCAACTCCCTGACGCCCGAGGGCGAGACCGCCCGGTGGGGAGTCGAGACCGGTTTGATCCTGAACTCGAAGGCCAGCACCCTGCCGATCGGCGTGCCCGATGAAGCGCTGTTGAAGAACGAGGTCACCACGTATGCCGGCATCGGCCTGTTCGACGGCCAGGTCCCCGACATCAGCACCATCCTCAACGACAAGTTGGTGGCCGGCCTGTACGACTCCGCCGGCAAGGTCATCTGGCCCTCCAAGTAAACGGTTCTCAGCGACGCGTATCAGTCGTCGAGAACGCTGCGGGCGTGTTCGACGTCGTGTTTCAACTGGGTGATCAGCGAGTCGATCCCGTCGAACTTGCGCTCGCTGCGCAGGAAGTGGGTGAACCGCACTTCGGCGCGCTCGCCGTAGAGGTCGCCGTCGAAGTCGAGCAGGTGCGCCTCGAGCAGCGAGTGGTCGGCGTGCTCGTAGAACGTCGGGCGGCGGCCGAGGTTGAGCGCGCATTGGTGCACCTCGCCGTTGGTGCGTTCGTACCAACCGGCATACACGCCGTCAGCAGGGACGCACACCGCGTTGGGGACCTCGACATTGGCAGTGGGGAAGCCCAGGAGGCGGCCGCGCTGATCGCCGACGACGACGACGCCGCGGGCCTCGAAGGGACGTCCTAACAGCTCGGCGGCGAGCTCTACCTGGCCGCCGGCGAGCGCCCGGCGGATCGCCGTGGAACTGATCGACTCGTCGACGCCGTCGGCGCGCGGCACGAGATCGAGCGGGTGC
This sequence comes from Ilumatobacteraceae bacterium, assembly GCA_040005915.1. GTDB lineage: Bacteria > Actinomycetota > Acidimicrobiia > Acidimicrobiales > Ilumatobacteraceae > JAENVT01. The sequence continues at coordinate 27,554 of JBDTYA010000324.1, forward strand.
ACTTCGAAGCGGCCTTCGACGCCGAGCTTGCGCAACATCTCGACGTTTCCTTCGCGGCCACGTCCGAAGTGGAAGTCCTCGCCGACGACGACGATGGACGTATCGAGGCAGTCGATCAGTGCCCGCCGCACGAAGTGTGCCGGGTCTTCACGCGATTGGGCTTCGTCGAAATGCACGACGATGGTCGCATCGAGACCGGTCGCCGCGAGCAGCTCCAGCTTCTGATCGAGATCCGTCAGGAGCTTGGGCGCCGACTCGGGACGAACCACCGATGCGGGGTGCCGATCGAACGTCATCACCGCGGACCGGGCACCGGTATCGGATGCCAGTCGGCGGACTTCCTCGATGATGGCCTGGTGACCGCGGTGCACACCGTCGTACGCTCCGATCGTCAGCACCGTGCGCTCGCCGGGCCATGGTGATGACTCGAGGTTGGTGACGACCTGCACGAATTCCGACGCTATCCCCGCTGCGGGTGAACAAGGAAGTCACTCAGCGATTACGACCGCCGGCTTGGCCTTGTCGCCGAACAACTCGTACACGGCCAGCAGCGAACCCGCTTGGTCGACGACCGCCCACGGGCCTTCGCCGTCGAACCGATCGAGCACCCGACCGTGGCGAACCATGTCGGCAGCGGAATCATCGACCGTGGCGAACGCGTAGTCGCGGAGTGCCGCGGCGGGGGTGATCAACCCGCACCCGTCGGGTGGACGAGCCTCGCTGTCGGTGAAGCTGCCGACGGCCGTGCGCCGGAGGTTGCGGAGATGCGCGCCGCCGCCGAGCAGATGCCCGAGATCATCGGCGAGCGTGCGGATATACGTGCCCGCGGAGCAGCGGACCTCGATCCGCAGGACGGGCACCCCGCTCTCGGCGGTGACCTCCCCCTGCACGTCGAAGGCGTAGACCGTCACGGGTCGCGGTTGGCGCTCGACCTCGATCCCCTCGCGGGCCAGCTCGTGCAGCCGTTTGCCGTCGACGTGCAACGCGCTGACCATCGGAGGGATCTGCATGATCGGACCGGTGAGATGTTCGGCCACGAGCGCTCGGGCCTTGTCGGCTGTCACCGCCGACATGTCGAACGTGCCGGTCACCTCGCCGCTGGAATCGAGCGTCGACGTCGACGTGCCCAGCACGACATCGGCGGTGTAGGTCTTGCCGAGCGCCGTCAGGAACCGCAGCAGTCGTGTCGCCTTGCCGACACCGACCAGCAGCACCCCCGTCGCATCGGGATCGAGGGTGCCGGAATGGCCGACCTGTCGTTCCTCGAACCGCCGGCGCAGCATTCCGACGACGTCGTGACTGGTGACCCCCGCAGGTTTGTCGACCACCGCCAATCCGTGTCTGGTCGGCGGCTTACGTCGCGACATCAGTCTCGGTTTCGTCGATCTGCGGCTCTGGTTCGGGTGGCCGCTCGGGCATGGTGGCCTTGTCGCGCAAGACCCGTTCGATGCGCTCGGCGGCACGGATCGTCTCGTCGGGCCTGAACGACAGGATCGGTGTCTTCTTGGCGCGCACCTCTCGACCGACCGACGACTGCAGCCGAACCCGATGACTGGCGAGCGCGGCCAGGATTTCGACGTCGCCATCCTCCCCCAACAGCGAGTCGAAGTACACGATTGCCCGGTTCATCTCCGAGTCGACGTCGATCGAGGTGATGGTGACCATGTCGAGACGCTCGTCGTCGATGCG
>JBDTYA010000325.1:0-7535 GCA_040005915.1 Ilumatobacteraceae bacterium
TCGATCGCGATCCTGGCCGGCTGGCTCTCCGACCAGATGGCCGACACCGACGATGCCGGAAAGGAGGGTGCCCGCCGCCGCCTGGAGAGCGACGCCGATGCCGTCGCGATCCACACCGTCCATGGCGCCAAAGGACTCGAATTCCCGATCGTGTTGCTGCCCTCGCTGTGGGATGCCCGGAGGGTCGACAAGGATGCAATCCCCGTCTTCCACGACAGTGGCAAGCGGGCCATCGGCGTCGGCGCGACGGGACCCGAACATGATCGCCAGGTCGAGCGAGCGGGAGACGAAGCAGACGCCGAGGATCTGCGTCTGCTGTACGTCGCCCTCACCCGAGCGCGGCATCAGGTCGTCGTGTGGTGGGCGACCGCCTACGACGCCGACAAAGCCGCGTTCGCACGAGTGCTGTGCGGGCTCACACCGGCCACCGGCGCCGTCGCTCGAACGCTGCCGGCCAAGCCCGACGAGGCGACGATCGCGGCGGAGCTTGCAGCGCGTTCGATCGCCTCCGAGGACGCAGTGGGCACGACCGGCGAGCGATACCAGCCCCACACCGACGCAACCGCCATGCTCGATGTCAGTCGATTCGATCGCAGCTTCGATCGGCGATGGGTACGCACGTCGTACAGCGGCTTGACGCGGGCAGCGCACGACGCCGGCGTGCCTGGTTCATCCGAAGTCGTGGAGGTCGACGAGACAGCCAAGGTCGACGAGCCCGGTGTCACCGCCACCTCCTCAGCTGTCGTGATCGTCGATGCGCTCGCTGTCACGCTCCCGCTCGGCGGTGTCCCCGGCGGCGCCCGGGTCGGCACCCTCGTCCACAACGTGCTGGAGCGCACGGATTTCGCCGCCGATGATCTGCCCGCCGAGTTGGCTCGGGCGTGCGCCGACAGTGGAGTGAATCGCGTTCTGGAAGGCCACGTCGACACCCTCGTCGCCGGTCTGGCATTGGCCATCGAGACACCCCTCGGGCTCGGATGGGATGGTCGCCGTCTCCGCGATCTGAGCCACGCCGACCGGCTCGACGAGATGCGCTTCGACCTGCCGCTCGCCGGTGGCGACCGCCCCGATCAGACGCTGGTGACGATGGACGCGATCGCCGCAGTTTTCGCCGAACTGCCCGACGACGACCCACTGGCCGGCTATCACCAACGGCTCGGCGACCCACTGCTCGCCACCAGCATTCGAGGTTTCCTCACCGGCAGCATCGACCTCGTCGCCCGCATCGGCGACCGCCACATCGTCGTCGATTACAAGACCAACATGCTCGCCCCGTACGGCGATCCACCGCGGGCATGGCACTACCGACCGGCCGGTCTCGTCGATGCGATGCAGGACGCCAACTACCCATTGCAGGCGGCGCTGTACTCGGTTGCGCTGCACCGCTTCCTGCGCTGGCGGCTCGCCGACTACGACCCCGCGCGGCACCTGGGTGGCGTGGCCTATCTCTTCCTGCGTGGGATGACCGGCGCCGACGTTCCGGTCGTCGACGGTCAACCGTGCGGCGTCTTCGCGTGGCACCCGCCGCACACCTTCGTGACCGCGCTGTCCGACGTGCTCGACCGAGGGGCACCGTGACGGTCGTCGCCCCAACGACCGCGAACGACGGCCGACGCTCGACCGTCGGCGATGGGCTGCTGCGGCCGCTGGCCGACGCCACCGTGCTCAACGCGGCTGACGTTCGGACCGCCCTCGCCCTCAGCCGCCTCGCCGGTGGCGCCGACGAGTCGGTGCGATTGGCCGTGGCCTTGGCGGTTCGAGCAGTGCGGCTGGGCCACGTCTACGTCGATCTCGCCACGGTGGCGACGACGGTGGCTCCAGACGATGAAGAGGCAGAGGTCGACCTCGCCGCACTCACCTGGCCTGATCCCACGACGTGGTCGGCGATCGTGGCCGCGAGTCCGCTCACGGCGGTCGGTGTCGATGGTGCGGCCGACCGCCCGCTGCGACTGCTCGGATCGCGCTTGTACCTGGACCGGTATTGGCGTCACGAACGGGCGATCGTGGCCGACCTCTTGGCGCGCGCCGGCGGCGACACGCCTGCGGTCGATGCCGCTGCGCTGACCGCCGGCCTCGACCGACTCTTCCCTCTCGCAAGCACCGATCAGCAGCAGCGGGCGGCGGCAGCGACAGCCGTCGAGCGCCGCTTCTCGGTCGTCGCCGGCGGGCCTGGCACAGGCAAGACGACAACGGTGGCGCGCATCGTCGCCATCCTTCACGAACAGGCGGCCGCGCTCGGGCAGCCTCCGCCGCGTGTGGCGCTGGCAGCCCCGACAGGCAAGGCCGCGGCTCGCCTCGGCGAAGCCGTCCACTCCGAAGCCGCGGTCCTCGACATCGCGCCGCCGATTCGCGCTGCCCTCGTTGCGATGCCGGCATCGACGCTGCACCGATTGCTCGGATGGCAGCCAGGCAGTAGGAGCCGATTCCGCCACAATGCCGACAACCAGTTGCCCCACAACGTCGTGATCGTCGACGAAAGCTCGATGGTCGGCCTGTCGATGATGTCCAAGCTGCTCGCCGCTGTGCGCCCGACCGCCCGACTCGTGTTGGTCGGCGATCCGAACCAGCTGACGTCGATCGAAGCCGGAGCCGTGTTGGGCGACATCGTCGGTTCACCGCTGCCAGGCATCGTGGAGCTCCGTCATGTGCACCGTTATGGCGGCGGCATCGCCGCCGTGGCCGAAGCCATCGAGTCAGGCGACGGCGACGCGATGATCAACGCTCTGCGTTCGTCGCCTACCGACGTCACATGGCTGGAGGTCGACCCGACGATCAACCCGAGCAAGACGCCCGAGTTGGCAGGCGTTCGCAGTGCCGTTGTCGCCGCTGCGCGGGAAGTAGTGACGGCAGCGCAAGGCGGCCGCGGCGCCGAAGCACTTGCCGCGCTGCGGTCAGTGCAGGTTCTGTGCGCCCACCGCCGCGGCCCGGCCGGAGCAGCGCTGTGGCGAACGGAGATCGAGCGGTGGCTGCGCGCCGCGATACCCGGCTACGGGGGCAGCGCCTGGTACGTGGGTCGACCGTTGCTGGTGACAGAAAATGACTACGCGTTGGGAGTGTTCAACGGCGATACCGGCGTCGTGATCGACGAAGGCGGCGGTCGACTGCGAGCAGTGTTCGATCGCCGAGGAGAACTTCTGTCGGTCCGCCCGACGAGATTGGCCGCCGTCGAATCCCTCTACGCAATGACGATCCACAAAGCCCAGGGCTCCCAGTTCGGCACCGTGATCGTGCGCCTCCCCGAACCCACATCGCGAGTGTTGACCCGCGAGTTGCTCTACACGGCAGTGACGCGCGCCGAGCACCAGCTGGTGGTCGTTGGCTCGGAGGCAGCGATCCGTGCTGCCGTCGCAAGACCGGTAGCCCGCGCCTCGGGCCTGGCCGACGCGTTGAGCATCTGAAGCTTCATCCACTATCCCGACGTAGCGGGCCGGAACGATCGGTGAGGCCATCGTTGGACCTGAACAAGCACGCCGCCGCTCATCGGGAGCGGCTCACTCGAGTGAACAGTTCAGCGGGCCGTCCGCCGCCGACACCCGAGTTCGCACGGCGTCCGGTCGCCCGCAGCAGAGGAGGGTCGGCACCCAGGACGTCACGTCGGAAGTTGGCAGGGTCGAGCTGCTTGCCCGTGATCGCCTCATGTACCCCGCGGAGGTCGGACAGCGCGAACGATGGGTGCAGGAACGCAAACGCGAGGTCGGATCCCTCGAGTTGGCCGGCGATGTGGTCGACAGCATCGGTGACGATTCGGCGGTGATCGAAGGCCAGCTTTCTTTTGCCCGTGAGAACGTCGGCCACAGGCACGACAGCCGCATGCCTGGCGTCGCTGCCACCCACCACTTTCGCCGGTGTCGGCACAGCCGCCAGGTAGGCGACCGTGACGACGTTTCCCCGCGGGTCTCTTCCGGGGTCACCATAAGCACGAAACTGCGCCAGATGTCGGGGCGCTGTCACGTTGGTTTCCTCGACCAGTTCGCGGGCTGCGGCTTGATCGAGCGTCTCGTCGGCCTTCTTGAACCCGCCGGGTAACGCCCACTTGTTGCGCTCCGTCTGCTCGCCACGCTGAACCAACAGCACGTGCAGCGCTCGGTCGATCACACTGAAGAGCGCGATGTCTACCGTCACCTCGAACCGGGGATAGTCATTGAGGTCGTACGGCTTGGAAGCCTCGCTCGGCTTGGTCACGACAACAATCTAGCATGTTTATGTCATTTTGACCCAAACAACTGTTATGGTCGTATTGACTAGAAAAGCGAAGGCGGCAGACGTGGACAAGTATGCGATTCGGAACAAGGCATTGGGAGCCGTCATCGGCTCGGCGGTGGGCGACGCACTTGGCGCACCGTTCGAGTTCGGAGAACCTGGGGAATACAGCGATCGGTTTCCCAAGCCCGTCGTCGGTGACATCGGCGAGATGATCGGTGGGCGAGGGTGGAAGCCCGGCGAGTTCACGGACGACACACAGATGGCGCTGGCCCAGGCGGAATCGCTCCTTGCCCACCACGGAATCGACGAGGCGGACATGTTCCAGCGGTTCCAGATCTGGGCCTCTAGAGCTGCCGACGTCGGTAATCAGACCCGGGCCGTGTTGGGGTCGGGATTGCCATGGGAGACCGCGGCGGCCGACCACTTCGAGCGCACCCCTCGAGGCGCTGCCGGAAATGGGTCGCTGATGCGGTCCGCTGCATCGGCCGTGTTCTTCTCACGTGGCACTCTCGAGGAATCGATGGAAGCGGCGCATCGACTGTCCGCTCTCACCCACGGCGATCCCGCCGCAGGGTGGGGCACAGCGATCTACCACGCCATGATCCACGCAGAACTGAATGGCGACAGAGCTCTGGATGTTCTCCCTAGCGTCCTCACTGGTCTGCCCGACGATCAGTTTCGGTTTCGCGAGATGCTGTCGCCGACATGGAAGCCGAGCGACAGCGACCTGTCGAACGGCACGGTGTGGACGTGCCTGGCACAGGCGGTGTGGGCCGTGCGCGGAGCGACGAACTTCGAGGGCGCAGTCGTGCGCGCCATCGATTTGGGTCACGACACCGACACGGTCGCTGCAGTCGCCGGTGGCCTGGCCGGCGCGATCCATGGCATACAGAGAATTCCCAGCCGATGGACCACCTACATCAACGGAAGGGTTCAACACGCCGACGGTGAGCACCGCTATCGGCTCGCCGATCTACAGAACCTGACGCTTTCTCTGATCGGGAACGGCGCAAAGCCGGAGGAACGACCGGCAGCAGCGGTCGGCCCCACAGAGATCGTCGACGGCGTCTACGCCGCCAACCTCGAAGGCGCGGCGGACGTGCCGACCGACTGGGCGGTGATCTCCCTCTGTCGAGTTGGCGATCGATTCCACGACCATCCCATGCGACGAGAGCTGTACCTGGTGGACGATTCGGCGGGGCAGAATGGCGCGCTTCATGCTGCCGTCGAGGATGCCGCCGAGTCGATCGACGCATTCCGGGCCGAAGGCCGCAAGGTCGTCGTCCACTGCCACATGGGCGCGAGCCGCACGGGACTGGTGCTGCGAGCGTGGCTGGTGCGACACGACGCGATGACCACGGACGAGGCAACATCATTCGTGGCCGATCGGTGGTCGCTGCTGGACTCCACGACCAATACGTCGTTCGCTGCCTTCCTTCGGGATGACTGGGCGCCGAGGTGAACCCGATGCAGGATCGGCAGTTCGCCGGGTACGACGTGATCGGTGACATCCACGGTCACGCCGACGAACTGGTCGGATTGCTGGGTGAACTTGGCTACTCAGAGTCCCCACAACCCAGCCATCCGAGACAGCAGGGATTGTGGTCACACCCACTGAGGCAGGCCATCTTCGTCGGCGACCTGATCGATCGTGGCCCGCAACAGGTTCGTACAGTCGACCTTGTTCGTTCCATGGTCGAGGCCGGCAGCGCCCGGATGGTGTTGGGCAACCACGAATTCAACGCGATCGCCTGGGCCACACGCGATCCAGAGGTGCCCGGCGACCACCTCCGTACGCACCTCGGGGAACGCGGCGAGAAGAACCGTCACCAACACGAGGAGTTCTTGCAGCAGGTCGGCGGCGACTCCCCTCTGCACCACGACTACATCGCCTGGTTCCGATCCCTACCGCTGTGGATCGAACTGGACGCCGGCCTACGAGTCGTTCACGCCTGCTGGGACCAACGATCGATGGATCTCCTGAAGCCGCTGCTCGCCGCAGATCACTCGTTGACAAGACAGGCGCTCGTCGAGGGCAGCCGGAAAGGATCGCCGCAATACGAGGCGATCGAGGTCATCCTCAAGGGGCCCGAGATCGACCTGCCGGACACTCACCATTACTGCGACAAGGACGGCAACGTGAGACGCCGGGCCCGCATGCGATGGTGGGATCCGAACGCGACCACATTGCGTCAAGTAGCAGAGCTCCTCGAGGGGACAAACGGCCCTGACGGCGGAGTTCTCTCGCCGGTTCCGGAGACACCCCTCGACGCCGGCGTCCACCAGCCCTACACCGAGGCTGTCCCGGTGGCGTTCGGTCACTACTGGCGAAGTCCCGCGACTGCAATTTGCACAGCGACAACCGTTTGCGTCGACTACAGCGCCGGCAGTGGAGGTCCTGTGGTTGCTTACCGATGGAGCGGTGGCCCATTCGACGAGACGCAACTCGTCGGGTTTCCTTCGCTCGAACAGTCGACGCGATGATTGCAGTTGTCACTGGTCGAGCTCGGTCCATTGCCTTCCGTCGTCGACGAACGACCCATAGCCGCGTCAGTAGTCCGCTGAAAGGTGTCCCTCGACCGACGACGCCACGGAGCATCGACAACCTGCTCAACGATCCCGACCCCTCTATTCGAGCGAGCGTCGGCCGGGTTGCCCGCAACCACCGATCGCCCGTGTCCCGGCGAACTTTGTCGCTCCGGAGGCGCCCAGCAGCCCGACAGCGCCGAAGCCCGGGGGGCCGAGCGAACTTTGTCGCTCCGGAGGCGCCCAGCAGCCCGGCAGCGCCGAAGCCCGAGGCAGCAGGTTCAGGGGAGGTGGGGGCGCCGAGCGGGTGAACTGTCCCGGATGAAGAAGGTTTGACACTCGTGTGGATCGGATACATCCAGCCAACAATCGCAGGGACACCCCGTCGCTCGATTCGAACAAGGAGAGTTGGCATGATCGGTTTCATTCTGTACCTCGTGGTGATCGGACTGGTCGCCGGGTTCATCGCCCGTGCAGTCGTTCCCGGTCGTGACTCGATGTCCGTCGCCGGCACGATCCTGCTCGGCGTCGTCGGTTCCTTCATCGGTGGTTTCCTCGGCTACGTGCTGACCCATCACGATGCCACCGACGGCGCGTTCCAGGCGTCAGGCATCATCGGTTCGATCCTCGGGGCAATCGTCGCGCTGCTCGTCTATCGCGCCGCCACGGGTCGGGGACGCCGCCACTTGGTGTGAATGATTCGTCAGTCGACGCCAGTTGACAATCCCCACTGTCGTGGATGCGCCGCCCTATCGGGGCGGCGCATCCATTTTTCGGCGGCGATGCGCAGCGACCGATGGTCGGCG
>JBDTYA010000326.1:0-5940 GCA_040005915.1 Ilumatobacteraceae bacterium
TGTTCATGCCGATGCGCATGAACACCATCACGCCGAAGGTGACCAGAAAGAAGACGATGGCGAATTGCAACAGTCGCTGAAGGAAATAACGCACGCAAACCTCGTCACTTGGATTCAGGTGGAACGCCGGGGTGAGCCGGCACTGCCGACTCACCCCCGTTGATGATGCCTAGCTCTTGTCGAGCCAAAGGGCGTTGACCCAGAACTGCCCGCCGAAGCCGGCGCCGTCACGGGCCTTCGTGCCGTCCGGCATGACAGTTTCGCCGATGCCTTTCAACTCCGGCTTCGACATCACGGCCCACAGAGCGACCGAGAGGGGGATCTGGTAGCACTGCTTGGCCATCTCCCGGTTGACGGCCTCGGCAGCCGCTTCGCGGTTGGCGGGATCGGGGTCCGAGCGGGCGATGGCGAGGTTCGAGTCGACGATCGGGTTCTTGAAGTGGTCGAAGTTCAACGACAGGCCGCCGTCGTCGGCATAGGACTTGGAGTTCCACCAGAAGTTCTGCTCGTCGAGCTTGAAACCGGCGTGTTGCCGCCAGCCGTACATGAAGAAGTTCGGCTTACCGAAGACGGCGTTGTTGACGAACTGGTCCTGCGGGATGGTCTCGACGGTGGTGTCGACACCGATCTGCGACCAGTAGCCCTTCAACAGCTCGGCGACCTGATCACCGATCCTGTCGGCGGTGTGCCCGTAGGTCACCGCTATCGGACCGGGATGGTCCTTCTGGTAGTCGGCGATAAGGGCCTTTGCACCCTCGATGTCCTGGGCGACGTCGAAGCCATTGTCCGCGAGGTAGCCCTCCTGCCCGGGGGAGAAGACCCCGTTGGCGGGCGTCGACAGTCCACCGCCGGTGAGGTCGATCAGTTCCTGCCGGTCGATCGCCTTCGACAATGCGCAGCGGACGCGGACATCGGAATACGGACCTGGCTTGGAGTTGTCGACGAGGATGTAGTTGGTCTCGGCGAACTTGTCCTGCTTGGTGACGGTGAACCCGCCGTCGTCGATGACGTCCTTGATGATCGAACCGCCGGAGTCGGCGAAAGCGTCGATGTCGCCGCTCTTCAGTGCACCCTCGGCCGTCGTGCCGTCCTCGATGACCTTGAACGTGATCTTGTCGAGGTAGGGCAACTGCACGCCGTTGGCGTCCTTCTGCCAGTAGTTGGGGTTCTTGGTGACGACCATCGAGTCGTGCGGCGCGAAGCTCTGCGCGATGAACGGGCCCGATCCGATCGGCTGGCTGGCCTTCGTCGGATCGGCGTCGACCGCGGCGAGCCATGCCGGCGAGGCGATGAGACCGAGTTGGCCGGTCAGGTAGTAGTCGAAGCCCGGCCACGGAAGTGGCTGTGCCGGGTCGCCATCCTTACCGGTGAAGATCGTGAACGACATGTCGTCGAGCTTCTCGATCTTCAGCTCCATCTTGGTCGGGTCCGCGGCGCTCGGCACCTTGGCGACATCGACGAGCTGGGCTGCGAGGAGGATGTAGGTGCCGCTGCGCTGGATGTTGTCGATCACAGCGTCGGCGTTGACCGGTGTGCCGTCGGTGAACGAGATGCCGCTGCGGACCTTGATGGTCCACTGCGTCGAATCGGCGTTGGGAGTGATCGAGTCGGCGAGGTACGGGTGGACCTTGGTGTCGGCCCCGATCGCAGCGATCGGGTCGAAGAACGAACGGGCCCGCTCCTGGCAGAACGAGTCGCACTGCATGGCCGCGGGTGTCCACGGGTTGGTGACCTCGGCCTCACCGCTGATGGTGAGCTCCCCGCCGGGCGTCACGGTTGCCGCGGGGGTCGTCACGGGGGTGGTGTCGGTGGGAGCCGGCGTCGTGTCGGACGCCGGTGTCGAGGCAGTGGTATCGGCACTGGAGACCACCGGAGCGTCGGTGGCGCCGGTCGTGACGTTGGTCGTACCACCGTCCTTCTTGCCGCATGACACGGCGATGAGCCCGAGGCTCAGTATCACGGCGGTGATGACGGTCTTGCCCGATCGTTGTCTGATTCGCACCATTTCCCCCTCTGTATCGGTGAACTTGCATCGGTGAGTTCGAACGTCGAAACGGTGACCGCTGAATGTGACCTTCATCACACGCCGACTGTCGGCACCTTAGTCATGCCGCGCGGTCCTTGCACGAACCAAGCAGATACCGTGGCGAATCGTGCCGCAGTTGCGCGACGAGTACCTCGACGAGCCCGACCCGCGGCGCCTGTCGCCCCGCCACCCACGGTTCGCGGACATCATGTCGCGCCATGGCGCAGCAGTCGCCGCCGGCGAACCGTGCTACCTCGATCCGGCATCGGGACTCACTGTGTTCACAGCCGCGTTCCTCGCCGACCGTGGGTATTGCTGCGACAGCGGCTGCCGGCACTGCCCGTTCGCGACCGACTGAAGTACCGTCTCGGGGCATGGCATCCGATCGCATCGCCGACCTCCGGGTATCGAGCCCGAAGTCGTTCCAGCTGAAGAAGTGTGATCCCGGCGACCGCCTCGGATGGCACAAGGACACCGCGATCGCCGAGCTCGCTGACGTGAAGCTGCAGCTCGACGAGTTGCAGCAACGGCTGTTCGCCGAGAGCAAGCGCAGCCTCCTGCTGGTGCTGCAGGCGCGCGATGCCGCCGGCAAGGACGGCACCGTGCGATCGATCTTCTCCGGCCTCAACCCGGCGGGCGTGCAGGTCACGAGCTTCAAGGTGCCCGCCGGCCGCGAGACGACACAGGACTACCTGTGGCGGGTGCACGCTGTGTGTCCCGGCGATGGAGAGATCGGGGTGTTCAACCGCAGCCACTACGAAGAGGTGCTGGTCGTGCGGGTCAAGGACCTGGTCCCCGAGTCCGTGTGGAAGAAGCGCTACCGCCACATCAACGAGTTCGAACGGATGCTGAGCGACGAGGGCACCAGGATCGTGAAGTGCTTCCTCAACGTCTCGAAGGCGGAGCAGGCGAAGCGGTTCCAGGACCGCCTCGACGACCCGGCCAAGAGCTGGAAGTTCCGCGCCGGCGATCTGGCCGATCGCAAGTTGTGGACCAAGTTCCATCAGGCCTACGAGGACTCGATCGTGAAGACCTCGACGTCGTACGCGCCGTGGCATGTCGTGCCGGCCGATCACAACTGGGTGCGCAACCTCGCCGTCGCCAAGATCCTCCTCGCAACGCTGCGCGACATGGCCCCGCAGTTCCCACCACCGGACCCCAACATCCACGACATCGAGGTCGTCTGACCGCAAGCCCCGGGTGGAGTGTGGCGCGCCCACCTGGGTGCCTTCCCGCACTCCACATTGACCTGGGGATAGGATTTGGCGGCTCATGACCGTGCTGATCTCGACAACTCTCGCCGAGGCGCTCGACGCGTTGGCCGCCGAGCCGACCGCGATGCTGCTCGCCGGCGGAACCGATGCGATGGTCGAGATCAACAGTGGCCACCGCCGCCCCGACCACGTCATCGCAGTCGGCCGGATACCCGAACTGCGCACGTGGTCGCACGACGTCACGACGTCGACGGTGCGCATCGGCGCCGGCGTCACCTACGCGGAACTGGAGCGCGAACCATTCCTGCGATGGGTCCCAGCGCTCAGCCAGGCGGCGCGCACGGTCGGGTCGCCGCAGATCCGCCATGCCGCGACATTGGGTGGAAACGTGGCCACGTGTTCGCCGGCGGGCGACGGCCTACCAGTGCTCGCAGCACTCGAAGCGACCGTGCACCTGGTCTCGGCGACCGGGGCCCGATCGCTGCCGTTCAGCGAGTTCATGACCGGCCCGAAGCGCACCGCCCTTTCGCCCGGAGAATTGATCGAGGCGGTGTCCCTCCCGGTCTTCGCCGCCTGGCAGGGCTACGCCAAGGTGGGTGTCCGCAATGCCATGGTGATCTCCAACGCCGGGGCGTGCTTGGTCGTCGACGACGCGGGCGGCGTACGAATCGCACTCGGGTCGGTCGGGCCGACCATCATCCGTTGCGCTGAGGCGGAGTCGTTCGCCGCGACGGTCATCGACAACGCCACCCGGTCCATGACGGCGGAAGACGCGATCGAGTTCGGCCGGTTGGCAGCGGCAGCGTCGCGGCCCATCGACGATCATCGATCGACGGCCGAGTATCGACGTCATGCGATCGCGGTGCTCGCCCGCCGGCTGTTGCGGAGGGCCTTCCCGAATGGCTGACAACCAGTACTACGTGCTGCACGTGAATGGCGCGGTGCACGAGATCGGCGACGCCTGGATCGGGGAGAGCCTGCTGTACGTGCTGCGCGAGAGGCTGGGGATGCTCGGCTCGAAGGGTGCCTGCGAGCAGGGCGAGTGCGGCTCGTGCAGCGTGATGGTCGACGACGAGTTGGTGTGCAGTTGCCTCGTGATGGCGGCGTCGGCGACCGGCCAGCAGATCGTGACGATCGAAGGGATCGCTCCGATCGGCTCGCCGACCGACGTTCAGCAGGCGTTCGTCGACTGCGGCGCGGTGCAGTGCGGGTTCTGCACGCCGGGCCTGATCATGGCGAGTCATGCACTGCTGCAGCGAACGCCCGACCCGACCGACACCGAGATCCGTGAGGAGCTCTCGGGCAACATCTGCCGGTGCACCGGCTACGGCCGGATCATCGAGGCCGTGCAGCGTGTCGCCGTCTCGCGGGCGAACCGCGAATGAGCACCGCGACTCGTGAGGGCGTCGTCGGCGAGCGCCTCGGTGGGCGACTGGGCGACAGCCCTGCCAGACCCGATGGCATCGCCAAGGTGCAGGGCTCGTTCACATTTTCCGGCGATCTCTCGGCCGATGGGTTCCTGTGGGGAGCGACACTTCGATCGCCACATCCGTACGCCCGGATCGTGCGCATCGACGTCACACCCGCATGGAGGATCGACGGTGTCTCGGCGATCGTCACCGCCGTCGACGTGCCGGGCAAGCCGACCTATGGATTGATCAGCAGCGACCAGCCCGTTTTCGCCTCGGAGTTCGTCCGCTACGTCGGCGAGCCGATCGCTGCGGTTGCAGCCGACCATCCCGAAACGTGCAGGAGGGCGTTGGCCGCAATCGTGGTCGAGTACGAGGTGTTGCCGCCGTTGACCGATCCCGAGAGCGCGATCGATGGCAGCCACCCACCGATCCATCCGTCGGGCAACGTCATCCGCCATCAGCGGATCGTCCGCGGTGATCAGTCGCTCGTCGGCGAGATCGTGGTGGAGGGCACGTACGAGATCGGGATGCAGGATCAGGCGTTCCTCGGGCTCGAGGCCGCACTCGCGACGCCCGATCCCGGCGGCGAAGGCATCGAGCTCTTCGTCGCCACCCAATGGCTGCACGAGGACCGCGCCCAGATCGCGGCGTGCCTCGCCCTGGACCCCGGCAAGGTCAGGCTGACGCTGGGCGGCGTCGGCGGCGCGTTCGGCGCTCGCGAGGACATCAGCCTGCAAGTGCACGCGTGCCTGCTGGCACTGACGACCAGCCGCCCGGTACGCATGGCGTACTCGCGCCAGGAGAGCTTCCTCGGCCACGTCCATCGTCACCCGGCCTCGATCTGGATGCGTCATCACGCGACCCGCGACGGCGTGATCCAACGCATCGAGGCTCGCATGGTGTTCGACGGTGGCGCGTACGCATCGACCTCGTCGGCAGTGTTGATCAACGGGATCACGCACACGCAAGGCCCGTACAAATGCCTCAACGCGACTGTCGACGGGTATGCGGTGCGCACCAACAACCTGCCGTGCGGGGCGATGCGCGGATTCGGTGTGGTGCAGGCCTGCTTCGCGCACGAGGGCCAGATGGACAAGTTGGCGGCAGCATGCGGAATCGATCCCGTCGACATCAGGCTGCTGAACGCGATGGAGACCGGCGACACGCTGATCACAGGTCAGGTCATCGAGAACGTTGCACCTGTCGCCGAGTGCATTCGCCTGACGGCCGCACTGCCCCTACCGACGATGCCGGTCGGCGGGACGCACGACGACCCGATGCACCTTCC
>JBDTYA010000327.1:0-2463 GCA_040005915.1 Ilumatobacteraceae bacterium
AGTACAGCATGCCGGCGAACGGTGCCAACGGATGCAGCAATGCCAGGATCTGCTCTCGGTCTGGTGCGACTGGGAGCTCGAAGAATCGTTGGAGCTTGTTGCGTGCCCCGACGTCGTCGGCGGGGAACACGTCCATGCGACCGAGACCTCGAAGGAGCACGTATTCAGCCGACCAGCGACCGATGCCGCGCAGTCCCAAGAGCATGTCGGTCGCCGTTGCACGATCCGATGACTGGAGTCTCATTTCGTCGATGCCCCCAGTCGCGACGGCGTACGCGCTGGACGTCAGGTACTCGGCCTTTCGGGTACTGAATCCCAGATCGCGCAGTTCGTGAATCGAACTCCCGAGAATGGTTTCCGGCGTCGGGAACGCGACCAGGCCGTGACCGTCGGCGGGACGTTCACCGAACGCTTCGGTGAATCGGTTGAGTAGTTCGATACCGACCTCCAGCGAGAGCTGTTGGTTGGCGATGGCGTTGACCAGTGCCTCGAACAGCGACACGAAACGCGGTGGCTTGACGCCGCGCAGCCGATCTGCGAGCACACCGACGCGCGGTTGCCGCTCGGCGAGTTGGTAGAAGCCGCCGAGGTCGACATCGAGACCCAGCATCCGCACGAGCTGCCGCTCGATCGACGCCCGTTCGGTGGTGTCCAGGCCCCCTTCGGTCAGCACGGCGACGCTCAGATGCGGCTGGTCGGGTCGGCCACGCTGGTCGACCTCGACAGTCACGGCGCGACCGCCGAGGTCCAACGCCCGCCGATACGTGCCGCCCCACCGGTCGATCCGGTTGCGGGTACGACGCCGCAACGCCCACACGGTCAAGTCGAGTCGGAACGGCGGTCGCGGCCGAAGCACGATCGCCTCGCCGAGATCGGGCGATGTCTTCATCGACCTCCCGTTCATCGGCCCAGAAGTTCGGCGAGAACCATGGCCTCGCTGATGTCGACCCGCTTGCTGGCCGTGAGCAGGGTCAGCACCCGTCGCTCGGCCAGCTTGCGCAGATGGGTGAGCGCTGCGGCCCGTTCGGGTTCCACGAGCTCGAGCCGATATCGGCGCCCGAACTCCTCGAACCGGGCCGGGTCGTGGCCGTACCACTTACGCAGTTCCGTGGATGGCGCAATCTGCTTGCACCACTCGTCGAGGTCAGCACGCTCCTTGGTCAGCCCACGGGGCCAGATCCGGTCGACCAGCACCCGCAGCCCGTCGCCGCGCACCCGCTCGTCGTAGGGACGCCCGACCTTCACCTTGTGCATCTCTGTCACGAACTGGCCTTTCCGCGGAGGATCATCATGACCGACCGTTCGACTCGGTCGGGTTCAGGGCAGGGAGTGCGACGTGGCGGGTCTCCTGGTTGGTCGGCTCGCGGAGCGGGATCGACAGTGCGATGGCGAGGATCGGCAGCGCGCCGAGGATGGCGAGTGCGCTTTGCGTGCCGTGGTGGTCGGCGACGAGGCCGAGGACCGGCATGAATGCGCCGCCGGCACTGACCGCTAGTCCGAGGGTCACGCCGGCAGCGGTGCCGGGTCGGTTGGGAAGATAGTCCTGGCCGAGTTTGACGAGCACGGCGAAGGGGAGGTTGGCGATTGCTCCGAGGACGAACGCGATGGGCAGGGCGGCGTATTTGTCGTTGCACAGTACGAGCGCGACGATGCCTGGGAGGAGGAGTGCGTTACCGAGTTGCACGGTTCGCACGAGCCCGATCCGGTCGGCGATGCGCCCGCCGGCGAGTGCTCCGACGACTGCTCCTCCGAGTAGCAGCGTGAGCGCGACTCCGCCGAGTGCGGTCGAGGCGCCGAGGTGTTGGATCCAATAGAGCGAGATGAAGGTGTTGAGTCCCCATTCGACGCAGGAGCGAGTGATCTCGACAGCGGTCAGGACGGCGAAGAGCCGGGGTTGGTCGGTGCCGATGGGTGCGTTGGGGGCGTGCCGGTAGTGGTCGATACGTGTTTGGTGGCGGCTGAGGATGTAGGCCATCAGCACGGCGGGCGGGATGAAGATCACGGTTGCGCCGACGCCCCATGTTTCGAGCGCAGGTGTGACGAGCGCGGGGGCGATGAAGAAGCCGGCTGAGCCGCCGGCGGCGAAGTAGCTCATTGCGGTGGTGCTGGTGCCAGCGGCCCGGCGCGCATCACGTCCGGCAGGCGGATGGAACATCGCGACACCGATTCCGGACACGAGCAGCAGCAGCCAGACGAGCGTGTAGGTAGGCGCTATACCGGTGAGCCCGGCAGCGATGCCTGCGATCGCGAGGCCCGTCGGGCACAGCCATCGCAACGGTCGCCGGTCCGCGAGGATCCCGACGCCAACCTGTGGGAGTGCGCTCCCGAGCGTGGCAGCGAGCGCCAGCCCGGACGCGCCGAGGTAGCTGTAGTGCCGCTCGACGACGAAGTAAGGGACCGCCGCCGGGACGAGTCCTTGGTAGAAGTCGTCGATCGCATGTGCGCTGGACCAGACCCGCATCC
>JBDTYA010000328.1:0-11873 GCA_040005915.1 Ilumatobacteraceae bacterium
ACCGTGCGGTTCACATCTCGCAGCTGCGTCATCCAAGGCCTCCGACGTTCGTCATCCGGTTGTTCGGTGCCGACCCTATTTCGGATCTGTCGCCGACTCGTGACGGACGCCGATTCACACCCGTCAGGGGCGACACATGGGACCTTTGCCTCTCAACAATTCGTCAAGACGCGCCGATAGTCATACGACGAGAGAGAGTCCGAGACCGGTGATGAAGTCTTTTGCGAGCAGAGATGAGGCTGAGACGTCGCTGCCGCACGTCCACATCGTCGACGCCACACAAGGCCCGTTCATCGGTGAAGGTCGCCTCGGCCGGACCATGCCGTTCGCAATCACGGCAACGCTCAGCATCCTCATCGCTGCGCCGGCGTCCTCGTGGACCAGACCTGGCTTCGCCCTCGCCGGTGCGGTGTTCAGCGCCGTGGCCATCATCACCGGCTTGTGGTTACCATGGGATCGGATCGCGCGGGCGGCGCAACTGGGCCCGCCGTTCCTCTTCCTCGTCGCAGCCCTCCTGATGGCTTCGGCATCGGGGCACGGCACCGGCTCGCCATTCGTCACGCTCGTGGTCTTGCCGCTGATGTGGTTGGCCATCTACGAAAATCGGATCGCGGTGATGGCGGCTGCGGTGCTGGCAGGGCTGGCCCTCTGGTTGCTCGTACCCGGCAATGGTGCGCAGGGGTCGGACCACGCGCTCGTCTCGACGCTCGTGTTCGTCATCTGCGGCGCCGGCATGGGAATCACGTTGCACGGCCTCGTCGCCGACGCCCGAAACCTTGCGCTCGCCTTGCGCAATCATCAACTCGCACTCGAGGATGCGGCATCGATGCTCGACGCTCTACCGGAACGCGTCAATCGGTTTCGCGTCCCCGATCTCGCCATCACCTACTGCAACGCGGCGTGGGCGACGCAGTACAACGTCCAGCCGGCCAAGGCGATCGGCCGCCCGCTCGACAAGTTCCTGTCGGATGACGAACTCGCCGGCCTTCACTCGCAGCTCGAGGTCCTCGGCCCCGACAACCCGATCCTTGTCGACAGCGTCGCCCGCTCGGTGCCCGATGCTCCCGGCCAATGGCTGGAGTGGATCGACCGGTACCTGGTCGGTCCGGAGGGCGCCGAAGTGCTGTCCATCGGCCGGGATGTGACGGAACGCCATGATGCCGAGGTCAGGTTGGCCGAGAGCGAGGCCCGATTCCGCGACCTCGCCGACAAGTCCGCCGATGTCGTCTGGCGCTTCAGCCTCGAGCCGACTCCGCACTTCGAGTACATGAGCCCCTCGGTCGAGAGCATCATCGGTTATCCACCCTCGTACTTCCTCGAAGACTTCTCCCGTGTCCTGGCGATCCTCGACGACGCCGGCAGAACGGCCATCGACCGTGCGCTCCGTGACGAGCAGATCCTCGAACGCTTCGACTTCCACTTCCGCCATGCCAACGGCTCGATCGTCATCGGCGAAACCCGGACCACCGTGGTGCACGGGGGCTTGCAGGGTGTCAGCCGTGACGTCACCGAGTTGCGCGCCCTGCAGGCAAGCATGGCCGCGCTCGCGTTGCGCGATCCACTGACGGGCTTGTCGAACAGGCGCTTGTTCGAGGAGTTGCTCGCTGCCGCCCTGGCCCGTACCGAACGGAGCGGTCTGCCCCTGGCAGTCGCGTTCCTCGACCTCGACGGCCTGAAGTCGGTCAACGATACGCACGGCCACGATGTCGGCGACCTCGTGCTGCGCGAGACCGCGCAGCGGTTGCTGGCGATCGTCCGCGGTGCCGACTCCGTCGCCCGAATCGGCGGCGACGAGTTCGTGATCATCTACGAACCGAACGACCCGACTTCGTACAACCTCGTGCAACGCATCGACCGATCGCTCTCGGCACCGATCGACATCAACGCGACGACGTCGGTGCGCTGTTCGCCGAGCATCGGCATCGCCGACACGCGTACCGTCGGTTACAACGCGACCGCCTTGCTGGCGACCGCCGACGAAGCGATGTACAAGGTGAAGCGAGCCCGGCGAGCGGTGCAGGACGCGCACGATCTGCGCAATCAGACCACCGTCGGCTGATCACCGGATCAGGCAAGCGCGATGGACGGACGGCGGTTGGTTTCGCGGCCGTCGACCGCGGCACGCCAATGGCGTGAACGGAGGGTCAACACTCCGAAACCGATCACCAGCAGCGCCGCGCCGACGCCGAACGCAACGTGCAGGTTGACGGCATCGCCGATCGACCCGATCACCAGGATGCCGATGCCGTACGACACGCCTTGCGCCGACTGCAGGATCGACATCACCCTGCCGCGAGAACCGGCCGGCGAGTCGCGCTGGACGATCGTCGACGAGGTGATGTAGAGGCCCGCCGACGAGCCGCCGAGCAACGCCGAGGCGCAGACCACCCACACTGCGTCTGGTGCGGCGGCATACAGGCCGAGGCCGATCGCCGACATCAGGATGAGCCGGCCGATCAGGATCGATCGCGGGTGGCGATGGGCGATCACCGTCACCGTGACGCCGCCGATGATGGCGCCCAAGCCCTGCGCCGAAGCGATCATCCCGGCCAGGCCGGTGCCACCGCCGAATGCCGCGCGGGCGTAGATGGGAATGAGGCCCATGAACGGTACGACCGTGAGGTTGAACAGGACCACGAGCGCGATGCCGTGCCAACAGCCCGGGGTGAAGCGCGCCGTCTTCAGCCCGCCGACCAGGCGGTCGACGACGGTGCCGTCGGTGTGCGACGCCGGGAACCGGCGGCGAACCATGCCCACGGCGCAGGCAAGCACCACGAACGACACGGCGTTGAAGCCGATCGTCCAAGCCGGTCCGACCATCAATGTCAGCGCCGTGCCCAGCAACGGCCCGACGATTCGACCGCTGTTCCACGAGTACACGCCGAGCGACACCATCGCCAGGAACTCTTCCGGGGGGACGAGGTCTGGCTGCATCGCCGCGTAGGCGGGCGCGCCCATCGCCCCGGCCGCGCTGGCGAGCAGGATCAGCAGGATGAGGATGGCAGGGGTGCGAATGCCGACACCAAGCGTCACGGCCAGCGCCGCGGTGACGAACGCCTGCACCATCAGCGCCGAGGCAAACACCTTGCGGCGATCGAACCGATCAGCCAACAGGCCGCCGATCGGCGCCGAGAGCGCCTGAGGGGTGAACGTCGCCAGAGCGACCAATCCGGTCTGGATCGCCGAGCCCGTACTCGCGGCGACAAGGCTGCCGACGACGATCAGCTGCACCCATGTGCCGATGTCGCTGACGACCGCAGCACCCCACAGCAACCGGACCGCACGATGGCGTAAGGGCAGGAACGGGTGGTTGGTCACAACGTTGACTCACGCTACCGACGTCCGCCTTCGCAGGCCTGTCGGTTCGCGTAGTCCATTCGGCCTATTTCCGCTCGTGAGCGCTCACCCGTGGTCGAGCGGGTTGACGGCGATCCGCTCGATGATGCCGCCCGCGATCGCCGTTGCCGCCGAGCTCTCGGGCTTGCGCGCTGATTCCGCAACGAAGCAGGCGGTGAACTCCGCGGCGAGACCGAGGCGCGGGATTGCGGCGACGGTCTCGGCACGGAGGCCGTCGGGCCACCACTGCGCGTTGCGACCGGATATGTCGAGCCCGGTTGCAATCTCGAGCAGAAATCCTTCAGGGTCGAATTCGGGATCCACACTCGACCACATGTGCCGCACGATGACATCCGCTGCGCGCTGCCGTCGCTCGACCGGCCAACCGGCGCCGGCACCGAAGACCCAGGCGACGTGGCCGCCGGCATTCTCGAACGGGACGGCGTGGTTGTCGAACGCCAGACTGAGGGCGATGTCGTGCAGCATCGTCGACACCCACAGCAGTTCGGCGTCGAAGGCGATGCCGTGCTCGAGGCCGTACGCCGCGGCCCACACGTACGACCGGCGGCAGTGATTCACGAGCGCCGGTGACGAGAACGTCGTGACGACTTCGAGGGCGGCATCACATGCAGCACCGACCGGAGTCGGGATCTCGGCGAGGCGCATGGCCGCAGGATAGAGGCGCTCGACCGACCGGCCTTCACCGGCTCGGAGCGATTGCCGAACGCAGGTGCTGATTTGCCGGCCGCCGGAGACCGAGTCGGTCGCGCAACGTTCCCGACGAGTACTCGCGGCGGGCGATGCCGCATCGCTGCAGCAGCGGCACCACGTGGTCGACGAACAGCTCAGCGTCGATCGGTAGCCGGAGCGGTTGCAACGTGAAGCCGTCCGCCGCTTCTCGACGCCACCACGTCTCGATCAGATCGGCAAGGCCTTCGGGCGTGCCGGTGAAGTGGAGCCCACCCGGCAGCGTCGACATCTTCGCGGCGACCTGCCGAAACGTGAGGTCGCCTTCCCTCGCCGTCCTGTTGACGGCAGAGCCGAATGTCGTACCGACGCCATTCTCGAACAGGTGGTACGGGAACGGTCCGTCGGGGTCGACGTCCGCGGCCAGGGCGGGATCGACGCCGGCGATCTGGGTGAGGTTGAGGCGTTGGAACTCATCGCTCGACGCTTGTTCGAGCGCATCCCATCCTGCCGTGGCCTCGGCCTGCGTGCTGCCGAGCAGGAACGACAGCCCGGGCAGGGCGCGGATGTCATCGGGCGAACGGCCGAAGGATTCCGCTGCGGAACGCACTCGGCCGCGAAAGGCGACACCGGCCTCGATGCTGGGCTGCGGGCTGAAGACCACGTCGGCGAACCGGCCGGCCAGGTCGACGCCGGCGCTCGACGAACCGGCTTGGGCGAGCACCGGATATCCCTGCGGCGACCGGGGCAACGGAAGGATTCCGGCGACGGAGAACGACTCGCCTCGATGATCGGGCGGATGCAATCTGTCTCGGTCCGCCCAGATGCCCCGCTCGATCGAGGCGACGACAGCATCGTCGTCCCAACCGTCCCACACCTTCAGCACGACCTCGACGAACTCCTGGGCGCGCCGATACCGATCCTCGTGACGCGGATGCGGACGGTCGGCGAAGTTGCCGGCGGCGATCGGATTGCCGGTGGTCACGATGTTCCACCCGGCCCGACCCTTGCTGAGGTGATCGAGGGTCGCGAAACGACGAGCCAGATCCCACGGCGAGCTGTAGGTCGTGGACGCCGTCGCCAGCAACCCGATGTGCCCTGTCACCGGAACGAGGGCGGCCAGGAGATCGACCGGGTCGTAACCGGCCTGCGCCATGAAACGCGGACGGAACGGGGCCACGCCCGGGGAGTCGGCGAAGAACAGCGAGTCCAGCACCCCCCGTTCGGCAAGTCGGGCGATGTTCGCGAAGTGTTCGAGACCGAGGAGGCCGGGGGTCTCCAACCCCGAGACCTTCCACGACGCCTCGTGATATCCGTAGCCACTGACGAACAGGTTCAGATGGACGTGGCGAGTCATGCCGACGTCACGGTAGGCCGACTCCGGGTTCGGCTCCGGTCATGACCGAGTGGGTCGGGAGGTGGCCCTGCTCGAACAGGTACATGGCCTTGGTCGTGTCAGCGATCACGGTTCCGCCGACGAGGACGCGCAGACGGCGGTGGTTCGGCTGGATCCGAACGGGTCGAGAGGTGTCGGTTGCGACGGCCTGGAGGTCGGCGATCGTCATGGTGCCCCTTTCGGTGGAGTGAACCGGATTCACGTTCGGGTGCAGGCCGCGATCAGACGACAGCGGCACCGTCGGTTGCGACGACGAGTGCGGGCGCACCGTCACGAAAATGATCGCGCCGGTTTGCCCAGGCGCTGTTCCAACCCAGCGAGGCGACGCCCAACCCGACGCCGACCACCACGCTGGCGAGCACCAGCGCGCGGCGAACGCCGGCACCCTTCACGTGGCTGGACGGCTCGCGGCGGACATCGTCGATGCTGAGACGCCACGTCTCGATGATGTGGCCGAGCACGTGGATCGTCGTGACCGAAACCCACACGATGAAGCTGGCCTGGTGCACGGTCACCAACGTGTCGCTGTTGTCCGGGCCGACA
Source organism: Ilumatobacteraceae bacterium (assembly GCA_040005915.1). Classification (GTDB taxonomy): domain Bacteria; phylum Actinomycetota; class Acidimicrobiia; order Acidimicrobiales; family Ilumatobacteraceae; genus JAENVT01. The sequence goes on from JBDTYA010000328.1 coordinate 5,963, forward strand.
ATCAAGAGTGTGACGCCGGTTCCCAGCACGGCGACGGTCGACAGGACCACGAGGGGTCCGAGGAAGCGCAGGATCGGGTGCGGGGCGCCCTTCTGACGGTACGCAGGATCGCCGCCGTAGTACTTCACGAAGCGATAGGCGGTGGAACCCATCTTCAGTAGCGCAACCGGTAGTAGGAACAGCCCGACGAACGCGTGCAGCGCGAACATCGAGTTCACATCGAAGATCGTGATGCCTTCGATGAGGAGAGCGATCAGCAGCACCACCCCGACGGTCGCCGTCAGGCGTGAGTTGCCCACGACACCTGGATCGGTCTCGGTGGTGTGTGTCGGCGTTGTGTTCAGGGTCATTTTGCCGCCTCGAGTCTCAGGGCCAGCACTGGGCACGCGGCAACCGCGCGCCGAGCATGTTCCAGTACGACGCCCACCATCGGGGAGGCATCGATGATGGGATACCCCCAGTCATCGAGTTCGACACGTTCAGGCAACAATTCAGCGCACACGCCGCGCCCGTCGCAGGCGATCATGTCGACCGACAGCTTGTAGCTCATCGCCACGGCTCCGCCTTTGCGGTGGGAATTGCGAGTACCGGCGACCGACGGGCACCCCAGCACGGACCGTGGGCGATGTGATGGTGGACGTCGGCCCCGAAGACCTGCAGCGCGCTACGGAGCAACCGCACTGCACCATCCGGGAAGCTGCAGGCACCGCGCTTGTCGACCTGACCGGCCCAGCGATTCAACATCTCCACCGTGTGGTTGGTGGCGCGGCCGACCGCGAGTTCGTTCATGCCGCCGGCGATCGCCGCCAGCCCGTGCACGCACGGCCCACACTGTCCAGCCGTCTCGCCTGCCAGCCACTTCAACACCCGCGCGGTCTCGCGCAGGCCACAGGCATCGCTGGGCAGCACGACGAGCGCACCACATCCGAGGCTCGACCCGATCGAGCGCAACGCAGCGTTGTCCATCGTCACCCGTCTGGAATCGGCCGCACTGACCCAGGTTCCGTAGTACCCGCCGAGCAGCACTGCCCCGACCTCGCCGGTGGGCTTCGCCCAGGACAGCACCGTGTCCATCGACCTGCCGATCGGCATCTCGCACACACCCTTGTTCTTCACTGCTCCGGAAAGGGTGAGCAGCACCGTGCCGGGTTCGTCGGCGGTGCCCTGGCCGCGGAACCACGCCGGTCCCCAGCGGATGATCTGGGCGAGGTGGCACAACGTCTCGACGTTGTCGATCAGGGTGGGCCGCCCACCGACGCCCTTCTCGAACGGCCGTGGTGGCGTCATGGTGGGTTTCGCCTCGCCACCGTTGACGAAGTGAACCAGCGCGGTCTCCTCGCCTGCCACGTACTTGGCCGGCAGGTCCATCACGTAAACGGGCAGCATCTGCTCGCCGGACTGGACGCGTTCGTGGATCGCTCGCTCGACGGCGGAGATGGCTTGGTGGTTCGCCCGTTCGATGCACACGATGACCTCGATCGCGCCGACGGCCGCAGCGGCGAGCAGCGCGCCGTCCAGCACGAGGTGCGGTGTGCGGGTCATCAGCAGACCGTCCTTGCGACTGGCCGGCTCACCCTCGCTGCCGTTCACGCACACCACCGGGCGGGTGTGCCCCTGACTCACCGTGCGCAGCTTGCGGCCCGTCGGGAAGCTCGCACCGCCACGACCGCGTAGGCCGGCGGTTTCGATGGCAGCGATGTACGACTCGATCGGCTTGCGACGGGGCGCCGGAGGAGGGGGGTAGGTGCGGCGGTGCTGTGCCAGGGGCACCGCCTGCTGAGACTGCCCCTTGCCCACCGACGTCAGCAGGCGTGGCAGGGTGGGCCCGGCGAGCTCGGGTGGTGGTGGCGGCGGCGTCGAGGTTGCGATCATGACCCTGGTACCGAGTCGAGCGCGGGGTCGAGCGTGACGACCGGGACGTTGGTGACGTGCTTCTTGCCCCACGTTGGTTTCATCGGGCCGACGAGCAGCCAGCCGAGCACGAGCACGGGCAATACGAGCGCAGTGCTGACCGCCAAGGTCCGCGCGTGGGGATCGGCTGGTCTCCGGGCGATCAGTCGGGATGCAACCGATGCCAGCACGACGAGCGAACAGAGGCCGGCGAGCCACCACATCCACGGCGAACGGGTGTCGCTACCCGTCCCCAGGCCGTGCACCAGCGCGATCGGCCACATCGCATACGACAGCAGGTGGATCTGACGCCAGCGGGCGTAGCCGATGCGAACGCGGAGCAGGCTGGTGATGATGATGGCCAGCAGGAGATCGACGGCGACGGCGCCGAGGCCCAGCCAGATCGGGCGGTAGCCGGAACGGAACGGGACGATCACATCGAGCCAGCCGATGGGCGCGAAGCCGTCGATCACCGTGGTGGACACATGGATCGCCAGGAAGACCACGACGAGCAGCGACACGTTGCGATGAAGCAACTGCACGACCAGCCGCGGGAAGCGCTCGGAACCCCAACTGAGCAGCGTGGGTGTGCCCAATGCAAACGAGGCTGTCAGCAGCACCAGCGACACGGCGCCGCTGCCGCGGGTGGCATACCAGACTGCCAGGGACTGCGTCAGCGCGATCACACCGAATCGTCCTTCGGCCAAGCCGCGGTGTGCACCACGTGGCCATCGACTCGGACGAGACGGGCCGGGACACCGAGTGATCTCAACCATTCCAGCCCACGTTCGCCACGCACGATCGTGGCGGTGGTCGCGACGTTGGCCTGCACGCACGAAGCTGCGACGACGCTGACGGTACGCCAGTACTCGTCGGCGGGATGACCGGTGGTGGGGTTCACCACGTGGTGCATCTCGTCGTCGCCGCGCTGCCAGCGGCGGACCGTGGTGGACGATGTAGCGATGCCACCATCGAACACGCTGATCAACTCGCCCGACACCTCGGCGTCGGCGCCATGCCACTCGGCGACCTTCACCGGCCAACCGTCTTCGGGAGACTCCCCGGCGACGGCGATGTCCCCACCGAGGCCGACGAGCACGCCGCAACCGGCGGCGACTGCGGCCGCAGACGCTGCTCGATCGGCAGCGAGCGCCTTCGCCGTTGCTCCGAGATCCAACCGGATGCCGGCAGGAACGCGCACTGTGTTGCGGGTCCGGTCGAGCACGACAGACCGCCACCCGGCAACGACGCCGAACCTGGCAATGGCGGGCCCAGGACCGATATCGCCGAAGTCGCGGTCGTACCCCAACAGTCGCAGCGCGCTGCCGATCGTGGGATCCACGTCGCCGTCGGTGACCCGAGCAGCGTCGAGCGCGACCTCCAGCGCTTCGGCCAGCACTTGGGAGACACGGACTGCCCGTCCACCGGCGCCGTTGACGGCCTCGAGATCGGAATCAGGGCGGAATCGGCTGCACGCCCTGTCGATGAGGTCGATCTGACGGAATGCCGCATTGGCCGCATCGTCGAGATGGCGGCCGTCGGTGCACAGCACCACCGCGCCGGTACCGAGAGCAGTGAAGTCGAGTCGAGCCGCCGTGGGCGTCGAGATCACGACCCACCCGAGACGACCGGCGGCGTCACCGAATGGTGCTTCTTCTTCTTCACAACGGTGGGCGGGGTCGTCGGCGGCGCGATGGGAGCGGGCGCTGCGGTGGTCGGAGACGCGGTCTGGACCGGTGCGACCACAAGAGGCGGCACTGCCAGCACCGGCGCGAGGGAGACGACCGGCGCCGGGGCCGCTGCGGCCACCGGCAGAACAATGGCCGGATTCGTCGGTGCAGGCTCGGTGACGGTTGGATCCATCGCCGCTGTTGGATCGGTTTCGTCGGTGACCGCCGTGTCGACCGCAGCAGCCTCCGTCTTGCGCACTCCCGAGAACGCATGCTCGGACAACACCGCAAGCCCGCCGGTCATGGCGACGCCGCCCGCAGCGGCCCACGCCGTGAGCGTTCGTACTTTGCGAAGGCCCGAATCGCGAGCGTGCATTTTCGGACTGTGCCGCGGAATGTGAGGTGACATGTCGGCTCTCCCTTCGAGGAGTGCAAGAGCGATTGAGCCCGCACCAGCATCATGCAGGCCGAATCTCAGCTTCCTATCAACGCAACCTGTGTGCCGGATGAGAATGTGGCAAGTAGAGACAGCTATGTGGAGACGCGGATCGACCCCCTGACGTCTACCTTGCACAAGGCGGACCCAGCGGGATTTGACGGGATTCGGACCTTCCCCCGACACCAGGATTTGGAGTGCGGCTGACCCGTCATCCCGGCTCGGTGCGCGGCGAGACGCTACGGCTATACCACTGCACGCGGCGGACGTCGCACGGCTGCTGCTTGCCCTTGAGCACAACCTGTTCTGGCACGCCGACCGACGCCGGAAGGAAACGAGCAAGCCGAGCGGACAGCACGACCTCGCCGGTCGCCGCATGGCCCTGGAGGCGCGAAGCTGTGTTGACGACATCGCCGACCGCGGTGAAGTCGTGCACGGCTGTGTCCCCGATGTTTCCGATGAACGCCTCACCGAAGTCGAGTCCGATACCGACTTCGAAGTCCGGAACACCCGCGGTGCCGTAGCCGACCCGCTCGAGGAGTTCATGAGCGTGCTCGAGCATCACGTGGGCAACGTGCCGGCGGGTGTCATCATCGATTGAGGCTGCTGGCATCATGAAGGTCGGCACATACAGCGCCATGACCTCGTCGCCGATGAGCTTGTCGATGAGAGCCTCGGGAAAGAAGACCTTCTCGGCGTGGGCATAGAAGCGTCTCAGCCTGATGCTCACGTCGGCGGGTGTGCGCGACTCCGAGTCGGACGTGAACCCGCGGAGGTCGGCGAACAGCACGCCGATCTCCAGCGTCATCCCCCCGGGCGGCGCCAGCTCGACGCACGTCGAGCAAATGTTCGGGTTCTTACGCGATGGGCGGTAGCCGAAGGGACGCACGAGCCGGGCTCCGACGCCGGCGAACGGCGCGCCGCAGTAACCACAGCGAGGCGTGCTGGGCAGCGTGCGGAGAACTCGTTTGAACGCCCGGCTGCTGGGCTGCGCCACGTACGTCCAATACGACTCCCAGTCAGCCGGAGTCAACGGCTCGTCGGGGTGCTTGCGGGCCTGCTTCAAGAGCCCCTTCAGCGCCCGGCGCTGCAGGAAGGAGGGACCCCGGGCGGACCCGATTCGGTCGTCGCCCAGGATCTCGTCGCCCTTCACCCGCACAGATTGCCCGGTCCGGCGCGCCGCCGCAAGGGCGATCACGCACACAGCACGACGAGTGCCCTGCGACAGATCGGAGCGGCCCTGACCACTCCATTATCGTCGCAGCCGATGGTGGACTTCTCGACGGCGACAGAACGAGAGGCCCTGTGCGGTACCTCGATCAACAGCGTGACGCACTGATGCGCAAGACAACCAGCGTGAGTGACGCCGACGCACGCAAGACACCAACGCCCAGTTCGCTTTCGTTACTTGGGCTGCTGAAACATTCGGCGTTATGGGAACGGCGCTGGTTTCAGATCATCGTCGCCGGCGAGGCGAGTGGCCTGACATCGAGGCGGATCCGGCCGAGGACTTCGTCGTCAACGACGACGACACTGTCGCCCATTGGTTGGGTCGATACGCCGACGAGATTTCGGTATCCCAACAGATCACAGCCGAGATGCCACTCGATGATCGGTGTGCCCGTCACGACCTTGTTGATGAGAACCTGCGCTGGGTGCTGTTGCACTTGATCGAGGAGACTGCGCGCCACGCGGGGCATGCCGACATCATTCGTGAAGCCCTCGACGGCACTCAGGGCATGTAGCCAAACCGACCCCGACGGCCCGTCAGGCGTAAGCACGATCAACGCCGAACCAACGAGCGGATCGGGCACTATGTTCCACTCGGTGCGAATCCCGACTGGCCGTACTCGACGAGGCGAATGGTCGATCGGTTTGGTGGCGATCGTGATACTCGGGGCTGTAGTCGCGTCGT
>JBDTYA010000329.1:0-16049 GCA_040005915.1 Ilumatobacteraceae bacterium
GGTGGCCCCGGACCTGACCGCCGAGGCGGAGACCAAGTTCGCCGAGATCCGCGGGCTGATCACGTCCGGGGCGCCGGTGGCCGAGGTCCGGGACAACATCATCGGGCTGCGCCGGCTGATCGACGACACCGAGCGGCGGCTGACCGATGCCGGTTTCGACGCCGCCGGGGTGGTCGCCGGCCAGTCCTTCCTGATCATTTTCCGGGAGGGGCTGGAGGCGGTGCTGCTGCTCACCGCGCTGCTGGGCTACCTCGAAGCGGCTAAGGCCCCGGCCTACCGCAAGCCGATCGTGTGGGGGATGGGGTTGGCGCTGGTGGCCACCGGGCTGACGTTCCTGCTGCTGCGCGCGGTGTTGGCCGCGTTGCCGGTGGGCCGGGAGGTGCTCGAGGCGGCCACCGCGTTGGCGGCGGTCGCGGTGCTGCTCTACATCTCGTTCTGGTTGATCACCCGGTTGGAGAACCGGCGCTGGCAGGAGTTCCTGCGCAGCCGGCTGTTCCACGCGGTGTCCCTCGGGTCCACCACCGCGCTGGTGCTGGTCGGGTTCACCGCGCTCTACCGGGAGGGCTTCGAGACCGCGCTGCTCTACCAGGCGCTCGTCGAGTTTGGCCAGGGTCTCGGCGGCGCGATCGTGGTCGGGCTGGTCGCCGGGCTGCTCGCGTTGGGCGTGGTGTCCTACCTGATCTTCAAGTTGGGTCGGGCGCTGCCGGTCAAGACGTTCCTCGCCGGGGCCGTGGTGCTGCTGATGGCCACCTCGGTGGCGTTCCTTGGCAACGCGGTGCGGGCCCTGCAGGCCGCCGACCTGGTCGCGCTCAGCCCATTGCCGGGCTTGCCCTCGGCGCCGATCTTCCTGGCGCAGTCGATCGGATACTGGCCCAGCGCGCAGACCCTGGGCGCCCAGGCGGTGTTGGCGGCGATCTATCTGGCCGGGGCCGGCTACCTGTTCGTGCTGCGTCCCCGCCGCGCCAGGGCGCAACTGGTGAAGGTGGGTGACTGAATGGAACCGAAGGCGGGTCTACGGGTCGGGGTGGACGTGGGGGGGACGTTCACCAAGGCGGTGGCGGTGGACCCCCGGACCGGAGCCATCGCGGCCCGCGCGGTGGTCGCGACCACCCATGACCATCCTGACGGCGTGTCGGCCGGGGTGGTCGAGGTGGTCGCCGAGCTGGCCGCACAGGTCGGGGCGGCGGCGATCGAGCTGGTCACGCATTCCACCACGCAGGCCGTGAACGCGATGCTCGAGGGTGACGCCGCCCCGGTCGGGGTGATCGGCATCGGGCGGGCGCCCGACGTCCGCAAGTCCCGCAAGCGCACCGCCATCAAGTCCTGCGCGGCTCACGAGTTCCTGGACGTGACCGCCGGGCTGGACCCGGCCGAGGTCCGCGCCGCGCTGCGCCGGCTGGCCGAGGCCGGGGCGCGCGCGGTGTGCGTGGCCGAGGCGTTCGCCCCCGACGACGCGACCGGCGATCGCACGGTGGCCGAGCTGGCCGTCGAGGCCGGTCTGCCGGTGACGACATCGGCCGAGCTCAGCGGCCTCTACGGGCTGGAGCTGCGCACGGTCACCGCCGCCCTGAATGCCTCGATCCTGCCGATCGCGCTGCACACCGCGCAGGTCGTCGAGGCCGGGGTGGCCGCCGCAAGGGTGAGCGCCCCGGTGATGGTGATGCGCGGCGACGGCGGCGCCACCGACCTGGCCGGCTTCCGCGCCGGCCCGGCCCGGACGCTGTACTCGGGACCGGCGGCCTCGGTGGCCGGAGCGCTGCGCGCGATGCGCGTCGCCGACGGGGTGATCGTCGAGGTCGGCGGCACCTCGACGAACGTCGCGGCGATCCGCGACGGCAGGCCGTTGTTGTCGTATGTCACCGTCGCCTCGCACGCCACCGCGCTACGGGCTCTCGACGTGCGCGTCGTCGGCGTCGCCGGTGGATCGATGCTGCGCGTTCGCAAACGCCGAGTTCACGCCGTCGGTCCGCGCAGCGCGCACATCGCCGGCCTGCCCTATGCGTGCTTCCTCGACCCACAACGTCTCGCCGGTGCGCAGGGCATCGTCATCGCGCCACGCAACGGCGACGAACCCGACCACCTGGCGCTGCAGTTGACCGACGGAACCCGCGCCGCGGTGACCGTGACATGTGCGGCCAACTCGCTGGGCATCACCGAACCGGGGGATCATGCCTGGACCGACACCTCGCACCACGCGGGTGTCGCCGCCCTCACCGCCGCCGGGCACTTCTGTGGCATCGAAGGGAGGGTGGTCGCCGAGCGGATGCTCGCCGCAGCCAGCGAGGCCGTGTGCGAACTGGTGTACAGGTTGATCGCGACACAGAAGCTGCGGTCACCGGTGATCCTCGCCGTCGGCGGCGCGGCGGGCGGCCTCGGAAGGTTCGTCGCCAACCGCATGGGCCTGCCGTGCACGGTGCCGCCCGAAGCAGAGATCATCTCGTCGATCGGCGACGCATTGTCGATGGTCCGCGCCGAGCGCGAGCGCACCGTCAGCACCCTGACCGCCGACGTCGTGCGGCAGTTGTCGGACGAGGCGGAGAACGAGGCTCTCGCCGCAGGCGCCTCGCCCGGCTCGGTCGAGGTGCGCATCGAGGAACTGCCCGAACGAGGCACCGTACGCGCGATCGCGACCGGCACGGTCGGCTTGCGAAGCGGCGCGCTGCCTGGCCAGGAAGTTGTCACTGCCGAGGCGATTCGCGCCCGCGAGCCGGCCGACGCCGAGGTGACCCAGGCCGGCGCGTTCTGGCTGGTTTCGCGTCGCGGCCACATCGCGATAGTCGATCGGTTCGGTGATCCCGTTGCCACGGTCAAGGGCGTGCAGTGCACGATCGCCGAACTGGACGCGACCGTCGAACGCCTCACCCGGATCCGCGGACCGGTCACGTTGCGACCCACCATCTGGTCGATCAGCGGTGGACGCATCGCAGAGCTGGCAAGCACCGACATGATTGCTGCAGCCACAGCGTTGCACGACCCCAATGACCAATCCGAACTGCTGATCGTCGGAAGGAAAACCTGACATGGTCGACTACATCCCGCTGTCGAGACGGCGCCGCAATGCAACACTCGTCGCCCTCGCAACCCTCGTCGCCGGTCTCATCGTCGGGGTGGTGGTCGGCCGAACCGCCGCGGTCACCGCCTCGGAGGCTGCGCAGCAGGTCCGCCAGAGGAGCGACACGCTGGGTACTCGGATCGAGGCGCTCACCATCGAATACCAGCAGGCCGTGGCCGGCACCGGCGACACCGTTCAGGGTGGCGTCATCGACGCACTGGACCTTGTCGACGCCGACTTGAACAAGCTCATTGCCGGGAGCCCGTGGCTGGGTCTCGCTCAGATGCAGGCGTTGCACGATGCGACCAAGGCGGTGCGAACGGCCGCCGAGGAACGCATCAGCCCCGACGCCTTCGCCGACGTATCGGCCAAATCCGCGGCGACCATCCGCGAGACGTTCGGCGCCCTGGAGTAAACGCCTACGTCGTGGGGTCGTGGGCGGCGAGGTTGATCGGTATCTGGTTGAGGATGTCGAACAACCGTGGATCGGCGCCGGGGCCGAATGCCGACACGACGATGCCTGTACGCCCGCAGATGAGGCAGCGCAAGCCCACCACGATCGACATGTCGTCGGGATTGCTGGCTCCCTCGAAGCGGTATATCCGCTCCTGCACCACGCCGGCGACCGAGTGGTTGTCGTTGCACCCGCCGCACCAGATGCCATCCCCCGAGACCTCGATGCTGTCGTCGTAGCCGTCCGTACGCAACAGTTCGACCGCCTCCGTGACACCGCTCGGCGACAACGGCTGCCTCACGGCGCGGGCTCGTAGAAGAACTCGGCGAGGCCCGTGGTGTCGACGACACGGCGAACGCTCGGCGAAGGATTACGGATGTACAAGGAGCCGTGCATTCCGCTGAGGCGGAGGGACTCGCGGATCAGCACGTTGAGCCCACTGGAATCGATGAACCGCACTCGGGTCATGTCGATCACCATATGCCGTTCGAGGTTGAACTCGTCGAGAACCGCCTGCAGGGCCAGAACCGAGTCTGCATCGATGTCGCCGTTCGGGGCGATCAGAACTCGCCCGTCCAGGAACGACACGTCGACGCGAAGCACATCGTCAATCATCGACTGCCCAAACCCGCCGCATGGCCAGGTTGTTCCCAGTTCACCAGATGTTCGTTCGCCCGACGTTCAGAGTGTCGCGGCGCTTCAGAAGCTGGAGGTGTGCTCGCTCTCGACGACCGTGCGGCCATCGCTCGAAACGCGACGCTCACGGGTCGAGTTGAACCCGATGAAGGAGCCGCGGATCAACGAGACGATCAAGCCCAGGCCACCGACGACCATCAGGATGATACCGATGGTGTGCAGATCGAAACCGGTGGAGTTGTCGGTGACCGCCCAGGTCAGGATCGCTCCGGCGGCAATGAGCAGGATGCTGAGTGCTCCCATTTTTTCTGGACCTCCTCGTCAGGGGGGCGTATGCCCCACCGGGGTGTGCCCCACGCTCGCTCCCGGTAAACATCCGGCGGACGACGTGCCGTGTCACGAGGTCAGGGTCAACGCACTCTCGTAGCCGGTGGTGTCGTAAGCCATCCACATGTCGCGGTCGGAATCGCTGGTCACGACGATCCACAGCTCGAGGTTGCGCGACGCCGCGATCGTGCGCGTCTGCGGGCCGAAGTCGAAGGTGTGCGGTGTGAACTGACTCCCACCGGTGAACGAGACCGTCGACGTGGCGAACACCACGCAAGCCCCGAGACCATCCGGGCAGTCGGCGAGCATCGCCTGCGCTCGGACCCCGTCTACGTGAAACTTCTCCGCGGCCGAGAACAGGACGAGGCTGGCCGGTCCGTTCAGCTGAACTCCAGCGGCAGGGTCGAGACGAAATCGTTGCAGTTTGTCGGTGCCCCCGAGGCCCAGCAACGTGCCCTTCTTGATGGTCCGCCCCGGCTTGTCATCGCGGTCCGTGTCGAGGTTGGGGACCGTACCGGTGTTGATCGGCCCTCGGGCGACCAACGGCAGCACCGCAGTCGAGGCGACGTTACCGGCTGCAGAGGACGCGAGCAGATAGACGGCGGTGCCCGGTGGTTGCGGCGGAACGGTCGTCGGAGGTGGAGTCGTCACCGGCTCTGTTGTGGTGGGTGGTGGCGGCGGAGTTGTCGGGGGTGCGGCCGTGGTCGGTGGCGGCGTCACGGCCGGCACGGCCGACGTGGGTACTGCCGAGGCGGGCGTGGTTGTCGATGGCGCCGGACGCGCGACGGTCGACGCGGGAACGGTACCGTTCGGCGTTCGGATGACGGGCACGGTCTGGGCGACGTCGTCCGGCGTAGTGGTGGTCGTCGGGGTGACGCTGATGGTCGAGGTCGTCGTCGGATCGGATCCCGCAACCGCAGTTGTCGAACTCGGCGGCTGGTCAGACAGGAAGTCCCCGTTGACTGCGTATTCCCCGTGATGAAAGACGCGACGGGATGTCTTGTCGATCGTCACGGTCGTGACGCTCGCGGGCTGCAGAAGTTCCGGCGAGCCGACGACGGACACGGCCGCGGCCTGCGGCGGCCGGATGAAATCCAGCCCAGGGCCGACGGCAGTGCCCAAGGCGGCTGCCGAGATTCCGGCAGCCGCCATCAGGGCCGGAGCTGCAGCAGCCGCGCCCACGAAACCAGTTGGCATGAACGCGAGTTGCGTGAGCCACGAGAGTGGGCCCATCGCCAGGCGAAGCTTGCCGAGGGAGATGCTGAGGAACGCGCGCACGACGTTGACGTCGAACTGCGTGCCCGCGCACCGAGCCAGCTCCGCTCGCGCTTCGGCCGCGGTACCCGGCTTGCGGTACGAACGGGCCGAGGTCATCACATCGAACGTGTCGGCGACCGCGACGATCCGCGCCGCGATCGAGATGTCGCTGCCGCGTAGACCGTTGGGGTAGCCGGTGCCATCCCATCGCTCGTGGTGCTCGCCGACCGCACGCACCGACTGCCCGAGCCAACCGGCCAAGGGTGCCGCGAGCTCCGCGCCGATACCCGGGTGGCGCTTGATGACCTCGTATTCATCGCGGGTCAACGCCCCGGGTTTGTTGAGGATCTCGAAAGGTATCTCCAGCTTGCCGATGTCGTGAAGCAGCGCCGCCCATCGCAGGCTGTCGATCTCCGCTTCCGTCAGCCCGAGCTCCTCGCCGATCATCTGGGAGTAGGCACGCACCCGTTCCGAGTGCCCGCGGGTCAGGCGGTCATGCTGACTGAGGTCGGCCACCAGTTCCAACAGCCGCCGCGCCGCGAGAGCGGGCTCGGTCGCGCCGGTGTTGCGGTACTCCTCCAGCCGGCGCTCGAGCTGTGCCGTGCCACCGGCCACGAATGCGATCTTGAACCTCGACGGCGCCTCGTCCGGGAAGACGAGTGTCAAGCCCAACAACGCCGCGAGGGGCAACAACCTGCGCGTCACCCGATCCGCCCCGAACAACACGACCGTCGAGCAGGCCGCGATCACGACGAGACGGGCGACCGCGACCGACAACGAGTGCGCCGGCGGGATCGACTTGGAGAGGATGAAGGCCGCCACGACCGAGAACAGGAACGGTGCCGCGTAGACGAGAAAACGCACGGCACGCGACAGCCATGGCCGCCCAAGCCAACGATCTGTGTCCGCCCTGTCCCTTTCGCCCACATCGGCTTATCGGCACCCTGCGACGCGCTCTGAGCGTTCAGCGCAAAGCCGTACCAAATCTTGACGAACCGGCCACGACGACGTCAATCCCCCACGTCGAAGGGATCAGCCGCCGCTCTCCGGACTGAACGGTGTGTGCACCGCCACGACGTAGCCATCGGCATCACGCAACGCGAACTCGTGATGGTGAGCCAGGGGGTTCCACTCCGGGCGACTGAGAACCTCGGCTCGCGACTCGGCCCGGTTCCACATCGCGTCGAACTCGGCGCGGTCGGCCACCTCGAACCACAGCGAGGATCCGTTGCCGACCGGCAGGTCGGGCGAGCCCAGGAAACCGTGCTCGTGCGCCTCCCACCGGTGCAGTTGCAACAACACCGGCGTGGCGTACGGCTCACCCGCGAAGAGCATCTCGAACTCATCGCCACCGTGTCCGCTGACGAATCCGAGCGCGGCCTGGTACCAGAGGCTGGAGCCGACGACATCGGCGACCTGGATCATCGGAACGACCTGCATCGCCCGAATGTAGCGAACCGTTCACCGACCGGCTGACCGCGCCCCGGGCGCGGGCGCGGAGTCAACCGTGCCCACGACGTCAGCCCGGGCGCCTCCGCGACCCGGGTTGGCGTGGCGCGTCGCTGAACTGCTTGCCGTCGTAGTAACCCGGGTTCGTATCGGGTCGGCCACGGCGGCTCGTCCATCGCCACGTCAGCGAGATGCGTGCCTGGTCGGTCGCAGCCTTCGGCACGCCGTGCAGCCACTCACGCTGGCACGCACCACCCATCACCAACATGTCGCCCTCGCCCGGCATGAGGATCACGTCGCCGGGATCGCTGCCGGCCGGCACGCGCTCGACCGGTACGCCGCGATCTGCACGACGGCGCAAGACGAACGGCCGCCGGGTACCGAGCACGACGATCGCGATGAGCGTGTCGTCGAGCCAACGCATCTCGCGATCGCTGTGCAGCCCCTGGAAGTCGTCGCCGGTGCGATACAGGATCGCGGCGACGCCCGTGAACGGAACAGTGAAGCGCGACCGCAGGTGCAGCCCGATCTGGCGGAGCATCGGCCTGGAATCGGGGCGCACATCGGTGCCGAGTCGTCGCTCGGGAACGTACTTGTCGTATCGCAGCACCTCGGTCTGGAGCCATGGCAACGAGTCGTGCAGATCTGCGAACGCTGCCCGTGCATCACGAACGAAGCCGGGGACGACGTCGACCCACGAGGAAGACGCCAGGGCGATGCGTTCGACCGACGCGTGACGATCGATGCGCAGTTCGTCACCAGGCCCAGCCGTCACAGCCGCTGTCTCAGTTGTCGACCGGCTCGGCCGTGCGGCGCGCAACACGACGGCGCTTCATCGCCGCGTCGGCCTCCGGTGAACCGTCGTGAAACGAACCGAACCACTTGTCGAGCGGCAGGGCGCCGTCGGCGTAGTTCACCTCGAAGTACTTGTGATGCAAGTAATGCGCGTAGCCGCCGGTTGCCAACGACGTGTCGCCGACCTCGACCCGCTCGAACCCGCTGTGGCCGGGCACCGGCGCCATGGCCAGATGGAACAGCGTGTACATCGCGTGGATCGGATGCGATGGCACGACCCAGTGCAACATCACCGCGCTGAAGTACAGCACGTGCTCGCCCGGGTGCATCGAAAGTCCCGCCCACGGGCCGGGGTTGGTGTTGCGGTGATGCAGGCTGTGGATCGCCTCGTACAGCGGCGGCCAGTGGATCAACCTGTGGACCACATAGAAGTGCAGTTCCCGGTAGAGCGGGATCAGCAGCATCAAGGCGACGAACCACACGGGATGTTCGGCGAAGGCGAGCCACGGGATGTGGCCGTTGGCGAACAGCCACAGCGTGACGACCTCCCACGCGGTCCAGATCGGCAGCCCGCTGGCGAGGGTCCAGAAAACGTTCTCCCGGGTCTGGCTCCCGAACGTGAAGCGGTCGCTGTGCGCCGCCGGGAACCTGGTGTTGTACTTGAACCTGTCTTCCTGGGTTCGGCGCACATACAGACGGATGTGGAACACGCCGTACCAGGAGATCAGCACCACCGCGTTCCGTACGAGAACCTCGGCGATCCAACCCACGCCGAACGACGACATCGTCGCCCTCGACGGCGTGCCCAGGAACCATGCCGCGATCGCCACCCCCGCATACAGCACGTTGAACGGGAGGATGTAGCCCGGGTAGCCGAACAGCCACGTCGCCAGTGCTCTCGGCCGCGGCGGCCACACCATCAGCGGCGGGTACTGAATGCGTTCCTTCGGCGACCACTCGCCGCGCTTGCCGCGGACCCCGTACAGCGTGTCGTCCATGTCTGCAGAGGCTCTACTGCTGGATGCTCTTGAACTCGAGGAACTCCTCGAGGCCTTGCACCCCATACTCGCGCCCGGTACCCGATTGTTTGAAGCCGCCGAACGGCGCATCGGGGTTTGCGGCGCCACCATTCACCTCGACCTGGCCGGTACGAATACGACGAGCGATGGCGCGCGCTCGATCGGCGTCGGCTGACCACACTCCCCCACCCAGTCCGTAGATGGTGTCGTTCGCGATCGCCACCGCTTCTTCGGTGTCGTCGTACGGCATGATGGCCAGCACCGGGCCGAAGATCTCCTCCTGGGCGATCGTCATCTTCGTCGTCACGTTGGAGAACACGGTCGGCCGCACGTAGTAACCGGTCGGCCGGCCATCGGGCGCGCCGAGACCGCCGACGATCAGATCGGCACCCTCATCGGTGCCCTTCTGGATGTAGTTCTGCACCCGGTCACGCTGGGCCGCCGATGCCAGTGGCCCGAGATCGACATCGTCGAACGGGTCCCCGACCGTCAGCGCGGCCACGACTTCGGCGGCGACACGTTCGGCTTCGTTCATGCGGGCGCGGGGAACGAGCATGCGGGTCAGCGCATCGCAGCTCTGACCGGAGTTGGCGAACGCCTTGCCGACACCGTCGGTGACGGCGGCGCGCAGGCCGGCCACGTCGAGGTCGTCGAGGAGGATGTTGGGCGACTTGCCGCCGAGTTCGAGGGCGACCTTCTTGACGGTTTCAGCGGCGAGTTGCGAGACGCGGCGGCCGGCGCGGTTAGAGCCGGTGAACGACACCATGTCGACATCGGGGTGCGCGGCGATGGCCTCGCCGACAACGGGGCCGAAACCGCTGACGAGGTTGAACACACCCGCGGGCAAGCCGACCTGATCGACGATCTCGGCGAGGATGAAGGCATCGATCGGGGCGATCTCGCTGGGCTTCAGCACCACCGTGCAGCCGGCGGCCATCGCGAACGCGACCTTGGCCGCGATCTGCAGCAACGGGTAGTTCCACGGGGTGATGCAGCCGACGACACCGATCGGCTCGCGAAGCACCAGTGAGTTGCCGAGCGACGATTCGAACGCGAACGACTCGGCCAGCTCCGCTGCCTGGCGGAACGCGTAGACGGCGCCGCCGACCTGAACGGGCTGTGACACGGTGTAGGCCATGCCGGTCTCGCGCGTGATCAGCGCAGCGAGCTCGTCGAGGCGAGCCTCGAGCGCGTCGGCGATCTGTCTCATGTACGCGGCGCGATCCGTGACGGCCAGGGTCGACCAGGCGGGGAACGCAGCCTTCGCAGCGGCGACGGCGTGGTGGACATCGTCGGCGACGCCGGCCGGGATCGTGGCCATCACCGACTCTGTCGACGAGTCGAACACATCGATGGTGTCGGTGCCTGTGCTCGCGACCCAAACCCCGTTGATGTACAGCTTGTCGAACATCGTCATACGGCGATGATAGTCAGCGACCGGCACCATTTTCCCCAGCTCTCGGACAGTCCTAGAGTCAGCGAATGATCTTGCAGAACTTCATCGACGGTCAGTACCGCGACGCCAGGGCCGACGGGGCACTCGACATCGTCGACCCGTCGACCGGGCAGTCGTACGTCCAGGCGCCGATCTCCGGCGCCGCCGACATCGACGACGCGTGCAACGCGGCTGCGAGGGCTTTCGAGACTTGGCGGCGTACCACGCCGGCCGAGCGAAGCCTGGCGATCTTCCGTCTCGCCGACGGATTGGAGGCGGCGGCCGACGAGTTCATCGACGCCGAAGTCCGCAACACCGGCAAGCCGTTGTCGTTCATGCGCGACGAGGAGTTCCCCACGCTGATCGACCACCTTCGCTACATGGCGACGATCGCCCGCAACCTCACAGGCCTCGCCAGCACCTCGTATGTCACAGGCTTCGACTCATCGGTTCGCCGCGAGCCGGTCGGTGTCTGCGGTCAGGTCGCTCCGTGGAACTACCCCCTGATGATGGCGGTCTGGAAGTTCGGCCCGGCTCTGGCTGCCGGCAACACCGTCGTGCTCAAGCCGTCCGATACGACGCCGGTCACCACGGCGCTCCTCGGCCGCATCGTCGGCGAGCACCTGCCGCCCGGCGTGATGAACATCGTCATCGGCGATCGCAGCACGGGTCGGGCCCTCGTCGACCATCCCGTGCCGGCGCTCATCTCGGTGACCGGCAGCACCCGCGCCGGGCACGAGGTGTCGCTGGCCGCCGCTGCGGATCTCAAACGAGTGCACCTCGAGCTCGGTGGCAAAGCACCCGTGGTCGTGTTCGACGACGTCGACATCGCGGTCGCCGCAGCCGGTGTCGCCGGAGCCGGTCTGGTCAACTCCGGCCAGGATTGCGCAGCGGGTTGCCGCGTCCTCGTGCACGAGCGGATCTACGACGAGTTCGTCGAGGCGATGAAGGCGGAGTACGCCGGCAAGACCTATGGGCGGCCCGGCGACAGCCCCGACATCGGCCCGATGAACAACGCAGTGCACCTCGCGAAGGTCACCGGCTTCCTCGACCGCGTCCCGGACCACGCCGAGATCATCATCGGCGGCTCGGCCGATCCGCTGGACGGCGGTTACTACGTCGAGCCGACGATCGTCACCGGCCTGCACCAGGACGACGAGATGATCCAGGACGAGGTGTTCGGACCCGTGCAAACCGTGCAGCCGTTCCACGACGAGGCCGAAGCGCTGAGGATGGCCAACGACGTCCGCTACGGGCTGGCCGCCAGCGTGTGGACCCGCGACTACGAGACTGCGTTGCGCGTCAGCGGCGACCTCGACTTCGGGCAGGTGTGGGTCAACTGCCACCTCATCCAACCCGCCGAGCTGCCCAACGGCGGCTACAAGCATTCCGGGCACGGCAACGACCTCTCGATGCTGGCACTCGACGACTACACCAGGGTGAAGCAGGTCACCAGCGCTCTGCCGCGCCGATGATCCACGCGACCGAAAGGAGCGTGCGGCTGCAGGAGGCGCAGCACCGGGCCGCGCGACCGTTCACAACCGTTGGCGAGGCCAACGTCTTGCCGTGGTTCCCGACAGGACAGCGGCCGCGTCACGCGGGCGACGAGGATCCTTCGTCCGCGACGAAGTCGAGCGACAGCGAATTCATGCAGTAGCGGTCACCGGTGGGCGTGCCGACACCGTCGGGGAACACATGGCCGAGGTGCGACCCGCAGCGTGCGCAGCGCACCTCCGTCCGCTCGGCCCCGAGACTGTTGTCTTCGAGCAACTCGACGGCGCCTGGTCGCACCGACTCGTAGAAGCTCGGCCATCCGCAACCGGAGTCGAACTTCGTACCCGCCTTGAACAGTTCGTTGCCGCATGCCTTGCACGTGTAGAGGCCGGCCCGATCCTCTTCGAGGAGCGCTCCGGACCACGGGCGCTCGGTGGCTGCCTGCCGAAGGACCGAATACTCCGCTGGACTCAATTTGATGCGCCATTCTTCATCGGGCCGCTCGATCTCGTACTTCATCCGGTCGCTCCTCACTCGCCTCGATGACACTCACCTGGGTGGCCTCCAGTCTGCCGTCAGACCGAATGGTTCAGCCTGTCAGCTGCGACGCGATCGCCTTGATGGCGGGGGTGTCGCAAACGGTCGTTGGTTGATTGTTCGTCAATTGGCAGATCGTGGCGGTGATCGTGTTCGCGGCACCGAGCACACCTTGGGCGATCTCGGAACTTGCCGAGGCGAGCGAGCCGGCGACCGTTGCGGCATCTCGGCCGCTGAGCACACCGGGGTCGAATGTCGCCCCCGATATCACGTAGCGACCGCCGAAGTCGACGAATGGGATGCCACCGCTCGGCGACAATTCGGCGACCGTTGCCTGCTGATCAGCCGACAGCACGTCCAACGGCTTGTACCCACCCGACCCGTCCGGTTGGTTCGATGCCAGTTCTACAGCCGTGAACGCGACGTAGTCGCTCGTGTACGAAGACCCGTGAAAAGCGAGCGTCGGCGTGTTCGGATATACATCGGTGCTCGATGAATGCGTGATCCCCACACCAGTAAACGTGCCGAAACGCGATAGAGCGATCATCAGCGGCCAGCGCTCTGCAGCGCAGAATGGGCAGTACTCGGCTCCGACATACAGCACCTCGGGCTTGCCATCAACAGAGATCGCCTTTCCGCTCACGGGTTTCGGCAAGGACTTGGCGGCGCCGATCCCGACGCCGTCCTGGACTGCAGCGGGTATCGAGGAGACTTCCGCAACGATCGATTGCACATCGGTCTGCGGCACCGTCGCCGGAGCCGATGTAGTGGTCGAACCCGAGTTGACGACGACAGCGATCACGAGCGCGACCACAACGACCGCGATGCTGGCGAAAGCAATGATGAGCCGGGTACGTCTCCTGTCGGCGGGCGCAGCTGCGCGGAGTTGTGTTCGCGTGTTCTTCGGCGACTTCTGCGTCATGTGGGGAGTTCCGATTCACGTTCGTCGTTGTTACGGGAGGTCGCTGTGGCGAGGGTCAGTGTGATGATCGCGCAGAACGCCGCCAGCGACATGAGGGGCATCGAGACGAAGCCGAACTCCCACACGTAGCGAGTCGTGCAGGGATTGTTCAAGCTGCAGAAGGTCGTTTGCTTCGGAAAGGCCTGCAACTGCGCGTGATACGCGGCGATCACCGCACCGACGACCGACACCGGGACCACGTAACGCCACACCTGCGCGTCGCGTCGCCATGCGGCGACGAACAACACGATCGTGAGCGGGTAGACGCCGATGCGTTGATACCAACACAGTTCGCACGGCACGAACCCGGCGCCCAACGAGTAGTAGAGGCTGCCCGCTGTTGTGGTCGCGGCAACGAGCCAACCCGCCCACAGACCCATGCTGGCGATATCGGATCGAAGTTGAGCAACCGTCGATCCTGCAGGCGCCGATCGAGCCGCCAGGCACACGACGATGATTCCTGCCGAAGCGGCCACGCTCAACAGAGCGAGCACGGCGAAGAAGGTGGACCAGGTAGCGGTCGTCACTCGTTGACCGAAGCATTCCCCGAACAGGACATCGTCAGTAGGAGCGTGACCGGCCCGCCCGGGCCATCAGGAGGTCGGTGGCGTTGGCATCCGGTGGTGTCGAGGCGACGCCTTTGATCAGGCCGAGTTCGCGGACGGGATCGGTGCAGGTCGCCTCGACGAGATCGGCGATCGCGGCGATCATCTCGGGCGGGAACTCGATGGGGCGGCCGAGGCTCGCGGCCAGGTCCCACGCGTGACAGAGAGCGTCGATCGTCGCAAAGGTGATGACGACCGAACCCGGAAGCTCCCCGAACGGGGTGCCGTGAGTCGCTGTCAGCACACCACCGGTTCCCCACATCGCCAGGCTTCGCTCGGCCACATCGTCGGCATAGGGAGCGAGGTCACCATCGACCGGCACGGCGCCCATGGTGTCCTCAACCGTTACGAGGTGTTGCCCGGTCACGAGGCCGGCCCACAGGAGCTGGTTGTTCAACGCATGACTGGCCAACCGGCGCACCGTCCATGGATCACAGTTCGTGCTCGCATCCATCTCGCTGTCTTCGAGCGCGGCCACCTCGCGGTGCAGCTCGTTCACCGCGAACGACAACAATTCCACCTGATCCATGCAGATTCCCCGATCGTCGGGGCAACGCTACCGCGCACGAACGATGGCCGGCACCGGGTGGTGCCGGCCATCGTGCCTCGTACCGTCGCACGGTCTCAGGACAGCGGTACCTCGCATTCCTTCGGATCGATGCAACCGAGGTTCTTGACCACCTTGAACGCGCCACCCTCGGACCGGGCGATGTACATGTTCATGCGCACGTGGTGCTGCCCGGGCACCATCTCGGCGGGACCACCGGGACCCGCGGCGATGCGAGCGTGGTCGAGCGCTGCGATGACCTCGTGCTGCTTCATCGAACCGGCCTCGTTGACCGCCGCCTCCCACAGCTTGATCGCTCGATATGTTCCCGAGCACGCCGAGCCGGCGGTGAACAGCGCGCTGCCGGGGTAACGCGCCTCGTAGCGATTCAGCAGGTCGATGCTGAACGGGTCCTGCACCTCGCGGTAGTAGTCGAGGCATCCGTACAGCCCTTCGACGTGCTCGACCGGAACCAGGTTGAGGAAGTTCTCGTCGAAGTACGTGCAGACCACCCTGCCACCGCGAGCCGCAAACCCTGCTTCGTACAACTGGGCGAGGAACGGCGTGAGCCCCGGCGGGACGATCGTGTTGAACACGATTTCGGCTCCCGACGACATGATGTCGGCGACGACACGTTCGTAGTCGACGTGATCGAGCGGGAAGTACTCCTCGCCGACGATCTCGCCGCCGCCGGCCGTGACGACCTCGCGCACCTTCTTGTTCAGCGTGTGCGGCCAGATGTAGTCGGCCGAGGGCATGTAGAACTTCGTTGCACCCGTCTCGGCCATGAGCCATGGGAAGAACGGCTCCACCTGCTGCGCCGGCACCGGTCCGGTGCAGAAGATCAGCGGGTGGCACTCCTGCCCCTCGTACTGCTCGGGGTAGATGTACAGCGTGCCGGCCTCCTCGACCACCGGTCCTTTGATCGCTTGGCGTGTCGAGCTGTAGATGCCCCCGATCACGACGTCGACATCCGCATCGACGAGTCGCTGGGCAGCGAGGCGGGCGACGTCGTCGTCGGTGGCACTGTCCTCGATGAACAACTCGACAGGACGGCCCAACAGGCCACCCCGCGAATTGATGTCATCGATGACCATCTTCGCCACGTTGACGTTGGCGATGCCCATGAAGGAGAGCGGTCCGGTCTGGTCGGTGATCACACCGACCCGCGCCGGACGATCGATTGTGTCGGTCATCGTCGCGGCCCTCCTACGCCCGGTAGGCGCCGAGCAGCGCTGCGGGTTGTGGCTTGGTGAGGTGGCCGGCTTCCTTGAGCACCGGCGGGACCGTGGGGTCGGCCACGAAGTTGGCCCACCCCTGCTCGTCCCAATCGAAGAGCACCCACACCTGGTTCGCCTCGGCGGGATCGAGGAACACCGTCGAACCCTTCGAGCCGTGCAGCTCGCGCTTGTCGGCGCCGGCGGCACCGAACACCTTCAGGAATTGGTCGACGTTCTCGACGGTCGTCGTTGCCAGGATCA
>JBDTYA010000330.1:0-12055 GCA_040005915.1 Ilumatobacteraceae bacterium
CGCCCGTCGCCTATTCGGCCGGCTACACGGTGCAAGCCGGCGCCACGCAATCGATCACGTTGACGGCGGTCGACCCCGAGGGGCAACCCTTGACGTGGACGATCGTCACCCCACCTGCAGGTCTGCTCACCGGCACCCCGCCCACCGGCGCGGCACCGATGCTGACGTACACCGCACCAACCAACCGCACGAGCGACTTCTTCACCTACAAGGTCAGTGATGGTCAACTCGACACGCAGGCCACGATCTCGTTCACCATCCTTCGCGCCAACGTCCCTCCGGTGGCGGTCGACGACACAGCGGTCACGGCCCAAGAAACCCCGGTGGCCATCAGCGTGCTCGCCAACGACACCGACGCCGACAACGACACGCTCGTCATCGCATCGTCCACGAGCCCCGCCCACGGCTCGGTGAGCTGCACGCAGTCGCTGTGCACGTACACGCCGGAACCGGGATTCTTCGGCACCGACGCGTTCACGTACACCATCTATGACGGCTTCGGCGGCTACGACGTGGGCGCTGTGACCGTGACCGTCGATCCATCGGCGATCACGGCGAGCCTCAGCCCGGCAACGGCAACGACCGGCCCTGGCGCGACCTCGATCGCGCTGGCCGACATCCCCTACGAGCGCATGCGGCTGCTCGATGTCGATGTGTCGAACTCACCGTTCGCCAAGCGTTCTCCGTTCGCCAAGCGTTCTCCATTCGCCAAGCGGTCGCCGTTCGCCAAGCGGTCGCCCGTGTCCGAATTCGCGCCGTTTGCCAAGCGCTCGCCACTCGCCGGGGGTACGCCGCTCTCGGAGATCCCCGTCGACTATCCCGGGGGTTGGCCTGTCCTGCTCGCGGGTACGGTCCTGGCCGGCGAGCCGACGCAGAGCATCACCCTCGAGCAGTTCCTCAACCTCTACGTCGCACCGGGTCCACCGACACAAGCCCTTGCCGGGCTCACGCTGAACGACATCTCGTTCTTCGACGGCACGCCGCTGGCAGACGCCAGCCCGGCAGCGTTCCAGCTGGGCGCCACACCCGTGATGAATCTCGCCTACGGCGCCCAACCGTGGTGCGACCGGTTGGCTGCCGACACCACGGGCGCTTCGACGTGCGCATTGCTGGGTGTCGGGCCGACGACGACGCTGCTCGAGCTCGACGTGAACGATGCCGCGGCAAAGGTGCTCGCCGACCATCCTGATCTCCGCCGCATACCGTTGGCCAAGAACATCACCGCGTTCGCAGGCGCACCCGTGGTCGACGCGCGGCTGAACGAACTCAACCTCTTCGCCACCGACATCGGCCAGATCACGGTGACCGCTGCCCTCGACGCCTACCCGGGTGCCGCCTCCGTCCTGATCGGCGACATCCCGGTCAACGACACCGACCCCAACAACGGCGGTGCATACGGCCGTCGAGACCTGGTCGTCAACTGCACAGGCGTTTTCGACTGCACAGGCGCGACGCTCGGCCAGGCACGAGCGGCCGACGCGTTGCGGCCCGGCGCCAAGATTCAAGACGTGGGTCGAGCGTTCTTCGATCACACCGTCAGCGGCAACCCGCCGATCACCATTCCGCAGATCGCCGCGGCGTTGCCTGCGAGCCTCGACATCAACGACGTGATCGTCGGCACCCTGGACCAGGCCGACTTCCCGTGGGAGGACGTCGACCTCAAGGCCGCCGGCCTGCAGGACTTCGCCCGTACAGGCGCCACGCTGGATTGGAACCTGCAGATCTCGGTGTCACAGGCCCGTGGTGGTTCAGGGCCGTTCAACACCGTCGCCACCGTCACGTTGCCACCCGGGTTCCGCTACTTCACGCCGACCGCGGCCCGTCCGGCTCCCGCTGCACTCGACACGCTGACGCCGGCCGCCGGCGTCGTCAGCGGCCCGACGGTGACGGACGGTCCAACTGGTCAGGTGCTGCTGTGGAACCTGGCCGGGCTTCAGGCCGACACCAGCTACACGCTTTCGTTCCGCACCACGCCCGGCTTGGAGCTCGGCCAGGCACGCGCCGTCGCCCGACTCGAGATACCGAACGGCGCGGCGACCACCGCGGGAATCGTCGGCGTCGTCGACACCGGCGATGCGTCAGCTGATCCAGCGTCGGCATTGCCGGTGCTGAGCAACGTGCTGTACCTCGGGTACGTCGATCATGCCGACGACGTCGACCTGTACGGCTTCGCTTCGACGCCTTCTGCCCAAGTGGGCGTCCGCCTGAGCCATCTTGCGGGCGATGGTGATCTCGTCGTGTACGGCCCGGCGACCGATCGACCCGGCAATTCGCCGTCGCCGGTCGCCACCCGGACGGCAGTCCCTTCCACACCTCCACTCGCGGCCGAGGTGCTCGATGTGTCGGGAGTCGGCTATTCGCCGGAACCCGACACCGACGCCGGCGTACCGGTGATCGACGGCCGCACCGTCGTCGGACGGTCGGCGGCGCGCAACACCGATGTCGAATCGGTCGACGCCGTCGCCCCCGACCTGCTGCAGGTCAGTGCGTACAACACCGCGACCTCGAACCTCCCCTACGTGCTGCGAGTCCGCCAAGTGGATCCACCCAACACGCCGACCTGCGCGGCGTACGCCCGCACCGGCGGCGTCACAGGCGTCATGCCCGACCTGGCCACGCTGCCGACCGACCTGGCGACGATCATCCTCGTCAACCAGCAACGCCTCGGCGACACGTTCGGCGCGCCCGCGGCGAGCGATGTGATGGCCAAGCTCACCTCACTCGCGTCACGCCCCGATGTGAAGGGCGTCGTCATCCCTGTGGACGGCTACGGAGTGGTCGCCTCGGCCTACGCGTCGTGGAACGCAAACCCGTGCGTCGCGGACCGGGCCAACAAGGTCGTCAACGAGATCACCCGGCTGGTCATGGGCATCCGCAACGGAGCCTTGACCAACGCTGTCCTCCACACAGCGCTGGCCAACGTGGTCATCGTCGGTGGCGACGACATCGTGCCGATGGCGCGTCTCGACGACACGACTCGTGTCGGCAACGAGACCGGCTACGCGGATGAGTTCGACGCCAACGGTCCGTACTTCGGTGCACTGAGCACCAGCCACTTCCTCAGCGACGATCCGTACGGCGACCTCGACCCGATCGAATGGGCGACACGTCGCCTCTACGTGCCCGAGTTGGCACTCGGTCGCCTCGTCGAATCGCCGACGCAGATCATTGCCCAGGTCGACGCATTCGCCGCGGCGTCGGGTCGCCTCGACGCCAGCCGGGCGTACGCAGCCGGGTACGACTTCATGACCGACGGAGCGAGCTCCGTTCGCACCGCTCTCGACAGTTCGCTGGCCTCGGCCAACGGAGCCCCCGCAACTGTGACGGGACCGGTCAACGACAGCACATGGACGGGCACGGAGCTGCTCGCCGACCTCACCGGCCCGCCCGCTCCATCGATCGCGGGGATCTTCGGTCACTTCGACCACACTGCGCTCCAGACACCGCAAGGAGACGCGATCACCGCAGCGACGCTGGCAGCAACGTTGCCCACGGGGGCGCGATTGGTCTTCTCGATGGGCTGTCACTCCGGCCTTGCCGTCTCCGACGCAACGGTCGGCGGTGGCCCATCGGCTGCCGACGTCCCTGCGGCAGTCACGGCTCGCGGTGCCGCCTACGTGGCCACCACCGGCTACGGCTACGGCGACCAGGTCAGCGTCGGGCTACAGGAGAGGCTGATGACGCTGTTCGCCGGCCAGCTCGACGGCGCAATCTCGCTGGGCGACGCCTTGCGCAACGCAAAGCAACAGTATTTCGGCAGCCAGGGCCTGTACGGCGCCTACGACGAGAAGGCGCTGTCGAGCACGATCCTCTATGGCCTGCCGATGTTCGCCGTCGGCACCCAGCGCCCGGTCCGCCCGACGCCACCCAACGAGACCACGACCGCAACAGGAACGTCCGGGCTGTCGTCGACGTCGTACAACCAGAACTTCACGTTCACCGAGACGGCCGGCGACATCGGTCACTACTTCTCGGCGAACCCCGGCACCGGCCCGCAGTTGCCGCAGATCACTGCGAGCCGACCCGTCGAGCCCAGGGCCGATTTCGATGTCACTGCCGCGGCACCCGACAACTCGCTCCTGCCGGCACACGGCGCAATCGTCAGTGGTCTGCAGACCGACCGCGTCGTCACGCCGTTCGATGCCGCGTTCAGCCGACCGACGCTCGACAACGCAGCGGGCGAGCCCGAGGCGGTCAACTCGGTCGCCGCCTTCCCAACCCGGCTGGCCGGCGTCACCACCGCCAGCGACACCCAGGGCCTCGTCGGACCCGACGGTATCGCCCAACGACAGAAGCTCGTGTTGATTCCCGGGCAGTTCATCTCGACACGGCCGGACGACCCGACGGGTACGGGCGCCCAGGTGCTCTTCAAGAACATGTCCGGCGATGTGTACTACTCGGACTCGACCGACTGGACCGCGCCGAAAGTCGGCGATGTGGTGCTGCGGCGGTCGTCCGGCGAGGCGTTCGCCAACGTCTCGGTCGTCGCCGGTGACGCCTCGAACATCCATCGCGTCGTCGCCCTGTGGCAGGCCGGCACCCAGGATTGGCAGTCACTCGACCTCGGGGTCGGCGGCGGCGCCTTCACCGGGTCGCTGCCGGTCCCCACGTCTGTCACCAACGAGCAGATCCGCGTCGTCGTGCAAGTCGTCGACGGCGCCGGAAACGTCTCGTGGGCCGCCAACAAGGGACCGGGCTTCTCGCCCACACCGCCACCGCCGCCCGCTCCGGCCGTGACCCTGTCGCCGGTGCCACCCGCATCAGGCTGGTACACATCATCACCGCAGATCACGGTGTCGGGCTCGCCCTCGGCGACGTTCACCACCTCGATCGACGGGGCGGCTTCGGTGCCGTACGCCGGTCCGTTCACTCCGATCGGCCTCACCAACGGATCACATGTGATCGCCGTGACCGGGTCGGACGGCAGTGCGGCCAGCGTGACCGTGCGCCTCGACACGACGCCACCGCAGATCACGGCAACGATGTTGCCTGCGGCGAACGCCGCCGGCTGGCGGAACTCGACGGTCACGGCGACGTTCACATGCACCGACTCGGGATCGGGGGTCGACGTCTGCCCTGTGCCCGTATCGACCGGGTCGCTGCAGGGCGACAACCTCGTGCTGACGGGCACCGGCACCGACAAGGCCGGCCTGTCGACCACGGTCACCCAGACCGTGAAGGTCGATACGGCCGCACCGACCGTTCCCGTCGTTGCACTCGATCCCGCAGCGCGACCGCAAGATCAGTCAACGAGCATCACAGCCACGTCGATCGACGCGCTTTCGGGTCTCGCCGGCGGTGAGTGGTGGATCGGCATCGACCCTGGGGTCGGCAATGGCACACCGTTGGTGGTGACCGCAGGTTCGCTGACCGGCTCGATCCCATCGACGCTCTCACCGGGCGACTACACGGTGTCTGTTCGAGCCCTCGACCTGGCCGGCAACTGGAGCGTTGCCGGCACTGCGGCGCTGACGGTCTTCGGACCCGTGGCCAACACCGCGCCCACCGCGACGCCACAGAACATCACGACACCGGAGGACACGACACTTCCCATCGTGCTCGGCGCCACCGACCCGAACAGCACCGACACGCTGACATTCGCCGTGGTGTCGCAGCCGACGCACGGTGCCCTGACCGGCCCCATCCCCAATCTGATCTACACACCTGAGGCCAACTACAACGGCACTGACAGCTTCACGTTCAAGGCCAACGACGGCACTGCCGACTCCGCCGCGGCCACGATCAACATCACCATCACACCGGTGAACGATCCACCTGTGGCCGCGCCGGTCTCGGTGTCGACGAATCGAGACACATCGGCAATCGTCCAGTTGTCGGCCACCGATGTCGACGGCGACGCGTTGACGTTCGTCATCGTCGACCAGCCGCTGCACGGCGCGCTGTCGGGCAGCGGCTCCACGCGCACGTACACGCCGGCGACCGGGTACGCCGGCCCGGATTCGTTCACCTACAAGGCCAGTGACGGCCTTGTGGATTCCAACCTGGCCACCGTGTCGATCACGGTCGTCGCCACGAATCGGCCACCGACGGCGACCGCTGCGTCCGTGTCGACCAACGAAGACACTGCGGTAGTGGCGAACCTGACCGGCAATGATCCCGATTCGGACACGTTGACCTTCACCATCGCTTCTCAACCGGCACATGGCACGCTGACCGGCTCCGGCGCGGCGCGGACGTATGCGCCGGCCGCCAACTACAACGGACCCGACTCGTTCACATTCACGGCCAGCGACGCCTCGTCGACATCGGCTCCCGCGACGATCTCGATCACCGTGCTACCCGTGAACGACGCGCCTGTGGCAAATCCGGTCACGGTCGCGTCCATCACCGCACAGGCCACCCCGGTAGTGCTGTCGGGCAGCGACATCGACGGCGACCCATTGACCTTCATCGTGATCACACCGCCGGCCCACGGTGCGCTCACGGGGACGGGTGCCGATCGGTCGTACACCAGCGCTGCGGGATACTCCGGCAGCGACTCGTTCACATACGCAGTCGACGATGGTCACGTGCAGTCGCCGACAGCGACGGTGACGATCACGGTGGTCGCCCCGGCCAACGGGCTGACGTTGTCGGTTGCCGACAACCCGGCGAGAACCACGAATGCCCGTCCGCTCAGCGGGGCCGTGCTCAGCGGTGGCGCTGCGGCCTACATCTACATCGGCTCCACACGCTCCGACGTGCGCCAAGTGACCTTCACGCTCGACGGCAACGCCTTCTCCAGTGAGCGAAATGCGCCGTTCGACTTCGCCGGCACATCGAACCACAAGGCTTGCCGAACCTGCGTGCTCGAGGCGTACCCGTTCGAGTCGAACCTGTTGAGCCTCGGCGACCACAGCATCGCGGCGACCGCGCTCCTGCGCAACGGAACGCAGGTCACGCTCGCCGCCACCTTCACCGTGGCGAGCACGACCCCTCATAGCCTTGCCGTGTCGGCGTCAGCGGATCATTCATCGCCCACGGCGCTCGAAGGGTCAACGCTGTCGGGCCGACGATTCATCTTCCTGGGCAGCGCAACCGACGCGATCATCGGCCTGGATCGGGTGGTCTTCCGGCTCGACGGACGAACACTCGGGTCCGACAACAACGCTCCGTACGATGCCCTCGGGTCACGTCGAGGCACAGCGGTTGCGCTCGACACTCGCACCCTGCGACGCGGCAACCATCGACTGGTTGCGACGGTGATGCTGACCGGCGGCGGCCGGGTGACCTATACCGCAGACTTCGCCGTCAGCAACTGATCCTCAGGAGCCCGGCGGCGCGGCGACGACGCCGAGCTCACCGAGTTGTGCGAGAGCCGCCGAGATGCGGTCGCTGTCGTTGTCGATTCGACCGAGGCCCATCGATGCCAGCGCAACCTCGTAGATGAACGCGTCTCGCGATGCCAGGTCGAGTGCTGTCTCGAAGGTGGTACGCGCCTCGCTGTCGTGACCCGCCAGCAGTAACGCTCGACCTCGCAGCCGGGCAAGCGTCGCGGGAAGCACCGCAACATCACCGAGACGGCCCAAGGCGCGCGCCGCGGCGTCGGCAGCGGCCAGCGCCGCGGAAGCGTCGCCGGCGATGAGGTGGATCTCGACAAGTCGTACGAGTGAGTCGGCAACGAAGTCGTCCGCATGTAGCTCCCGAAAGCCGACGAGTGCCTCGGACTGCAGCGCCAGCGCTCGCGTCGTGTCACCCTTCCAAGCGGCGATGCGCGACAGACCACTGATGGTGGTCATCGTGCCATGCGGATACTGAGCGGCCTGCGTCACACGACGGGCTCGCGTCAGCAGTTCTTCTGCGGCTTCCAGGTGAAACTGCAGGGTCAGGATCTCGGCCAGGTTGTTGTCGGCGAGCGCGGCGCCGAGCACATCGCCGGCGCGCTTGTAACGCTCCGAGCTGAGCCGGAAGTCTTCGACTGCATCGAGAGCGCGGCATTCGCGCCATGCGCTCTCGCCCCGGTTCAGCAGGAGGTTGCCGAGCCCGATCGAATCGTCGAGGCCCGCCAACAACGAAAACGCGGCACGCTCGTGCTCGGCCCGTTCGGGGAGACCAAGGCTCATGCAACACCACTCGGCGAGCAGGTGGGCCTGGGCGAGCACGCGCTTGTCGCGGTACTTCGAGTCCTGCAGCAGGGTGCGACACAGACGGAGGCACTCCTTCCATTGACCCAAACGGTTGCGGATGGTCGCACGCGCCAGGAGAAGGTGCCCGGAAACATCGGGTTCGGGACTCGACCTCAACGCCTTGGCCGTTGCAACCAGTGCCGATCGGTAACGGCCGAGCTTCTCCAGCAGGCGGGCGCGATCCTCGGCGATCACGGCAGCGTCGTGCTCGTCGGCCATGCGCGCCGCGTGATCGAGTGCGTCCAGCGCCGACTCCGGATGACCGGCCCGCTCGGCGGCGAGCGCCAGTCGACGATGCACGGCGCACCGCTCGTCGGGGGCACTACCCAGTTGTCGTTGAGCAGCCACGACGTCGGTGAGCAGCCACTCGGCGATCTCCATGGCGCCCTTGCCCATGGCCGCCTCCGCCGCCTCTCGGCTCCAATGCACGACGCGCTCGGGAAGGCCGGAACCACTCGCGTGGAAGGCAAGTGCGGCAATCGGGTCTGCAATGGGAGCGGAGTCACCCAACTCTTCGATCACATCGCCTGCACGCTGGTGCAGCTCGCGACGCCGCCGTACCGAGAGCCCCTCGTACGCCGCTACTCGCACCAGGTCGTGACGGAACCGAACGGTGTCCTCGCCGAGGACCACCAGGTCGCCCAGCTCGCGTTGCCACGTTCCGGATGCGTTGAGATCCGGCCGGCCGAGCACTCGGCCCGCGAGCGCGCGGTTCATCGTCGACCCGAGCACCGACGCGTCGCGGATCAGCTCCCGTCCCGCGATCGGAAGTTGATCGATGCGCGCTGCGAGCAGTCGTTCGACGGTCTCGGGGTATGCACCGTCGGCCCGCGAGGTGCTGGTCGCCACCGACCGGGCGAGCTCGATGAGGTACAGCGGATTGCCTGCTGCAGACTCCTTCAGCCTCGTCAACGTTGCATCGCTCGCCGCACTGGGCGGCAGCTCGCGCAGCAACAGCTGGTCAGCCTGCTCGCCACTGATCGCGGAGAGCTCGATCGTGGTGACGGGCGCCGGCGACCAGCCTTGCGGCCGACGCGTCACCACGAGGGCGATCCCATCGACGAGCATCCCCCCGAGCACCTCGAGCAGCGCCCGCGATGCTTCATCGACCCAATGCAGATCTTCGAAGACGATCACCGAACCGGGTCCGGTCAGGGCGACGACGAGCTCTGCGACTGCGAGTCGCAGTCGATCCGCTCGGAAGGTCGGGTCCAGTGCCTCGACCTCATCGGTGGACGCGACATCTGCGCCGACGACAGTTGCGATCAAGGGCAGCCAGGGCCCGAGATCCGGCGCCATGCGCTCGACGACGGCGGTGATCACCGAACCGGTTGCTGCAGCGTCGGCTCGAACATCGATGCCCGCCGCCGTTCGGATCAGTCGCCGGAACGGCAGATAGAGCGACGCCACCTCGTGCGGCTCGGCTCTCATCACCAGCCAGCGGCGCCGACCCTCGATACTGCGCGCCTCTTGCCACAGCCTCGTCTTGCCGGTACCTGCCTCCCCGACCAGTTCGACGATGCCGCCCACCGAGATCACTCGCAGCAACTCGGCCAGCTCGGCCTGGCGGCCGACCATCGGCGCGGTCGAGCCGCCGCCGCGCTCGACGACGCCGGCCGGATCCTCCGCAAGTGGACCCACGACGAACGCTCGAACAGGAACCCGCTTGCCCTTCACCGTGAAGGGCTCGAGCGGTGTCCATTCGAACCGACCAGGACATGTGTTGTGGAGACGCTCGCCCGCGATGATCTCGCCCGGCGCGGCCTTCGCCATCAGCCGTGCGGCGAGGTTGGTCGCATCGCCCATCACGATGTACGTGCAGCGCTGTGGGTGCCCCATGTCGCCGACGAACACCACCCCCAGGTTCGCCCCGATGCGAAGCGGTGCCGGCGTTTCGTCGGCGATGCGACGCAGCACGCGCAGTAACCGTTCTCCATCGCGTTCTGTCGCCGTCGGCGCCCCGGCGATCAGCGTCCATCGCACGGAGTTGGCCTCGGCTTGCGTCTCGAGCCAGCACACATCGAGCTCTGCCGACGCGCGGTCGACGATCTCGGTGATCTCGGCGAGCAGACGATGAACCCCTTCCGGTCCGTCGCGCTGCAGCAGGTCGTCGGTGCCGTTCAAACGAATGAACGACATGGCCACCTGCTTCAGCTCTCCGGCTCGATGACCACTGTCGACCAGCGATCCGAATTGTGTCGGCAGGAGTCGGCCGTTGTCGGCATCGGGATTGCCTGCCGGTGGTCGAGACGCGGTGCTCCTTGTCTGGGCGCCGATGTCGACCGGGGGCACGAGATTCAATCGCAACGCGCCATCCCTGCGGCGCCGTGTTGTCCAGGTCCGAGGAACTCCCTCTGCGAACCGCTGGTCGATCAACGCCTCACCGGCGCCGGCGTCGGCTTCGAGTTGCGCCATTGCGGTACTGGTTGGTCCGGCGACGACCAGAGCACGGCGCGTCGAGCCGAGTAGGTAATACGCCTGCCTCCCACTCGCCATGCCGCACGACATGCGCAGCCGGGCGTCGCCGAGCGGGGTGACGATGCGGCCGTCGACGGCCATGAATCGAAACATCTCGGCCGCTGCACAGGCAGCGCGCTGCTCGTGATCCGTACCCGTGTACAGCACGACCATCGCGTCGCCACCGAACTCGAGCACGTCGCCACCGAATCGGAAGACCTCACCGATCAATCCGTTGAAGACGGTGTTGAGCACGTCGTTGATGTGTTCCGCGCCGCTCCGTCCGAGGCCTGCGAGGCGCTCCGTCAACTTGGTGAAACCGGAGATGTCGAAGAACGCCAACGATCCTTCGACCTCGGTCCATCCTTGCGGCGGGGCGGCCGCCACGACTCGCAACGCGAGATCGGACACGTACGCGTGCAACGTCGGTCGCATCGTTGCGAACACCGAGCCTGCTGCCATCCCGCGGGCAATCGTTGTCGCAGCAGCACCGCCGGTCAAGGTCAGTGTGGTAATTTCACCGCGAGCAAAGTCCCAAAAGAGCCTGCTCACGGGGGGACCGATGAGCGAAGAGTCCTACATCCTCCGACTGCTGGACGAGTGTCGCGAAGAGATCAGACAGTCCGATTCGAAGGCCAGCATCATCTTCGCCGCGGTGGCCACCACGACCGCGCTTCTCACCGACCTGCTACTCGATAAGGCTCGGGCTCTTCGGACCAACGGCGGGTTCGTCACCGCTCTCGGTCTCGTCGCAGTCGCCATGCTGGTCGTGGCCATGGTCATGCTCGGCCTTGCGGTCATTCCGCGTGTCGGTCACCCGGAGCCGGGCAAGGCCCGGTACTTCGGCGAGCAGGCCCAGTTCGAGACACCCGAGTCACTGCTGATGGCTGTTACGGCCGACGCGGCCGGTGCATCGGCGCGTCACGCTCAACAACTGCTGATCATGGCGCGAATCGCTCGACGCAAGTACGTGCACCTACGACGGGCGATGCTCTCCGTCGCTGCTGCCGGAAGCGTGATGATCATCGCGGTTTTCGTCAGCGCCGTCACCTGACGGCTGGGATGTCGTATCGAACTGCGGCGAGACGCGGAGCGGAGCCATGCGTGACGCCTCGTGCACCAGGCCGATGCACAGGGCGGGACCGATCCGGCGGATCTCGTCGCGCACGAAGCCGGCGACGCGCGCGGTTCTGGAGTAGTCCAAGACGATGCACCGACGACCATCGAAACGACCGTCGTCGACGTAGACCTCGGTGGTGATGGCCTTGACGACGAATGGCGAGAGTTGCGTTGGACTCACCATGTCTGTCTTCTCCGCTCCGGTGCTCTATTCGCCGCCGCGGCCCGACCGCATCAGCCCAGCAGCCACGAGACCGGCGCCGAGCGTGACGTGCAGCAGGTCGTCGGCGGGCTTCCAACGGAACCACCGCTTGGGGAACAACCCTCGCCGGCTGGCCACGGCCTGATAGAGG
>JBDTYA010000331.1:0-7402 GCA_040005915.1 Ilumatobacteraceae bacterium
AAAGCGTGTGAGGGGCAACCCTCCGTGGGTTCGAATCCCACCCCCTCCGCTGTGATGGCAGGTTTGAGTGACGACGACGCCATGCGGATCGCGCTCGACGAGGCTGCCGCGGCCGCTGTCCACGGCGACGTACCGATCGGCGCGGTCGTCGTTCGTGCCGGTGAGGTCATTTCCGCACGGCACAACGAACGTGAGCTCACCGGCGACCCGACCGCGCACGCCGAGGTCCTGGCCATACGCGACGCTGCAGGCGTCGTCGGCCATTGGCGACTGCTCGACTGCACCCTCTACGCCACACTGGAACCATGCGTGATGTGCGCCGGGGCACTCGTCAACGCACGGATCGGCCGGCTGGTGTTCGCCGCCACCGACCCCAAGGCCGGTGCCGTTGCCAGCCTGTACGGGATACTCGGCGATTCACGGCTCAACCACCGCCCGCCGGTCACCGCCGGCGTGCACGCCGAGGAAGCCGCCGCCCTGCTCCGCGCCTTCTTCGCCGCCCGCCGCAGCTAGACCAAGTGGAGTGCGAAGAGGCACCCAGGTGGGCGCCGCGAACTCCACTGGAACTTTGTCGCTGACAAGTCGCTCAGCGGCATCGGAGCGACGAACGTCGCGGCGATGCCCATCGCGACGCCTGGTCGTCAGCGCCCATCCGACCATCAGTGGCCAAGCGGGGTAGAGGGGGAGCCGGCATGCCGGAGGCGTACCGGCTCACGCACCCATTCCGGCGAAGGCACGCTTGATGGCCTCGGCCACTTCGTCGGCGATCAATGTTGCGTCGAGCTCGGCCTGCGGAGGAGGTGACGTCACGGGGATCTGAGCGGTAGGGGGCGGCATCTGCGCCACCGGAGGCTTCGGGTCGACGGACGCGATCGTGGGGACCGCCTCGGTCACCGGCATCGCCTCCGTGATCGGTGCGGCGTGCATGTTCGCCGTCACCGGTACCGCCTGAGTGATCGGCGGCGCATTGAGCCGGTTCTTCGGCTCCGACTTCGGTTGAGCGTCATGCGCCGGCGTGGCCTGCGCAGACTGCGGCTGCGGCTGCGGCTGCGGCCGGGGTTCCACCTTGGCCTTGGGCTTGGGGGCGGGTTTTGTTGCCGCAATCGTCTCGGCGGATGCGGCCGGCTGCTCGTCTGGCTGCTCGTCTGGCTGGTCGCTCGGGCGGCCGGTCACCGGCACGGTGTGCGGGTACCAGCGATCGATACCACTGGGATGGCGACGGTAGAGGGTCAGCTCGTAGCCGGCGACGACCTCGTTGGCCGCGGCGATCATCACATCGTCGGTGAACAGCTCGGTGCACAGTTCCACCGACGCACGGTCGATCGTCGGGTCACCGTCGAACATCCGCCCGACGTGTTCGACACCGTTCACGATCACCGTGCCGCGCTGCATCTGCTCGCGGGTGATCACACCTTCCATCATCAGCCGGATGGGGAGTGCTCCGTCCGAACTCCGTTCGGCGAAGTACACCATGCCGTCACGTAGGAAGATCTTCGTCGCGGGCGTCGTCGGCAGCGTCAGTTCGCCGGTGAGGTACCGGCGGCGCGCCGCCTCGATCACCTGCCATGCTGCTCGAGGGGTGAAACCGGCCTCGTCGGGAAAGAGATTTGCGTCCGCCACGGATATTCCATCGGCACGCACGGCGAGCGTCTTGAGGAAACATTGCCGGATAGCCACGCCCCGTCGTCGCCCGCTAGCCTGCCACCCGGAAGGATGCCAGAGCGGACGAATGGGACGGTCTCGAACACCGTTGAGGTCTTATGGGTCTCCGTGGGTTCGAATCCCACTCCTTCCGCCAACAGCGCTAGGCAATCGATCTACGGACGGCGACACGGGTCTCGCCGTCGAACACCGCTTCGACGTGACCGCCGGGGTCCAGCCGCACGGCTTTTGTCAGGCCGCCGGTGATCACGATGTCGCCGGCGTGCAACCAGCGGTCCTGACGGGCCAACTGCTCGACCAGCCAGACGACGCCGGTTGCGGGGTGGCCTGACGCCGCCGATCCCGTTGCCGTTTCGATGTCGACGCCGTCGTGCCGCAGCACCACGTCGATGGCGTCGAGGCTGTCGAGACGGCGGAGCGGCGGCCCGACGACGACCTGCGCGGCCGACGAGCCATCCGCTGTGTTGTCCTCCATCTTGAACCGATAGTCGGGGTACACGGAGTCGACGACCTCCAGGCAGGCGAACGCCTCGCCGACGGCGGCGAGCACGTCGTCGACACCGACCTCGCCCGACAACGGTCGCGCCAGGCGCAATCCGATTTCTGGCTCGACCCGCGGTTGGATCAATCCCGGGCTCACGGATTGATCGCTCGCCAACAACATGACGTCGGTCAGCGGCCCGAAGTTGGGCTGGTCGATCCCCATCTGGGTGCGCATTGCCAGCGACGTGTAGCCGAGCTTCCAGCCGACCACGCGTTCGCCACGCGCCAGCCGCAGCTCCGTTCCCGCCCGCTGGATCGCGTATGCATCCTCGAGGTCGAACGTCACCGTCGAAGAGATCGGGTCGAAGCCGACTCGATCGCGCCGCGCCGCGGCGAGTCCCGTTGCCAACTCGGATATCTCGTCTCGTGATAGCGGCATCGTGACGAACCTAGGACCTAGCGCCTCGACGCTCCGACTCGAAGCGCCCCCTACTCGCAGCGCGTGCCCTCCGCCGGCAGGTGGCCGACCGGGTCGACGAGGTAGTTGTCGACGGTCGAGGT
Source organism: Ilumatobacteraceae bacterium (assembly GCA_040005915.1). Taxonomy (GTDB): domain Bacteria; phylum Actinomycetota; class Acidimicrobiia; order Acidimicrobiales; family Ilumatobacteraceae; genus JAENVT01. The sequence continues at coordinate 2,707 of JBDTYA010000331.1, forward strand.
CGAGCAGGCGTTGAGGCCGTAGCCCGTGTGCCGGTTTCCGACGACCACGACCAGTCGCCCGCCTTCGAGGGCCGCGGCCATCTTCCGGGTGCCGTCCAACGGGGTGGCCGGATCGCCGGTCGTGCCCATCACCACGATGGGGCCGGCGCCCTTTCCGGTGATCTCGAGACGCGGATCGATGGAGGGCGGGAAGAACGTGCACTCGTAGTCACCGACGCTCCTGATCGCGAATCGTGGCGCTACCGCCTGGACCTTGGGGACCTCGGCGTCGTCCTCGGCCACGGTGCGGCGATCGGGGGTGTCCATGCAGCCGATCACTTGGAACGCCTCCAACGAGTTCTCGTAGGTGCCGTCCGCCCGGCGCTGGTAGTACTGGTCGTACAGGTCCAGCAGCCCGGCGCCGTCACCGTTCTGCGCGTTCGCCAGCGCCAGCGCGAGTTGCGGCCACGTCGTCGACGAATACATCGCCTGACCGACGGCCGCGATCGCGACCTCGAGTGAGACCGCCGGTCGATCGGGCTTGCTCGGGATCGGTGTGGCGTCGATCGACTTCATCAGCCGATCGAATGCGCCGGCAGAGTCGCCGGCGTTCTGGAACGGGCACTTTGCATCGCCGCTGCACGCCGCGAGGAAGGCCGACAGCGACGCTTCGAAACCCTTCAGCTGCTGCATACCACTGTCGGTCGCGCTGGCCGTTGGATCGACCGCGCCGTCGAGCACGGCGGCGCGCACCGTCTTCGGGAACATGGTCGCCCACGTCGCGCCCAGTTCGCTGCCATAGCTGAAGCCGAGGTAGCTGATGGTCGACTCGCCGAGCGCTGCACGGATCGCGTCCATGTCGCGGGCCGAGTTGTTGGTGCCGACGTACCGGTAGAACGCGCCGTCCTTCCGTGCGCAATCAGCGGCGAACTCCTTGGCCAGGTCGACCAGTTGTTGGCGCTCCGCCGCATCGTCGGGCGTGATGTCGCCCGTGGCGAAGAAGTGGTCGTAGTCGTCGATGCAATCGATCGTCGGCTCGCTCTCGCCGGTGCCACGCGGGTCCCATGCGACGATGTCGAAGTGGTCGAGCAACGGCTGGCCGAAGTTCTGCTCGGCGTACAGGGCGAAGTCGGTTCCGCCGAATCCTGGGCCTCCCGGATTGACCAGCAGGCTGCCGATGCGCTCCTTCGGCTTCATCGCCAAGTGCCTGGCGACGTTCAGCTCGAAGTTCCCCTTGGACGGATCGGAGTAGTCGATCGGCGCGGTGAACGTGCCGATCTCGACGTCCTTGAACGATTTGGACGCGGTCCAACCGAACGGATCCGAGCGCGGATCGAACGTGGCGTCGCTGCGTTGCGAGTCGGTCGCTGACACGCCGGCGTCTGCAGCGCAGCCGGCCAGCAACGCGGCACAACAGATCATCGAGGCCATGCGCCGCATCAGCGCGCCAGCGTACGACGCGGAGGTACGCGTCGCTCGGCGGCACCCGTATCCTCGCAGCAATGCGAATGAGCCCACACTCGCTGCTCCCCGGCGACGCCACTGCGATCAAGGGCAAGCAACTGCGCGGCAGCGCGGTGCGGCGGGCGTGGCGGTTCGCCAGGCCGTATCGCGCCATCATCATCGTGTTCCTGCTGACCATCTTCGTCAGCGCGTTGCTGGAGCTCGTGCCGCCGTTCGCGTTCCGATCGATCCTCGACGACGCGATCCCGAAGAGCGATCGATCGTTGATCACCATGCTCGCCGCCATCGTCGTCGGCGCAGCGGTCGCCGATGCCTTGCTCGCGATCGTGCAGCGTTGGTGCTCGGCGAGGATCGGCGAAGGGATGATCTACGACCTGCGCGTCGCCCTGTTCGGCAAGGTGCAGCGGATGCCCATCGCATTCTTCACCCGCACGCAGACGGGGGCACTGACCAGCAGGCTCAACAACGATGTCGTCGGGGCCCAGAACGCGGTCACCAGCACGCTCGGCAGCGTGGTCAGCAACGTCGTCGTGTTGATCACCACCCTCGCCGCGATGCTGGCGCTGGAATGGCGGCTCACGCTTCTGGCGTTGGTAGTGCTGCCACTGTTCATCATCCCGGCGAAGCGGGTCGGCAAGCGGTTCCAAGCGCTGGCCCGTCAGCACATGAACACCGACGCGGCGATGAACTCGCAGATGGCCGAGCGGTTCAACGTCGCCGGCGCGCAACTGGTGAAGCTGTTCGGTCGGTCCGACGACGAGACCACGTTGTTCGCCAGCAGGGCCGCGCAGGTTCGCGACATCGGCATCAAGTCGGCGATGTACGGCAGGGTGTTCTTCGTCGCCCTCGGGCTCGTCGGAGCGCTGGGTGCGGCTGCCATCTACGGCGTCGGTGCCCACCTCGTCGTCGACGGCAACATCACCCGCGGCACGCTCGTGGCCCTGGCCGCGCTCGTGACACGCGTGTATGCGCCGCTGACCGGGCTCACCAACGCCCGAGTCGACCTGATGACGGCAATGGTCAGCTTCGAGCGCGTCTTCGAGGTGCTCGACGCACCGGAGGGCATCACCGATCGACCGGGCGCCGTCGATCTCGTCGGTCCGCAGGGTCTGGTCGAGATGCAGAACGTCACCTTCCGCTACCCGACCGCAGCCGAAGTGACGGTGGCGTCGTTGGAGGCACCAAACGCATTGCTCGGCCACGACCCGGACCGCGATGTGCTGTCGGGGTTGAGCCTGACCCTGCAGCCCGGCGAGACCGTCGCTCTCGTCGGTGCTTCGGGCTCGGGCAAGACGACCCTGGCCGGGCTGATCCCACGGCTGTACGACGTCACCGGTGGCAGTGTCAGCGTCGACGGCCACGACGTCCGCGACCTCACCCAGGACACGCTGCGCGCCGCGATCGGCGTGGTCACCCAGGATCCACACCTGTTCCACGAATCGATCGGCGAGAACCTGCGGTACGCCAAGCCCGACGCGACGATCGCTGAACTCGACGCGGCATGCCGTGGCGCCAGGATCCACGACATGATCTCGACGTTGCCGGACGGCTACGAGACGATGGTCGGCGAGCGCGGCTACCGGTTGAGCGGCGGCGAGAAGCAACGCCTGGCAATCGCCCGGCTCCTGCTGAAAAACCCTGTGGTGATGATCCTCGACGAGGCGACCAGCCATCTCGACAACGAGAACGAGGCCCACGTCCAGGCGGCCTTCGACGAGGCCCTGCGCGGCCGCACAGCGCTGGTCATCGCCCACCGCCTGTCGACCATCCGCGATGCCGACCGGATCGTGGTGCTCGACGCCGGGCGCATCGTGGAGGAAGGCACCCACGACGACCTGATGAGCCTCGACGGCCTCTACGCGGCGCAGGTGCGAGCCGGCGAAAACCCGCTGTTACCTGGGTAGATCCGTCCTTCGCGGCCCCTCCGATCCACCCATCCGCGAACCCTGTAACACCCCTTCGCCATGATGGGGACCATGGAGATCGCACTTGTCACATGCCTCGTGGCCGCGGTGGCCGCGGTGACCTGGCTGGTCGCCCGCCGCAACCCGCCGGCCCACGTTCCGGCGATCGAGGCACCGGTGGCACCCGCTGTCTCGGCCGATGTCATCAGCCAAGCCGCCTTACTGGCCGTCGAGCAGGCCATCACCATGAGCCGCGAGCAGCTCGGCGCTCACACCCGGGCCAGCGATGCCTCGCTCGCCGGTCGGCAGCAGTTGATCGATCAGCGTCTCGGCGAGGTGCAGAGCGGTGTCCGCACCGACATCGACCGACTGTCACAGCTCGTCCAGCAGCTGGGCGAGGCCACGTCCGAGCGGTTCGGCCAGGTCGATCGTTCGTTGCAGGTCCACTCCGAGATCACCCAAATGCTGTCCAGCACCACCAACAGCCTGCGCGAGGCGCTGGCCAGCTCCAACGCGCGCGGTCAATGGGGCGAGCGGATGGCCGAAGACGTGTTGCGGCTCGCCGGCTTCCACGAAGGCGTCAACTACCGCAAGCGCACCGCCATGGTCGGCGAGGGCAAGGGGATCCCCGACTTCACGTTCCTGTTGCCGAAGGGTCACGTGCTCTTCATGGACGTCAAGTTCCCCATGGCGTCGTACCTCAAGTTTCTCGATGCCTCCACCGAGGCCGAGCGTTCTGCCCACCGGGCCACGTTCGTTCGCGACGTGCGGGCCAGGGTTCGCGAGCTGGCCAAGCGCGAATACGCATCGACCGACGATCGGTTCACGGTCGACAACGTGTTGATGTTCGTTCCCAACGAGACGGTCAGCGCGTTCATCCACGAGAGCGACAACGACCTCATCGAAGAGGCGATGGCATCCAACGTGGTCATCTGCTCGCCCTTGACATTGTTCGCCTTCCTCGGCGTCATTCGCCAGGCATTCGACAACTTCGTCATCGAGGAGACCAGTCAAGAGATCCTGCAACTGCTCGGCAAGTTCGGGCAGCAGTGGGGCAAGTACACCGAGTCGGTCGACAAGGTGAAGCGACAGTTCGACACGCTCAACCGCTCGTTCGACGAGTTGGCCACCACCCGGCGCCGGGCACTCGAGCGGCCGCTCAACGCCATCGAAGACCTGCGTCGTACACAGCACCTCCCGATCGATGGCCAACTGTTCGGCATCGACGATTCGGGCGACGACTCCGGCGAGCTCGACAACGTGCGCGAACTCGGCGCCTGACCGGCCAGACTTTCCCCGTGAGTCAGGTGGCATTCGACTTCGATCTCGACGACGGTGGAGTCCCGACG
>JBDTYA010000332.1:0-11027 GCA_040005915.1 Ilumatobacteraceae bacterium
CGCATGACCTCGAGCTCGTACTCCTTCCAACCGGCGATGCTCTTCTCGATCAGGATCTCGCTGATCGGACTGGCCGCCAGGCCCTCGGCTGCACGCGCTTCGAATTCGACGGCCGTCGAGGCGATGCCCGTGCCGCGACCACCGAGGATGTAGGCGGGGCGAATGATGATCGGTAGACCGATGCGTTCGACGACCTCCATCGCCTCGGCGAGGTTGTGGGCGATGCCGCTGACCGGCACGGCGAGACCGATCTCGATCATCGCCTGCTTGAACCGGTCGCGGTCCTCTGCCGTGGCGATGGCCTCGGCGTTGGCGCCGATCATCTCGGGGGTACCCGGCACGCCGATGATGCCCCGCTCGTACAGCGCCATCGCCGTGTTGAGACCGGTCTGGCCGCCCAGTGTCGGCAGGACCGCGTCGGGCTTCTCGCGCTCGATGATCTTGGCGACGACCTCGGGCGTGATCGGCTCGATGTAGGTCGCGTCGGCGAAGTCCGGGTCGGTCATGATCGTCGCCGGATTGGAGTTGACGAGGATGACCCGATAGCCCTCCTCACGGAGAACCCGACAGGCCTGCGTGCCCGAGTAGTCGAACTCGCACGCCTGACCGATGACGATCGGACCCGAGCCGATGATGAGGATCGAGTGGATGTCGGTTCGCTTCGGCATCAGGCGACACCCAACTCCGGCTCGATCAGGCACGGAGCTTGATAGCCCCGGAGGTTCGCGCCGCCTGTCACCGCAATGGGTCGGCCACCGACGAATCCCGACGGATCGTCCATCATCGCCGCAAACATCGCGAACAGGTACCGGGCATCGTGCGGTCCGGGACCGGCCTCGGGGTGGTACTGCACGCTGAACGCGGGCACACCGTCGAGGCGCATACCTTCCACGGTCTGATCATTGAGGTTGAGATGTGTGACGATCGCTCCGGCCCCTGGACTCTCGGGATCCACACAGAAGTTGTGGTTCTGGCTGGTGATCTCGACTCGCCCGCTGGGTTCGTGACGCACCGGGTGATTGCCACCGTGATGACCGAACGGCAGCTTGAAGGTGGTTCCGCCGATCGCCCTGCTGAGCAGCTGGTGGCCGAGGCAGATGCCGAACACCGGCACCTCACCCAGCAGTGCAGCGATCGCCTCGGATGCATATCCGACCTCGGCCGGATCGCCGGGCCCGTTCGAGAGGAACACGCCTGCCGGCTTGCGGTCGAGCACCTCGGCCGCCGTGGTCGATCCCGGCACGACCTCGACACGACCGAGCGCAGTCAGTGATCGGAGGATCGACTGCTTGAGGCCGAAGTCGTAGGCGACTATCAGCCGCTCGCCGGATCCGACGGAGTATGCGGCCGGCGTGGTCACCTCGGCGACCAGGTCGATACCGTCGGTTCCTGGCTCTGCGTGGGCGGCCGCTCGGAGGGTTGCCTCGTCGGCCGTCCCGAATGCGCCGGGCATCGCGCCCGTATCGCGCAGCAGGCGCGTCAGTCGTCGTGTATCGATCCCGGCAATACCGCTGACTCCATAGCGGGTCAGCATCGCGTCGAGTGACGCCTGGGCCCGGAAGTTGCTGTGACGGCGCGCCAGCTGGCGAACTATCACGCCGCGGCAGAAGGGCCGCCGGGACTCGAAGTCGGTGGCGTTGACGCCGTAGTTGCCGATGTGTGGATAGGTGAAGGTGATGATCTGACCCGCGTACGACGGGTCCGTGATGACCTCCTGGTAGCCGCTCATCACCGTGTTGAACACGATCTCGCCGCTGGCCACACCATCGGCAGGCTCGGCGCCGAACACCTCGCCCTCGAATGTGCTGCCGTCGGCGAGCACCAGCACCGCTTCTCGGGTCATCGCCCCGCCCATTGCATGATCATGCAGTGTAGTGCATGACTAGTGGGCGGGCGGGCGCGCCACTGGGCACCCGGATCGAGATACAACACGATTTGCTCCTCCCGTATGGGCCTCACGGGACCCATTTCACGGCACGCCGACCATAGCAGCAGGCCCGCCGGAGATCGGTTCTCGTCCACTGGTACGTTGGCGAGATGCCAGAACTGCGCGGCACCATCGTGCTGGCCACCTACAACAGTGGCGCCTCGGTGGGCCCCGTGCTGGCCGAGATCGAGGAAGCCGCTGCCGTCCTGCGACGGTCCGGGATCGAGCTGGACGTGCTGCTGGTCGACGATTCGAGCCCCGACAACACCGCGGCGATCGCCACCGACGAGGCGGCGCGGCTGGCTATCAAGCTCGACGTGCTCACCGGGTCGCACCTGGGGCCCGGTGGATCCCAATTGGCCGGCTTCGAACATCTGCTACGCGGCGCGGACCGCGACTTCTTCGTCACCCTCGATCCTGACGGGCATCACGATGCACGTCAGATCATCGACGTGGTGCGCACGTTCGTGGCTCGGCGCAGCGGGGTGACAATCGGCTCTCGCTGGGTGCGCGGTGGCTCGTCACCCGGCACGTCCGCGGTGCGTTCGATCGTCAGCCGCACGGCCAACATCCTCGCTCGACGTGTTATCGGCCTGCACGGTGTGCACGACGCGACGACCTCGTTCCGAGTCATCCGACCCGAGGTCGCCCAGCTGTGGATCGATCGGCAGATCCCGGCGGACGGATACGGATACTTCACGACGTCGATCGCAGTGGCCCAGGCGGCCGGCTTCTCGATCACGGAGTGCCCCATCACGTTCCGCCCGCGGTATGCGGGTGTGCGCTCGCTCTCGTTCTCCGACGTCACTCAGTTCTGGCGGAGTTTGCACACGACCCGCGTCCTCGTCGCCGAGGTCCGCGACGAGAGCCGTCGCGATCAGGCCACGTGGGCGGCGCGGTCGCCGCGGCTGCAGGCGCAACAGGCATCGTCGAACTCGCAGTTCGGTGCGGCGGAAGAGCTCGAGAACCTGGCCCAGGCCAACCGGTTCTTCGGATGGATCGCCGACGAGCTGTCTCCGCATCTCGGCCATCGCGTCCTCGAAGTCGGAGCCGGCATCGGCACGATCGCGACGAAGATGGCCGAGCGCAAGCCGGCCAGTGAGATCACTGCCATAGAACCGGCCGGCAACCTCTTCGAGGAGTTGCAGACCACGACCGCGCGCCTGCGCAACGTGACCTCGCTGCAGCTGACGTCGCAGGAACTGGCCACGACCCGACCGCAACAGTTCGACTCGATCGTCTACATCAACGTGCTCGAGCACATCCTCGACGACGCGGCCGAGATGCGCACGGCGTTCGATCTCATCGCACCCGGAGGCTCGCTCGGTGTGTTCGTGCCGGCCATGTCGCGCCTGTACGGCAGCCTCGACTTCAAATCGGGGCACCATCGCCGTTACGACAGGCAGCGGTTGCAGCGTGTCATCGCCGACGCCGGTTTCGAGATCGTCGAACTGCGATACCTGGAGGTGGCCGGGGTCGTTCCGTATTGGCTGATGTATCGGGTCCTGAACCGTCAATCGCTCAGCCCGATGTCGTCTGGGGTGTTCGACCGATTGGTCGTGCCTGTCAGCAAGCTGATGCAGCGGCTGGTTCCGAACCCGCCGTTCGGCAAGAACCTGTTGGCCATCGCCCGCCGACGCTGAAGGCGCCGGCTACGGCGAGGCCACGTCCTTGCGCTTTCCGACCAGCACGTCGTCCTTGTCGAACAGGACCTGATACGGACCGTCAGGCGCGATCAGGCCGGCGACCAGCGCCTTCTGGGCCTCGCCGACCTGGGTCTGGTCCAGCACGATGTAGTCGATCGTCGACGGGTCGGGCAACCGGTAGCCGTCGTCGTTGCCCCAATACGCCGGCACCCACGGGTTGGGCCAGTCGTAGATCTGGGTTCGATGAGACAGGTGTGGAAGGAGCGTGTAGGTGGCCGTGACCGAGGCGTTGGCCGGGACCAGCTTCAACGCTTCGCGCATCGAATCGTGCCGCGGATTTGGAAGCGCCCACACGTTGTACGAATCACCGATCGGCGATGTCGACCAGGCAACGTTGGTCATGTACGCACAACCGAGCAGCCAGATCGGCAGGATCACGTGCATCACCTTGAACCGCCACAGCACCTTGGCGCCTTCGATCGCGGCGATCAGCAAAGGCGCGATCATCATCGCCGTGTACTGGTAGTGGATGCTGCGCGCGTACGGGCTGAGGCCGATCACACTCGCCAGCATCTGCGGGATCGCCATGAACAACGCCAGCGGACCCAGCAGAGGAAGGCCACCCAGCGGGAGCGCGAGGTCGCGGTAGAAGCGAATGCGATCGGGCTGCGTGGCATCGCTGATGACACGATTCGGGTGGCGCACCATCGTCTCGATGATCGCCGGCATGTCCTTGCCGTAGTTGCTGTAGAAGTACTGGATGTAGAACGGCTGCTTGCCCTGATTGAAATGCGGGATCACGAACCGGGTCGCGATCACATACCAGCCGATGCCCAGGCCCAGTGTCCACAAGGCCATCACGCGGTCTCGGTGCTCGCCCCTGCCGGGCCGATAGATGAACAGCAGGACGAGGCCGAGCATGATGACGACCAGTGCGGTGTCTTCGCGGATCGACAGGGCGAGCAGCAGAGCGACGAACATCCCGCGCCAACGTCGGTGCGTCGCGAACCACCACGCGTACAGCAGCGGCGCGATCACGAGCGCCTCGGGATGAAAGTTGGCCCAGGCGATCCACTGGATCGGCGCGTACATCAGGTAGACGACGGCAAACAGCAGCCCCATCCACGGCTTGCTGAATCGATCGCGTGCGATCAGATAGATCGGGAACGCGCCGGCAGCGAGGCCGACCGCCTGGGCCACATACAGGAACGACGGGCCGGCACCCAGCCAGTAGAACGGTACGAAGGCGAGCACGATGAGGTTGACGTGATGGCCCCAGAACTCCATGCCGCGGACCGTCATGAAGCTCTGACCGCCCCGCGACACCAGCCAGAAACCCTGGTCGTAGATCCCCATGTCGTACGACCACGTGCCGAAGTTGTCCTGATGCTGGATGCCCAGCCTGCCGAACACGAGCACGAACAGCAGCGCTCCTCCGGCCGTCAGCCAGGCCGCAGGATGGATGTCGGCGGTGCGCTCGACCCACCGTTCGATGCGGCCTATGGCGAACTCGCGCGTCGGTTCATCGACGATCTCCGCGCTGGAGACGACCTCTTCCTCGGCGATCACGTCGCGATGATAGGTGGACCACCTCTCGAGAACACGCCGGTCAGGCCGCGTCGCGGATCCCGGCTTCCGGTCTCGCGCTGCCGCGATCGACAGTCAGACGGCCGGGCGAAGCACCGGGACCAATGCCGACAGCACCCCGTTGACGAAGCGACCGGAGTCGTCAGTGGAAAAGCGTTTGGCCAATTCGATCGCCTCGTTGAGCACGACCGCGACGGGGACATCGCGGCGACCCAACAGTTCGAAGCCGGCGATGCGCAGCACCGTGCGATCGATCGTCGGCATACGCGCCAGGGACCAGCCCTTGGCATGCTCCGAGATCGCCGCGTCGAGTTGGGCCTGGTGCTGCGCCACGCCCTCGACCAACAGGGTCGTGAGCTCGTCGGTCTCCGAGATCTGGGCGGCCAGTACGTCGCCTGCCGAGATGCCCTTCGAATCGGCTTCGTACAACAGCATCATCGCTCGCTCGCGCGAATCGGAACGGAGGTCGTCGGAGGGGCGTGCCCTGCGTCGAGCCACCTCAGACCCTGGTGATGTATTCGCCGCTGCGCGTGTCGACCTTGACTCGGTCGCCCGGGTTGATGAACAGCGGAACCTGCACGGTGAGGCCGGTCTCGAGCGTCGCCGGCTTGCGAGCGCCCGAGACGCGGTCGCCCTGCATCCCGGGCTCGGTCTCGGTGATGATCAGCTCGACCGACGCCGGGATCTCGACCGACACGATCTCGCCCTGATAGAAGGCGATGATGGCGATTGCCTGCTCGACCATGTAGTTGGCGGCATCGCCGAGCGATGTCGGGGCGACCTGGATCTGGTCGTAGTTCTCGGTGTCCATGAACACGTACTCGTCGCCGTCGCGATAGAGGAACTGCATGTCCTTCTTGTCGAGGAGGGCCTGCTCGACTCGTACCCCGGCGTTGAACGTGCGGTCGAAGACGTTGCCGTTCTTGACGTTGCGCAGCTTGGTGCGCACGAACGCGCCGCCCTTGCCCGGCTTCACGTGTTGGAACTCGACCACTTGGAAGAGCCCGTTGTCGAGCTCGAGGGTGATTCCGTTCTTCAGGTCGTTGGTGGTGATGGCGGGCACGGTGAATCCTTCGGCGATGCAGTCAGTACGCGGCATCCGTTCTCGGTCACGACCACGAGGTCTTCGACACGGATACCGCCGAAGCCCTCACGATAGACCCCAGGCTCCACCGTCACTACGTCCCCGACCTGCAATTTGAGGTCCCCGGTGCGGTTGATGAACGGGTCTTCGTGGATCAACAGGCCGACGCCGTGACCGGTTCCGTGGCTGAACCACGGGCCATAGCCGGCGGTGATGATCAAGTCGCGGCACACTCCGTCGAGCTCGGAGGAGCTGATCCCTGCCTCGACCGCAGCCACCCCGGCGCACTGCGCCGCCAGCACCACTTCGTACAACTCGAGCTGCTCGGCGGTCGGTTCGCCGACGAAGAACGTGCGGGTCATGTCGCTGTGATAGCCCTCGTACAACGCGCCGACATCGATGATGACCGTGTGGCCGGCCTCGATCATGGTGTCGGTCGGCCGATGATGCGGGCGTGCCGCGTTGATCGGGCCGGTGGCCACGATGGTTTCGTAGCTGGGGCCGTCGGCTCCGAGCTCGCGCATGCGGATCTCCAGTTGGTTGCGCACCTCGGCCTCGGTGTGGCCGGGCAGCTGCACCTCCGACAGGGCGACGTCGGCGATCCTGCAGGCCTCTGCCATACGGGCGATCTCGCCTGCGTCCTTGCGCCGGCGCTCGGCCTCGATCAGTCCGGCCACGGGCACGAGCGACGACTCGAACAGGTTCTGATATCGCTGGAACTGTTGGTAGGTGACGTGCGCGGCCTCGAAACCCAGGGTCTCGAAACCGCGGACCTCGGCCGCCAGCAGATCGAGGATCTCCCCGCCCGAGTGACCAACCGCAACCCGTCCGTTCACACCGGCATCCGCGAGTTGGGCGGTGGCCTGGTCGCCGTAGCGACCGTCGGTGACCAATACGACGTCGTGCCGCGTCAGCAGCACCCAGCCGTTCGAACCGGTGAAGCCGGTGAGCCAGCGGATGTTGGTGAGGTCGCTGACGAGCAGGGCCTCGATCCCGTCGAATCGTTGCCGGACGCGGCCGCAGCGACCGGCGACCTCGAGCGCGGGCATCACGACGCGAGTAATTTCGCGGCGACGGCTTCGACTGCGAGCCGATAGCCCTGCATCCCGAACCCGATGATCGATCCGGTGGCCACTGGCGCGATGACGCTGGTGTGGCGCCATGGCTCGCGGGCGTTGGGATTGGAGATGTGGACCTCGACGATCGGCCCGGCGAACGCAGCGAGCGCATCGTGGAGGCTCCACGCGTAGTGGGTGAACGCACCGGGGTTGATGATGATCGCCGCCGACGTGCTCCGTGCAGCGTGGATGGCATCGACCAGTTCGCCCTCGTGATTGGTCTGGAAGGCATGCACCTCGTGACCGAACTCGGCCGCGGCGCCGATCGTGAAGGCGACGTAGTCGTCGAGAGTGGCCGTGCCGTAGATGTGGGGTTCGCGCTGGCCCAGCAGGTTCAGGTTGGGGCCATGCAGGAGGGTGATCAGCGGCACGTGCCTATCGTGCCACGTGTTCGGCGTGCCGGTCGCGATCGATTTGGTACAGCACATGCCTGCGCTCGACCCATTCCGGCAGCAGCGGATGGTCGAAGTCGCGGTCCACATCGCGCTGCATCCCGATCTTGCGCATCACCCGCTGCGAGTTGAGGTTCCCCTCCGTCGTGAAGCTGACGATCTCGTCACCGGGCAGATCGACGTTGGTGAAGCCCCATTCCAACGCGGCGGTGGCGGCCTCGGGCGCGAAGCCGTTGCCCCAGTGCTGCTTTGCGAGGCGCCACCCCACCTCGACGCACGGGGTGAAGTCGGCCTGCCACGACGGAGCCGCCAGACCGACGAACCCGATGAACTCTGCAGTGTCGAGACGCTCGACGGCCCACAACCCGAACCCAGCGTCGCGCCATTTGGCCGAGATGCGATCGACCATCTCGTCGCTCTGCTCCGGTGTCAGCGTCGATGGGAAGTGACGCATCACGTCGGGGTCGCCATTGAGCGCGGCGTACGGCGCCCGGTCGTCGTCCTGCCATTCGCGCATCACCAGTCGTGCTGTGGTGATGCGTGGCGTGGCGCTGACCGTGCTCACCGCCCCATCGTCTCGAGTACTTCGCGGGCGATGCCCTGCGGCACGTCGGTGACCACCTCGACGCCTGCGGCGCCGTCGAGCACGAAGGTCAAGCCTTGACCGAGCGCCTTCTTGTCGCGGCCCATCAGCTCGACGAGTCGCTGCGGATCGAGCCCTGCAGGCAACGCGGTGTCGAGCGCGTACGTGCCACCGACGACCTCGTAGTGCTGGTCGACGCGGCGATCGTCGATTCGTTCGAGCCGACGCGCCAGCCGGGCGGCGTAGATCAACCCGATTGCCACCGCCTCACCGTGAGCCAGCCGGTAGCCGGTCTCGATCTCCAGGGCGTGGGCCAGCGTGTGGCCGTAGTTCAGCAGCGCCCGGCGGCCGGTCTCACGCTCGTCGTTCGACACGATGTCGGCCTTGATCCCGACACAGTGGGCAATGCGCTCGGTCTCGTCCATCGCCAACAGGTCGTCACCGGTCAGAAAGTGGTACTTGGCCATTTCGCCGAGGCCGCAGCGCATCTCGCGCGGCGGCAGCGTCGACAGGGCGTCCAGATCGCAGACGACGCCGGACGGCTGCCAGAAGGCACCGATCAGGTTCTTGCCGCCGATCCCGTCGACGGCGGCGATGTTCACACCGGTCTTGCCGCCGATTGCCGCATCGACCATGCCGACCAACGTCGTGGCGACGTGAACGACGGCAACGCCACGGTGCCACGACGCGGCAGCGAAGCCGGCCACGTCGGTGACCATGCCGCCGCCGACTCCGATCACCACATCGTTGCGGGTGAGCCCGAAGCCGGCGAAGCCGCGGCACAGCGCCTCGATGGTGGCCAGCGACTTGTATACCTCACCGTTGCCGATCGTGAACGTCTCTGTCGGGACACCGGTGTCGATGTCGAGAGGTACGCCGGTCTGAGTGACGATGACGGCTCGTCTGGTGGTGGGCGGCAGCAGCCCTGCCAACTCGCGACGCGCTCCATGACCGACGAGCACGTCGTAGCTGCGGTCGCCGAGCGAGACCTGAACCGTGATCATCGCAGCACCGCTTCGACGACCTCGATGGGAGTGCGGTTGTCGACGAGCACGATGGCGTCGGCCACTTCCCGGTACAGCGGCTGACGTGTGTCGTACATGCGCTGCAACGTACCTGCCGGGTCATCGTCGAGCAGCGGACGATGGGCGCCCGACATGACCCGATCGACGAGTACGCCCGGTGTGGCGCACAGCCACACCACCTTGGCCGTCGACTCCTTCAACGCCCTGCGGTTCTCCTCGCGCAGTACCACGCCCCCGGCCGCAGCGATGACCGCAGGCTCCGTGCGGGCGAGAGCTTCGAGCAACGCAGCAGTCTCGAACGAACGGAACGCAGCCTCACCATCGTCGGCGAAGATCTCTCGCACGGTACGGCCGGTGAGCTTCTCGATGACGATATCGCTATCGATCACCTGCCTGCCCAACCGATCGGCGACGATGCGCGCCACGGTGGTCTTGCCGGATCCCATCAAACCGACGAGGACCAGGTGTTGGTCGTCTGCGACACCCACGGCGGCTAACCGAGCGAGCTGCGGAACGACTCGGCATTGCGCACGAACTCGGACAACGAATCGCCGCCGAACTTGCGTTGTGCCTCGGCGGCGACGACCAGTGCCACCATGGTCTCGGCGACCACGCCCATGGCAGGGACCGCCGTGACGTCGGTGCGCTCCTTGAAGCTGACCGTCGCTTCCTTGGTCACGACATCGACCGTCTTCAACGTGGGCTGGTTCAGGGTTGCGAGCGGTTTCATCGCAGCACGCACGACCAACAGTTCGCCGGTGGTCATCCCGCCTTCGGTGCCACCCGCAAGCGCGGATTCACGCCGGTACTCGTTGGTCGTCTCGTCCCAACTGATCGCATCGTGGGCGGCGCTGCCGCGGCGCCCGGCGCCCTCGAAACCGTCGCCGATCTCGACTCCCTTCACGGCCTGAATGCTCATGACCGCCTGCGCCAGCGCGGCATCGATCTTGCGGTCCCAGTGCACATGACTGCCGAGGCCGATCGGCATGCCGTAGCCGAGCACCTCGACGACACCGCCGAGCGAATCGCCGTCCTTTGCAGCGGCCTTGACCTCGTCGATCATGGCAGCTTCGGCAGCCGCATCGAAGCAACGCACGGGCGAGTCGTCGACACGAGCGAGGTCGGCCATCGTCGGCCGTTCGACCGCCTTCGTGCGCACGCTGCCCATCTGGATGACGTGCGACAGTATCGACACACCGAGCTCGGACAGCAGCTTCTTGACGACGGCGCCGGCCGCAACCCTCGCGGCCGTCTCGCGGGCACTGGCTCGTTCGAGCACGTCGCGGGCATCGGTGAAGCCGTACTTCTGCATGCCGACGAGATCGGCGTGCCCGGGACGCACCTGGGTGAGAGGCGACTTGGTAGCACCTGGCGCGGGCGACATCTCCTCGTGCCACTTGTCGCTGCGGAACCACTCGCTGTTCTTGATCTCGATCGCCACCGGCGAGCCGAGCGTGCGGCCGTGGCGCACACCGCCCAGCAGGGTCAGTTCGTCCTGTTCGAACTTCTGTCGCGGCCCGCGACCGAAGCCGAGACGGCGGCGTGCCATCTCATCCTGGATCTCCTCGACCGTGATCGACAGCCCGGCCGGCAGGCCTTCGACGATGACCACCAGCGCCTGGCCATGCGATTCGCCGGCGGTGAGGTATCGAAGCATCGGGTCAA
>JBDTYA010000333.1:0-5362 GCA_040005915.1 Ilumatobacteraceae bacterium
GCGTGTTCTCACGTGGTTCTCATTCCAGCATTCGTCCGGTCGAGCTCGGCCGGCGACTCTTGCGCGAGATGGACGACAATCGCAACGTCGACGTCAAGGGCCAACGCATCGTTCCCAACGATTTCAGTTTCCAGCTCAGCGCCAAGGATCATGCCGGGTTCGCCGAGATCGACGACGCCCTCAACAACGAGCTGTGCGAGACCGCACGCGAATACGCCCGAGCCGAGGGCTTCCACTTCATGGGCCCGGTTCGGGTGACGATGACCGTCGACAACAACTTGAAGCCCGGGCGTTTCAGCGTGTCGTCGCGTCTGCGCGAAGCCGGGGCAGGCGGCGGCATGGCATCGCTGGTGCTGCCATCGGGCGAACGAGTGACGCTCGGAGATCGACTGGTCACCATCGGCCGGCTTCCCGACTGCACCATCGCCCTGCCCGATGCCAACGTCAGCCGCAAGCACACCGAGGTCCACCATCGCGGCACTGCGTTCGTCATCGTCGACCTCGGTTCCACCAACGGCACGAAGGTCAACGGCACGCGCATCGACGGCGAGCGCACGTTGGCCGACGGCGACATAGTCAGCGTGGGGAGCACGCATCTGCGCTTCGAGGCATTGTGATCGCAGCTGCCACCGAGCCGCTTCTCGGCGTTCTCAAGTACGTGCTGCTGGCGCTGCTCTACGTCTTCTTCGGGCGGGTGCTGTGGGCTGTGTGGAGCGAAGTGCGCAGCCCCAGGCAGGGAATGGGCCCGCAGCTGCACGCCGGCATCGGGCCGACCGACCCCACCGTCGCCGCGCCCTCGCCCGTTGTCCCTCAGATCAGGCAGACCAAGCGGGCGACGCACGCGCCGAAGGGCCGGCGCGGCAACATCGGCCGCTTCGTGATCCTCGAGCCCAAGGCTGCTCGCGGTGCGGTCTTCGCACTCGGCCAGGAGATCACGGTCGGCCGTGCCGCGACCTGCACCATCGGGATGCCGGACGATGGGTTCGTCTCTCAGCTGCATGCCCGTGTCTTCCGTGATGCCGGATCGACGATGATCGAAGACCTCGGCTCGACCAATGGCACGTACCTCAACGGCAAACGGCTGACGGTTCCCGAGCGAGTGAGCAAAGGAGATCGCGTGCAGATCGGCAACACGGTCTTCGAGGCCGAGTGATGAGCGATCACGTCGCGTTCACCGACCAGCCCGCCGTTCGTTGGGGCGCAGCGACAGACGTCGGGCTGGTGCGCGCCGGCAACGAGGACTCGTTCGTCGCCGAGCCGATGGTCTTCGGTGTCGCTGACGGCATGGGCGGCCATCAAGCCGGCGAGGTGGCCAGTGAACTCGCGGCGCGCATCATCCGCGACCGGCTGGGTACGGGTGCCAGCAACGTAGGTGTCGTCGTGGCCTCGGTCGTCGAGGCCAACGCGTCGATCTATCAAGCCGCCCACGCCAGCGTCGACCACCACGGCATGGGCACGACGCTGACCGCGTTGGTCGTGCTGCGCGCCGACGAGTCGAACGTCGCCCGATTCGCGCTGATCAACGTCGGCGACTCGCGCACCTACCTGTTGCGCAACGGCGACCTGCACCGCGCCACCGTCGATCACAGCTACGTGCAGGAACTGGTCAACACCGGTCACATCAGCGAAGACGAGGCGCGTACGCACCCGCGCCGCAACATCGTGACGCGCGCCCTCGGCATCGAGCCGACGGTCCGCGTCGACACGTGGCTCGTTCCGATGGTGCATGGCGATCGTTTCATCCTGTGCAGCGACGGCCTGGTCGACGAAGTGCACGACGACGAGATCGCTGCCATCGCCGTCGCGACCGGCGACCCGCAGGCGGCGGCCGAGCAGCTGGTGGCGAAGGCGAACGCCAATGGCGGCCGCGACAACGTGACGGTCGTCGTCGTCGACGTGTTGCAGGGCGTCGAGCCATCCGGAGAAGCCGCCGATCTCGAGTCGGAGCCGGGGTGGCCGGGCTCGGATTCCGCTGGCACCATGATCGATGCCGATGCCAACAGCGACCTCAGCGCGGTCGGCATCATCGCTGTCCCCGGCGCACCGGGTCCCCCGGTCCTGCGCGGCGACCCGCGTGACGAGCCGCCCGTACCCAGCCATTGGTGGCGGCGCAACTTCCTGAAGTTGGTCGGCGCCGCGGCGTTGTTGACGGTCGTCATCGTCTTGATCGCGGTGAAGGTCTCGAACAGCAACGACGACGTCGACCAGGCCCCCACCACGACAGTGGTCACCGAGCAGGCGACGACACCGCAGACCGCTCCGGATTCGACGACGACCACAACCAGTTCGACCACGCCCACCACGACGGTCTCACCGGGTTCGACCACCACGATCGTCGGCTCGACCACATCCGTGCCATGAGCTCGACGCCGATCGCCGCAGCTCGGCGTCGCACCGAGCTGGGATTGATCGTCATGGCCGCGACCATCACCGGGGCGGCGTACACGCTCGCCTCGCTCGGCAAGAACGCGGTGATCCCTCCGATCCTCGTGCCGTTCCTGCTGGCCATCCTCGGCCTGCTCGTCGTTGCCCACCTCGCCAACCGCGTGCTGGCCAAGGGCGCAGACGGCACGATCCTCCCGCTGGCCGCGCTGCTGCACGGCATCGGCTACGTGATCATCGCCAGGCTCAGCGAACGCTCGGCCGGCCTGCAGACGACGTGGACGTTCGTGGCCATCGTCGCCTACGTCGCCACGCTCATCATCATCCAACGCGCCGGCGACCTGGCCCGCTATCAGTGGAGCTTCCTGGCGGCGGGTGCGGCGCTGTTGCTGCTGCCACTCGTACCCGGCGTCGGCAACACCAAGGGCGGCGCCCGGATCTGGGTGAGCCTCGGCCCCATCAACTTCCAGCCCGGCGAGTTCGCCAAGATCGCGCTGGCGTTGTTCTTCGCCGCGTACCTCGCCGACCACCGCGAGCTGATCGCCGCCGGGACCTGGCGCGTCGGCCCGTTCCACCTCCCCGAGCTACGACAACTACTGCCGATCGCGCTCGCATGGGGTTTCGCTGTGGTCGTGATGGTCGCCGAGCAGGACCTCGGGTCGTCGCTGTTGTTCTTCACGCTCTTCGTCGTGATGATGTGGGTCTCGACCGAGCGGGCCAGCTACCTGGTGATCGGCCTCTTGCTGTTCTCCGCCGCGGCGTTCGTCGCCTGGCGGCTGTTCGATCATGTCAAGACGCGCGTCGCTATCTGGCGCAACCCATGGCCGCAGTACGAGGGCAAGGGCTACCAGATAGTGCAGGCGATGTTCGCGTTCGCCAACGGGGGAACCGGCGGCACGGGCCTCGGGCTCGGCAGCCCCAACAAGATCCCCGTCGCGAAGACCGACTTCATCTTCGCCGCGATCGGCGAGGAGATGGGCCTGCTGGGTACGACCGCGATCCTGATCGGCTTCCTGCTGATCATCGGAGGTGGCCTGCGGATCGCGATTCGCGCCGATCGGCCGTTCGACAAGTTGCTGGCCACCGGCTTGACGACCATCGTCGGCATGCAGGCGTTCATCATCATCGGCGGCGTCACCCGCGTCGTGCCGCTCACCGGTATCGCCCTGCCGTTCGTGAGCTACGGCGGCTCCAGCCTGCTGGCCAACTACGTGCTCCTCGCGTTGCTCGTCCGCGTCAGTGATTCGACTGCCCGGCGACTGGGCGAGACACCCAACGAGCTCACTCCGCAGGAACGGCTCGAGGCGTACAAGCAACGGCGCAAGGCATCGAAGGCGGGCAGGTGAACAAGCAGATCCGTCGCCTCGCGGTTGCATTGCTGGCGTGCTACCTCGCGTTGTTCGTGCAGTTGAACGTGTTGGCGGTCGGTCGCCAAGCGGAGCTCAATGCCGACCCGCGCAACAACCGTCAGACCGAGCGCGACTTCAACCGGCCGCGCGGTTCGATCCTGGCAGCCGATGGCACCGTGTTGGCGCGCAGCGTGCCGACGCCGCGCGGCGATCAGTTCAGGTACCAGCGCGAATATCCGACCGGCGACCTGTTCGGCGACGTCACCGGCTATTACACGTTCAGCTTCGGTTCGACCCAGCTCGAGCGCACCCAGAACGACGTGTTGATGGGCGACACCGACGCCCAGAAGTTGCGGTCGTTCGGCGGACTCTTCAGCGGTGACGACAGCACCGGCAACGTCGTGCTGACGATGCGTCCGGATGTGCAGCAGGTCGCCGCCGACGCGCTCGGCACGCGCGAAGGCTCCGTCGTCGTGATGGATCCGCACACCGGGGCGATCATCGCGATGATCAGCAACCCCCGGTTCGACCCTGCACTCGTCGCCGTGCACAACTCGAAGCAGGCCGCAGATGTGTTGACCTTCCTCAACGCGGTGCCCGGGAAGCCGTTGCTGGCCAACGCCTACCAGGAGCGCTACATGCCGGGCTCGAGCTTCAAGGTGATCACTACGTCGATCGCCTTCGAGGACGGGGTCACCTCGCTCGACCGCCAGTTCGACAACACCAGCTCGTACCTCCCGCCGCAGACGACCGACCCCATCCAGAACTTCGGCGGCACGGTGTGCGGAGGCTCGATGGTCGAGGTCTTCTATCGCAGCTGCAACATCCCGTTCGCCCAGATGTCGATCGAGCTCGGGCCAGAACGTATGGTCGCTGGCACGAAGAAGTGGGGCATCGGAGAAAAGGTGCCCATCGATCTGCCCGCGCCGGCGGCCAGCAGCTTCGGCGAGGTCGCCGACTTCAAGGACCAACTGCCTCTGCTGGGGATCGGCGGGTTCGGCCAGGGAAGCACGACGATGGTGCCGCTTCACATGGCGATGGTCGCCAGCACCGTCGCCAATGGCGGGGTGATGATGAAGCCACACGTCGTCGACGCAACGCTCGACCACGGCGGCGGTGTGCTGTCGCGCACGTCGCCATCGGTCTGGAAGACCCCCATCCTCGCCAGCACCGCCGACACGCTGACCACGTTGATGATCGGTGTGGTCAACCAGGGCACCGGCAAGGCAATGAAGCTCGACGGCGGGATCCAGGCCGCGGCGAAGACCGGCACCGCTCAGCTCAACACCACCGGGCCCGAGCGGTCGAACGCCTGGATCATCGGGTTCGCCCCGGCCGAGGCGCCGCAATACGCGATTGCTGTGGTGCTGAAGGGTGGTCCGAACGACGAGATCAGTGCCGGGACCGGGGGAAAGTTGGCGGGCCCGATCGCCAAGCAGGTGCTCGACTACCTCTTCGCTCATCCGACCGCAGCTGGTGGGTGAGCGGTGACTCAGCGACGGGTGACGCGAGTTCAACACCCTCGCGTAGGTATCCTCGTGGCGCGTTCGACGCGCAAGAAAGCAGCGTAGGCAGCACGTGACAGACAACGGCGAGCGGACGGTACTCAACGACCGCTACGAAATTCAGCA
>JBDTYA010000334.1:0-18392 GCA_040005915.1 Ilumatobacteraceae bacterium
CCACTCTGGATGAACACGTAGACCGGGAGTGCGACCATCAACAGCCAGTCGCCGATGTCGTTGACGAACCCGCCTGTCCACACCAGTCGGAAGTCGCGTGTGCGCCAAGGCGACAGCATCGGCCGGTCGTTGTCGAGTCGCGCGGTCATGGCAGGTCGGTCCGCGGAAAGGCCTCCAGCGACAGTCGCACCGGCCGCGCATCGGTCGGCGCATCGCTGCGGGCAGCGGCGCGCATCGGACGCACGATCGCGTCGATCGCCTCGATCACGTGTTGCAGTTCGTCGACGTTGACCATCAATGCATACGACGAGAACGCGGCGACGTCCTGCCATGACTCGGGCACCTCGTCGAGGTGGCTGAGGTAATGGCGGGCGAGGCGGATGTTCTCGTCGAGACCGACGGATGTGAGGGCGGCGGTGGCGGCAACGAGCTCCGGCGATCCGGTGCTGTGAGGCTCGCCGAAGTCGAAGCCCGAGGCGACCGATCGCCACCGACGGGTACGACCGTCGACCGCGTCGTCGGGACCGAGCTCGACCCGCTCGACGAGACCGAACCGCGCGAGGTGGCGGAGGTGGTAACTGCACGACGACGCCGACTCGCCGACCACTGCGGCGCACTGCGTCGCCGTGGCGTCGCCGACGGTCAACAACAGGTGGAGGATGGCCAAGCGGGTCGGGTGCGCCAGCGCGGCGAGCACGCGCACGTCGGTGATCTTCATCCTCGCGTTCTCTTCCACCGCTCACCCCGAACTCTGAAATCTTTCCTTCACATCCTGTCCGTCACATCATGGTGGAGGGCGACGGAGATGTCAAAGGAATCCTTCAGATATCGCCTGCTCGGGCGCGGTCGCTCGACGTGCGTTCGTTTCGGGGCTCTGAAGACTTTGACATGATGGTGAGCGTGTTGCCGAGAGTGCCATTGCTGGAGCGAAGCGATCAGACAGCGCGCCTGCGGGCCGCAATCGATCAGGCACGGTCTGGTGTCGGGCGCTTGATCCTGTTGACGGGCGAGGCCGGCGTGGGCAAGACAGCACTGCTCGACAGCCTGGGCGATCGCGATGGCGCCGTGCAGTTGTGGACCGGCTCGTGCGAACAGCTGTTCACAGCACGTCCGCTCGGGCCGCTTGCCGACATCGCCACGAAGACGGGTGGCAGGCTGGCCGATGTCGTCGGTCGCGGTGCGCCTGTGCACGAGGTGTTTCCCGTTCTGCTCGAGGAACTACGTTCCCAACCGACGCTGATGGTGATCGAGGACGTGCATTGGGCGGATGAAGCGACGCTGGACGTGATCTCACTCCTGCCCCGGCGCATGTCGACGACCAGCAGCCTGGTCATCGTCACGAGTCGCGACGAGCTGCCGCTCGACCATCCGCTGCGCTTGGTGCTCGGCGAGATGGCTGCTGCCGGTGTCGAACGACTCCGGCTGTCGCCGCTGTCACTCGGGGCGGTCCGCGAGATGGCGGAGCCGTTGGGCTTCGATGCCCGCGAGCTCTTTCATCGCACGGGAGGCAACCCGTTCTTCGTCACCGAGATCCTGGCCACCGGTTGCATCGAGTTGCCGCCATCGGTTCGCGACGCCGTGCTGGCACGCGCCGCGGGACTCGATCCGGGGGCGCGTACGTTGTTGGAAGCGGTCGCGATCGTCTCGGGCATCGTCCCACTGCGTCTGGTCACGGCGCTCGGCGGCCGGCATGCCGTACATCTCGACACCTGCCTGTCGTCGGGCATGTTGGTCGAAGCGCGAGGTGGAGTCGCGTTCCGCCACGATCTGGCGCGCGAGGCGATCGCCGATGGGATAGAGCCGTTGCGCCGCGCGGCACTGCATGCGATCGCGCTCGATGTGCTCCGCGAAGCGGGCGCGGATGCGGCCCGCCTTGCCCACCACGCCGAGGCGACCGGTGATTTCGAAGCGGTTGCACGGTTCGCGCCGATTGCCGCGGCGCGGGCTGCGGCCGGTGGGGCCCACCGCGAGGCAGCGGCGCAGTATCGGAGTGCGCTGCGCTACTCGGATCACCTCGACCCCGCGAGCAGGGCCGAGCTGCTGCAACAAGGTGCTCACGAGGTCTATCTCATCGACCAGTTCGACCAGGCCATCGAGTGGCTCGTCGAAGCAGTGACGCTGCGACACGCGACCGGCGATGTGCTGTTGGAGGGCGACGCGTATCGGCGCCTGTCGGTCGTGCAACGGTGTGGCGGCCGGCGTCGCGATGCGCACGCCAGCGGGGCGCAGGCCGTGGCGTTGTTGCAAAGCGTGCCCGCCGGGCCGGAGCTCTCTGCGGCGTACGCCAACATGGCGATGCTGGCCATGAACTCGAGTGAACTCGAGGTCGGGATCGCCATGGCGCACCGGGCGCTCGACATGGCCGAGCACTGCGGCGACCGCAACGTGGTGGTCTACACGCTGAACACCATCGGCATGCTCGAGCTCTTGTCGGGCAACGAGGCCGGGTTGACGGCGTTGACCGAAAGCCTCGAGATCGCCCTCGCAGAAGGGCGCGATGACCATGTCGGCCGGGCGTACGTGCACCTCGCGGACCTCGCCCAACGTCACCGCCGTTGGGATCTCGTCGACCTCTACTACTCGGTGGCCGGCGAATTCTGCGTCGAGCACGGTTTGGATCTGTGGCGCCGATATCTCGACGTGTACTTCGCCCGCACCGAGTTGGATCGCGGTCGATGGGCGGAGGCGATCTCGGCGATCCCCGCCAGCGTCGATGTGCCCGGCTCGCCGTTGGCCCGCATCACTGCGCTGGTGGTGTTGGGGCTGGTTCGAGCGCGACGTGGTGACCCTGGATTCGGCCCGGTGCTCGACGAAGTACGAATCCTGGCCGAACGATCCGGCGAGCTGCAGTGGGTTGCGCCGGTCGCAGCCGCTCGAGCGGAAGCCGCCTGGCTCAGCGACGACAGGGTAGGTGTGGCCGACGAGACTGCCGGCGCGTTGCAGGCGTGCATCGACGGTCGCGCAGCGTGGTGGGCGGGCGAGATCGCCTGGTGGCGTCGTTGTGCGGGTGTGGTCGAGGATGCACCGTCGTGTGCTGCTGAGCCGTGGGCATTGCTACTCGCCGGCCGAGCCGCCGAATCAGCGGCTGCATGGAGCGCGCTCGGGTGCCCGTACGAGCAGGCGATCGCGCTCGCGAGTAGCGACGAGCCCGCTGATCTGCGCGCCGCCTTCGAACTGTTCGACTCGCTCGGCGCCGACCCGGCGGCCGCCATCGTCGTGCGCCGGATGCGCGAGATCGGCGTTCGCGGGATACCGCGTGGGGCCCGGTCGTCGACGAAGGCGAACCCGTCGGGGCTCACATCGAGAGAGCTCGATGTGCTGCGATTGATCGTCCAGGGCCTGCGCAACTCGGAGATCGCTGAGCAGCTCGTCGTCTCGGCCAAGACCATCGATCATCATGTGTCGTCGATCCTGACGAAGCTCGGTGTCTCGAGCCGCGGGGCTGCGGCCCGCGAGGCGATCCGCCTCGGTGTGCAAGATGGGGAGCCGGTGGCCCGAAGATAGGGAGAGCTCCCGATGCGCACTTTCGAGTCCGCGCGTACCGTCGTTTTCGAGCCGGAACGACCGGCCGGAAACGGAGAGAGAAATGCCTCGATATCTGGTGGAACGCAGCTTTCCCGATGGGCTCGACATTCCCAACAACGCCAACGGCATCAAGGCTGTGGCCGCCGTTGTGGCGACCAACGCCGACCTCGGGGTCACCTGGGTGCACTCGTACGTCGGCGACGACAACCGTAAGACCTTCTGCATCTACGACGGGCCGTCACCCGAGTCGATCCGCCAGGTCGCTCAGCGAAACGGGCTGCCCGTCGACACCATCACCGAAGTCCGCGTCCTCGACCCGTACTTCTACAGCTCCAAGGGTGGTGGTTCCGGTGCTTCGTAAGCTCCTTGCCGCAATCGCGGCCGTGGTGGTGCTCTGCAGCGCGGCCGGCGTCGCCTATGCGTCGCACGGCCACGACGACAGCGGTCTCGACCGTGTGCGAGACGTCACCGAAAGGTTCCACAGCCTCTCGGTCGCGCAGCAGGCAGGCTACGGCTTGCTGGTCGACGCACAGGGAATCGCTTGCATCGACATGCCCGAGATGGGTGCCATGGGCGTGCACTACGTCAACGGGGCTCTCGTCGGAGATGGCGCGATCGAAGCCGAGACTCCGGAAGCAGTCGTGTACGAGCCGGACGGGCGTGGGCACATGCACCTCGTCGCACTCGAGTACGTCGTGCTGCAGTCGGCGTGGGACGCCAACCACGACTCGCCTCCTTCGTTGTTCGGCCAGGAGTTCAACGTCACCGCTGCCGGCAACCGCTACGGCCTGCCGGCCTTCTACTCGCTGCACGCCTGGTTGTTCAAGCACAACCCGGCCGGAACGTTTGCGATGTGGAATCCCAAGGTCACTTGTACCCCGGACGACGCTCGCCATGGTGGGCATGGTGGTCATGGCGGCCACCACTGAACCGACGAACCGAAGATCACGTCGCAGGTGCGCGACCGCGAGCTCGCAGCGGGCCGAATTGTCGCGACTTCAGGTGATGGCGGCGACCAAGCTGTCGATGCCGCGCATCTCGGCGTGTGAGGCTTCCTGGTCGAGAAACCATTGGTAGGTCTCGCGCACGCCCGTGTCGAGATCGATCCTCGGTTTCCATCCGGTTGCGCGGAGGCGACTGACGTCGAGAACCTTGCGCGGAGTGCCGTCGGGTTTCGAGGTGTCGAATCGCAATCCGGCCTCGGGATAGACGAGGTTGCGGATCTTCTCGGCGAGATCGCGGATCGACAAGTCGACGCCGGTGCCGACGTTCACGTGGATGTCGTCGCTGTAGTGACGCATCAGGTGCAGGCAAGCGTCGGCCAGATCGTCGACATGCAGGAACTCGCGCATCGGGGACCCGGTTCCCCAGATCTCGACCTCGGTCGCGCCGCTGGCCTTGGCATCGTGGAACTTGCGGATCAGCGCCGGCAGCACGTGGCCACTGGCGAGGTCGAAGTTGTCGTGCGGGCCGTACAAGTTGGTGGGCATCGCGGAGATGAAGTCGCTGCCGTATTGCCGGCGATAGGCCTGGCACAGCTTGATGCCGGCGATCTTGGCGATGGCGTACCACTCGTTGGTCGGCTCGAGCGGCCCGGTGAGCAGTTGCTCCTCGGTGATCGGCTGGGTCGCTTGTCGTGGATAGATGCACGAGGAGCCGAGGTACAACAGCTTCGTCACCTCGTAGAGGTGGGAGGCATGCACAACCGTGCCGTGGATCATCATGTTGTCGTAGATGAACTCCGCCGGCCGGGTGCTGTTGGCCATGATGCCGCCGACCGTGCCGGCGACGAGGAAGACGTATTCCGGTCGGTTCGCCTTGAACCAGTGAGAGACCTCGGCTTGATCGCGGAGATCGAGTTGTTGACGCTTGGCCGTGAGAATGTTCGTGAATCCTTCGGCCTCGAGGCGGCGAACAACGGCAGATCCAACGAGCCCCGCGTGACCGGCGACATATATCCGTGAATTCAGTTGCACGATCGCACCTCGGGAGTCGAAGAAGCCCAGGCAGAGACTAGCGGCGACGCCGCCCGCATCGTTCGCGCTCGACCGCGTCGGAGTACGAGTACATGCGGCACGGTCTTTTGCAGCGGCGGCGGCGGTAGCTTCCGGCATCGATGGCTGCCACGGAACTGCTCGTCGTTCGCCACGGGCAATCGGAATGGAACGCCATCGGTCGCTGGCAGGGCCATGCCGATCCCGCGTTGACAGAGCTCGGCCGGCGGCAGGCGTTCGTCGCGGCGGCATCGATCGGGGCCGTCGACGGGATCATCTCCAGCGACCTGATGCGCGCCGCCGAGACCGCCGCGATCATCGCCCAACAACTGGGTGTCGGACCCGTGATCGTCGACGCACGGTTGCGCGAACGCGGGGTGGGCGAGTGGACGGGCTTGACCCGATCCGAGATCGACAAGGGTTGGCCGGGTTGGCTCGACGACGACCGGCGCCCGGAGGGCTTCGAGGACACCGACTCGGTGCTGGCCCGAGTGATCGACGCCTTCGGGACAATCCTCAGCACGACGCTCCCCGGCTCGTACCTGGTGGTGAGCCACGGCGGCGTCCTGCGCAGCTTGGCCAAGTCGAACGGTCTCGACGACCTGCCGATCGCCAACCTCGCCGGCCTCACATTGCGGCTGTCGGCGACGGGCCATGTCGTCGGCGAACGCATTTCACTGCTCGACGGTCAGACCGTCACGGTCACTCAGAACGACGAGCAGTAGCCCGACGTCGTGATCGGTCACGTCAGCGGAGGCGTCGGCGGAGTTCTACGTAGACCGGGTTGCCGACCACGGCGGCCAGCTCCTCTGCGAGCGACTCGACGACCGGGCGGTCGCCGACGTAGGCCTCGGGACCCTCGGTGCAACACCAGTGCATCGAGTCGCCGTCGTCTCCCCAGTCGCGTCGCTCCCACCCGCGCACCGAGGCGATCTCGGAACCGTCCGGGCGTTGCTCCCAGTCGACCTTGATGGGAAGTTGCCAACAGACGGACGGCTTCCACGCGATCGGCGACTCGTCGCTGCTGAGAGCCGCGAGGTGCAGCGCGCAACCTTCACCACCGGAGAACCCCGGTCGGTTCAAGAAGATGCACGCTCCGTCGACGATCTTGGTGTTGGTACGCGTGGCGTCGCTGAACACGTCGTCGGCGTCGATCCGGTCGTGATGTTGGAAGAGCTCCGGATCCAACGTCGCGGCGAGCGCTGAGATCGTCATCGCCTCCTGCGGATCAGCCAGCTCGGCACCGATCGAGCAGCAACCCTGGTTCAACTCCTCGGCCGGCTCATCGAGGATCCCCTTGCAACCTCGACCCCAGATGCACGTCCAGTTGGAGGTGAGGAACGCCCGATCGAATCGCCAGGTGACCTCGCCATCGACGATCTCCTCCACATCGCTACTCGGCACGTTCACCCCGTCGTCCGCAGGCGGCTCTCGAAGTCCTCGTGGTTGAGATACGCGCCGCACATCGTGCGATTGCCTGTGTATGCGTATCGGCCGTGCAACGCTCGCCAGTTGTCGAACAACAGTGCGTTGCCGGGGCGCAGCACCTCGCGCCACTGCATCGACTGTGTGTTGGCCAGGTTGTCGAAAGCGCGAAGCGCGGCGTACAGCAGCGCCATGTCGTCGGGCGGCAGGAGGAACGGCGCGCGATCGGAGTTGTTGTACGACACCTGCACCAGGGTGCCGCTGTGGTCGTGCTTGAACACCGGTCGCGCCGCCATCAGGTGCGACCCATCGCCGATGTACTGACCGGGGATGGCGACCGTCGAGAGGACCTCGAACAACTCGGGCTCGCCCGTGCGCATCACATCGGCGATCTTGAATCCGTCGACCAACGTCGAGTCGCCGCCCGTGCCGTCGAAGTGGAGGCAGTGCAGCATCTGCAGACCCGGTGCGTCGTGGCTGTAGGTGCCATCGGTGTGTGACGACAGATGCTGTGGCGTGTATGCCAGATCGGCCTTCGACAGGTCGTCGGTGAACTTCCAGAACCCGCCGAAGATCGTCTCGCGCACGTAACCCACCCGGCGAACCAACGCCTCGGTCGCCGCTGTGTCTGCCGGCGTGCCGGTGACCAGCGCGAACCCGTAGGTAGCGATGATCGAGAGCCACTCGTGCACACCCTTGTCGCTGCCCATCACGGCGTCGTACTCGATGCGCAACGGAGCCTCGACGATGACATCGGCGTCCCACAGGACCGGCTGCGGCATCGGGGTGATTCGTGCCGCCTTGGGGGAGCGGAAGCGGCGCAGGAAGTCGACCGGCACATCCGAGGTCTCGGCGTTGCCGAGCCATTGGAAGCGGGCGACGCCGTTGTCGATGGTTGCCGAGGCAGCACGAAGGTCGGGTGGCAGCGTCGCCGTCTCCAGTTGGCGCTGCTGTGTGACCGGGTGGATGGTCGCCGCGTCGTGGGCGTGATCACGCAGCCACAGCCACGGATACCAACTCTCCACACCGTCATCCCAAGTGACGTGCAGGCACGAGTCGGTCGCTCGGATCTGATCGATGGTGGTCACCCCGCAATTCTGCCAGCCGAGGTGGCAGGCTGATGCGGTGACGACCGAAAACTACGACCTGGTCATCGTTGGGAGCGGCTCCGGCAACTCCGTGATCAGCGATGAGATGAGCGACTGGCGAATCGCCATCGTCGAACGCTGGACATTCGGCGGCACCTGTCTCAACCGCGGCTGCATTCCCTCGAAGATGCTGATCTATGCGGCCGACGTGGCCGAGTCCGCTGCCAACGACAACCGTCCGAAGTACGGGGTGACGACCAGCTTCGAATCGGCCGACTGGCAATCGATCGTGCAACGGGTCTTCGGTCGCATCGACCCGATCGCCGAGGGCGGTCTGCAATATCGCCACAGCCTCCCCAACGTGACCGTCTACGAGGGCAATGCGATGTTCGTCGGAGAGCGCACCCTCGAGGTCAACGGCGTGACCATCAGTGGCGAACGCATCGTGTTGGCCAATGGTGCGCGATCCTTCATCCCCGACATCCACGGCATCGACGAGGTCCCGTATCACACGAGCGACACGATCATGCGCATCGCTCACCTGCCGAAGCACCTCATCGTGATCGGCGGAGGGTTCATCGCCGCCGAGCTCAGCCACGTGTTCGGATCGCTGGGATCGCGTATCACCATCATCAACCGCAGCCATCATCTGCTGCGCGCCGAGGATGACGACATCTCGAGGCGGTACACCGAGCTGGCGGCCGAGCGATTCGAACTGGTGCTCGGCGCCCAGGTGAGGCGGATCCACATGACAGCCGAGGGGGTGGGTGTGCACGTCACCACCGACGACGGTGATGTCACCGTAGGCGGCGACACGCTGCTGGTGGCCGCCGGCCGCCAACCCAACGGCGACACTCTCGATGCCGCGAAGGCCGGCATCGAGATCGGCGACATGGGCGAGGTCATCGTCGACGAATTCGGGCGCACCACCGCCGACGGCGTGTGGGCCCTCGGTGACGTCAACGGTCGTCATCAGTTGAAGCACATGGCCAACGGCGAGGCGAAGGTCGTACATCACAACCTGTTGCACCCCGACGATCCGATGCCTCTCGACACGCGCGCCGCGCCGTATGCCGTCTTCGGCAGCCCCCAGATCGGCACTGTCGGCCTCACCGAGACGCAGGCCAGGAATCTCGGGCAGCCGGTCTCCGTCATCACCCACGAGTACGGCGGCGCCGCGTATGGCTGGGCCCTCGAAGACACCACCAGCTTCTGCAAGCTGATCGGCGACCCTGCCACTCGCATGCTGCTGGGCGCCCACGTCATCGGATACCAGGCCTCGATCTTGGTGCAGCTCCTGGTGCAGGGGATGCACCTCGGCAGCACGGTGGATGAGCTCGCCGTCGGTCAGATCTGGATCCATCCGGCCCTGTCCGAGGTCGTCGAGCAGGCCCTGTTGAAGCTCATCGAGGCGTTCGATCTTGATTGATTTCTCACCCGGCTCTCACCCGGCCCCGGTAGACACCTCACCTGCCTGGTTGATGATGTCCATTGTCAATCCCTATCAAATTGGAGACACACAATGAACAAGAAGCTTGCAGGTACGGGCCTGGCGATCGGTCTGATCGCTGGGGCAGGCGCTGGTCTGATCCTCGAGATCTCGGGCAACGCGGGCGCCGCGTCCGGTAATTCGGTGACGGCTGCGGCTGCCGCCGTCGATGCCACCTCAGACACGACTGCAAACACCGGCACGACAGCGAAGGACAACACAGCCGACGCGCCGAGGCCGGATCCGACGACGAAGTTGGGTGAGGTGCTGAAGCCGCTCGTCGACGATGGCACCATCACGCAGGACCAAGCCGACAAGGTGATCGCGGCCATCGTCGCCGCTCGCCCGGCACGTGGCGACGGCGGCCCGATGGGCGGCCACCGTGGTCCCGGCGGCGGGTTCGGTATCTTCGGCGGCCCGGGCATCATCGGCCAGGGACTCGATGTGGTCGCCACCACGCTCGGCATCACTGCCGATGAGGTGCGCACCGCGCTCGAGAGCGGCCAGACGGTCGCCGACCTCGCCGTCAGCAAGGGCAAGACCGCCCAGGACGTGATCGACGCCGTCGTCGCCGAGGCGACTACCAAGATCAACGGTCAGGTCGCCGCCGGCAAGGTCACGCAGGCCCAGGCCGACAAGCTGATCGCCGGGCTCACGACCGTGGCGACCGATTTCGTCAACAACGGCTTCCCGATGGGCCTCCCAGGCTTGGGCGGCCACGGCGGTTTCGGTGGTCGTCATGGCGATGACAACGACGCCAACGCCGACGCTCCCACCGACACCACTGCTCCGGCCACGACGGTCGGCTAGTCGAAGTTCTCGGCCAGGCCGGGATGGTCCCTCCCCCGCCATCCCGGCCGGTCAGAATGAGTTCCCATGAGCGCGCGTGTATTGATTGCCGACGATGATCGGGCCATCCGCGATGCCCTCACCCGGGCCCTCGGCCTCGAGGGCTACGAAGTGTTGCAGGCCAACGACGGCAACACCGCCCTCGCCCTGATCGAGTCGGCTCAGCCCGATGTCGCCATTCTCGACGTGATGATGCCGAACATCGATGGGTTGACCGTCTGCCGAGTTCTGCGCGCCGAGCGCAACCGTCTCCCGATCCTCATGCTCACCGCCCGGACGGAGACCCCCGATCGTGTGGCCGGTCTCGATGCCGGCGCCGACGACTACCTCGCCAAGCCGTTCGACCTCGACGAACTGTTGGCCCGATTGCGCGCCTTGTTGCGACGGACGAGGGCCGACGACGGCACCGCGACCGATGCGGTGCAACTGACAGATCTGCGGCTCGACCCGACCTCGCGGCGCGTCTGGCGCGGCGAACGTGAGATCGACCTGTCGAAGACGGAGTTCGACCTGCTCGAGTTGCTGCTGCGCAACCAGGGAATCGTGCTCGACCACTCGACCATCTACGACCGCATCTGGGGCTACGACTTCGGACCCGAGAGCAAGAACCTGGCGGTCTACATCTCGTACCTGCGCCGCAAGCTCGAACTGCCTGGCGAGTCGAAGGTGATCCACACCGTTCGCGGTGTGGGGTACTCGGCCCGATCATCGTGAGCCTTCGCCTCAAGATCGTCCTCGCGCTCGTGTTGCTGGCGACGTGCGCGACCGCCGCCGTCGGCTTCTCCTCGTACGTCAGCACCCAGCACGAGTTGAACGAAGCCATCGACAGCTCGCTGCAGGATGCCGCAGCCAATCCCGGTCAGCTGATCCGCTTCTTCGGTCGTGGTCCTGGCGGATTCGGGAACGCCCCGGGCCGTGGCACGGCGACGGATGTCACCGGCGCCGGCTCGCCGGCTCGTGTCTTCGATGCCGTCCTCGCCCAAGTCATCGCCAACGACGGCACCATCGTCCGTTCGCCGAACTCCGGTGAGCTGCCGGTCGATGCAGCTGATCTCGCGATCGCCAACGGCACCTCGGCCGGCAACTCCGCGCCACGCGACGTGACCATCGAGGGTGAGGCATTTCGCATGCTGACCATTCCCGTCGATGGTGGAGGTGCGGTGCAGATCGCCCGCTCCGCACGCGAGACAGAGCGAGCATTGGGGGTGATCCGTCAACGGACGCTTCTGTCCGTCGCGCTGGTCATTGCGGGTGCAGCCATCGCCGGCTGGCTCATCGGCCGTCAAGTCACCCGTCGTCTGGTGCGATTGACCCAAGCTGCCGACGACGTCGCGACCACCGGCCGCCTCGACGTCGATGTGCCCGTCAGCGGCGCCGACGAGACCGGCCGCCTCGGTCTGGCCTTCAACAGGATGCTCGGCGCATTGGCGCGCAGCCGCGATCAGCAGCACCAGCTCGTCCAGGACGCCGGCCACGAGTTGCGAACGCCACTGACCAGCCTGCGCACCAACGTCGCGGTGCTGCGGCGGATGGACAACCTTGCTCCCGAGGCCCGCCGACAACTGGTCGACGATCTCGACAGCGAGACGAAGGAGTTGACTGCGCTCGTCAACGAGCTCGTCGAGCTGGCCACCGATCGGCGCGACGACGAGCCCGCCCAGGACTGCGACCTCGACAACATGTGCGAACAGGCTGCCGCCCGGGTGCGCCGTCGCACCGGCCGCGAGGTCACCGTTGCAGGCGACCGTTCGATGGTGTCGTGCCGTCCGGCAGCGATCGATCGCGCCATCGTCAACCTCATCGACAACGCAGCCAAGTTCAGCGCCGAGGGTTCCGATCCGTCGAGCGCGATCCTGGTCACGGTTGCCAACGGTCGAGTGGCTGTCAGCGACCGCGGCCTCGGCATACCGGTCGACGATCTGACCCACATCTTCGATCGCTTCTACCGATCGATCGCCTCGCGCAGCCTGCCCGGCTCGGGCCTCGGTCTGGCGATCGTGCGCGACATCGTCGAATCGCACGGCGGCACCGTGTTCGCCGAACGCCGCATCGGAGGCGGCAGCACCGTGGGCTTCGAGCTGCCGACCCTCGCCGGCACCACCTCACCGTCGACCACGACTTCGGCTGCGGCTGCGGCTGCAGTGCTCCCACCCCCGGCACCGCCCACCAGCCGCAGCGTTTGACGCCGGGCGCCCCGCATGGGTGCCGCAAACGTCAGACGCTGCGTTGGCCCGTCGGCGTTTGATGCCGGACGCCCCGCATAGGTGGCGCAGGCGTCAGACGCTGCGGGTAACGTCCGGGCCGTGAGCACAGCGCGACCAGGGTGGGGCGGGCGATGATCGTCGTCGGGGGCGAGGCGTTGGTGGATCTGGTGATCGATCCGGATGGATCGGTGACAGCAACGTTGGGTGGCGGTCCGTTCAACGCGGCGAGGACGATCGGTCGACTTGGAAGCGACGTGGTGTTTCTCGGCGCGCTCTCGCACGACCGGTTCGGGACGCTGCTGCACGATCGGTTGCTCGCCGACGGGGTACGCGACGATTTGGTGCAGTTCACCGAGCTGCCCACGACGCTGGCGTCGGTGGAGCTCGACGGCCACGGCGCGGCGAGCTACCGGTTCTACATCTCCGAAACTGCTGCGCCGAACCTGCATCCGCTGCCGTTGCCTGCCGACCTCACGATGCTGCACGTCGGCACGCTGGGGCTGGTGTTGGAACCCATGGCGTCGACGCTCGAGGCGGTCGTCGGCGGTCTCGCCGACGAGGTGCTGGTGCTGCTCGACCCGAACTGCCGGCCCCGCATCACGTCGGACCGTGTCGGCTACCTGGCGCGGCTGCAACGGATGCTTCGCCGAGCCGACATCGTCAAGGTGAGCTCCGACGATCTCGACTTCCTCGCCGACGATCAGAGCGCCGGAGTGGAGATGCTGCTGGCCGGCGGGGCCCGTGTGGTGCTGCACACCGACGGCGGCAGCGGCGTGCACATCCACACGACGTCGGGCGACGTCGAGGTTCCGGTGTCGGTTGTCGAGGTGGCCGACACGATCGGTGCGGGCGATGCATTCGGTGGCGCGTTCGCCGCGTGGTGGGATCAGGCGTGCCTCGGGCGGAAGGACCTGGGCGAAACGGATGCACTGCGCGCCGCAGTCGAGGCAGCTGTTGAAGTCGCCGCGATCAGCTGCACCCGAGTCGGTGCCCAACCCCCGAGTCGCGCCGATCTCGGTGGGAATTGGAACCCAGGGCGAGCATGATCGAGTTGACGATCGACGAGGCAATCGACCGAGCTGTAGGCCTTGCCGCTGGGGGCCGCAAGATGCTGGGCATCGTCGGCTGTCCCGGCGCCGGCAAGTCGACGCTGTCCGCGGCCATCACCCGCCGCGTGCTGTCGAGCACCGTGGTGCCGATGGATGGGTTCCACATGTTGAACGAAGACCTCGTCCGTCTCGGCAGCCGTGACCGCAAAGGCGCGCCTGACACTTTCGACGCCGATGGATACGTGGCGATGCTCGACAAGGTCCGGCATCAGGATCCGGCCACCACTGTCGCGGCTCCGCGCTACGACCGCGCCGCGAGCGCGCCAGTGCCCGACGTGATCGTGCTCGAACCCGACGTCGCCCTGATCGTCACCGAGGGCAACTACCTGTTGCTCGACTACGCGCCGTGGACAGGCGTCCGTGCGTTGCTCGACGAGGTGTGGTTCGTAGAGGTCGACGACGCAGTACGCGTGCCGCGGTTGATCGCCCGTCACGTCGAGTTCGGCAAGTCGCCCGACGACGCATATGAGTGGGTGATGCGCAGTGATGAGGCCAATGCTGTCGTGGTGGCGGCGACGCGTGGACGGGCCGACCTCGTGGTGCGGTTGCCGTAGGAGGATCCGGCGCTACCGGACGGGCCCCGTTGCCTGATCCGTGGAATCGACCTGCAACGAGCCACTCATCATTGACAGCACATCGGTGATGGTGAAGTCGTGAGGGCTGACGACGGCGGCCCGCTTGCCCTCCCGCTGCACATGAATGCGGTCGGCGATCTTGAAGACCTGTTTCAGGTTGTGGGTGGCCACGATGATGGGCAGCCCGCGTCCCCGCAAGTTGTCGATCAGCTTCAGGACCTGGGTCGATTCGCGCTCCCCCAACGCCGCGGTCGGCTCATCGAGAACGATCACCTTGCTGGCGAGCGCGGCGGCCGGCTTCTTCACGCCCTT
The DNA here is from genome assembly GCA_040005915.1 of Ilumatobacteraceae bacterium. Taxonomy (GTDB): domain Bacteria; phylum Actinomycetota; class Acidimicrobiia; order Acidimicrobiales; family Ilumatobacteraceae; genus JAENVT01. The sequence continues at coordinate 14,571 of JBDTYA010000334.1, forward strand.
CGCCTCGAGCCAGCGCAAGCCTTTGTCGACGTGGCCGGGGTGGGTCAGGGCATGGCCGCGGAACAGGCTCGAAGCGATGTCGAGGGCCGGCTGCACGGCCAGCGATTGGTACACCGTGTTGATTCCCGAGATCCTGCCGTCGTTGGCGGTGCGGAAGCGCATCACGGAGCCTTCGATACGCACCTCGCCTCGGTCCGGGACCTCGGCACCGGACAGGCACTTGATGAGGGTTGTCTTGCCACTCCCGTTGTCGCCCACGATCGCCAGCACCTCACCGGCGAACACCGCCAGGTCTGCATGGTGAAGGGCGACGACCGAGCCAAAGCGTTTCACCAGATCGATGCCTTCCAGCGCGGGGGTGTCGGCGATGGCCTCGGGGATCATGCGCGCTGTTCGCAGTCGGGCGGATGTGGTGGAGCATCAGTCACCAGTGCATGGTTCAACTCGGCACCGCCGAGGGCGATGATCGCGTGCAGGCTCAACCACGACAGCAGGCCGATGACCGATGCGAAGTTGCCATACACGGGTGATGCCTTGGCGATCGATCGGCCGACGATCGCGACCCCGACGATCTGCAGCGCGGCGAACAACACGCCGCCGATGATCGCGCCGGGCATCACGCTCCGCCACGAAGGCCACGCGGTTCGCAGCCAGCGATAGCTCAGTGCCAACACCCCGGTGTTGATAGCGGTGGTGAAGATCAGCAACAGGACCTTGCTGATGACGGCCACCCCTGTCACGCTGGCCAGGCTGGTGAGGATGGCCGCGCCGACCTGTGCGCCGCCGATGTACGCCATGCCGAGCAACGCCCGCAGTCGGGTCACCAACAGGTTCGAACGCTCGTCGAGCGGTGTCTCACCGATGTCGTCGAATGCGCCGTGCACCGCGACGAACGCCTTCATCCCACCCCACAATGCGGCGGCCAAACCGAGCACCAACACGATCGCGTTGCCGTGCAACTTCGACGGATCCGCGGAGATCTGCTGACCGACGAACGGAAGCTGCTTCAACGCCGAATTGATGATGTCCTTGCGCAGATTTTCGTGACTCTGCAACACGAACCCGAGCACGGTGGTGAACACCAACAGCAGCGGGAACACCGACAGGAATCCGTAGTGGGCGATCAACGCCGCGTTGCGACCGCTGCGGTGCTTGCGGAAGCCTTCCGCCGTCATCACAGCGAGATTCGCCTTCCGGGATTTGGCACGCCATGCGTGCACTCGGGCGTGGTCGGTCCATCTCACACGTAGGAATGTATGTGCTGGCAAAGGTTTCCAAACCGAATGCCGCAGGCGTCGCCGTCGCGGGTGGTGTGCCGCTACGGTCGCGTCGTGCGACGCCCAGGTGTCAGCAGGGTTGATCCAACACGCGTCGTCGCGTTGGCGGCGATCGTTGCGATCGGCGGAGTGCAGCTCATCTTCTTCGGTCTACCGTTCGGTCTGTGGTTGCACGGTCTCGTGCTCGGTGGGCTGAACGCGATGATGGCCGTGGGAATGGCGTTGATCTACCGCGCCAACCGGGTGGTCAACTTCGCCCAGGCAGAGTTGGGAACCGTGCCGACAGCGTTCTCCGCGGCGTTCATCCTGTTCTGGGGCTGGCCGTACGTGCTCGGGTTCGCAGCCGGCCTGGTGATGTCGATCATCGCCGGCATCGTCATCGAGTTCGCGTTGATCCGCCGCTTCCGCCACTCGCCCCGACTGGTCGTCACGGTCGCCACATTGGGCATCACCCAGTTGCTCGTCGTGATCGGGATCCTGATCCCGAGATGGTGGGGCCGCAACCTGGCGAGCGATCGCATCGCCCCGCCCGTCGGATGGAAGCTCACCGTCGGTCAGGTCATCCTCAACGCGAACCATTTGATCGCGTTGATCGTCGCGCCGTTGACGATGGTTGCCGTTGCGTGGTTCCTGGCACGCAGTCGCTACGGCCTCGCCATCCGCGCCAGCGCCGAGCGCGGTGACCGGGCGGCGATGCTCGGTATCCCCGTCGGTCGCCTCAACACCGTGGTCTGGTCGATCGCTGCGGCGCTGTCGTTCGTTGCGCTCTTCTTACGCAGCGGCATCATCGGCGTGCCGGTGGGCTACGCCGCCGGCCTGCCGTCGTTGTTGCAGTCGCTGGCCGCGTTGGTGATCGCTCGGCTCGAGCGGCTGCCGACGGTCGCCGTTGCTGCCGTCGCCCTCGGCCTGTTGGAGTCTGGCGTGCGCTTCAACTCCGACACGCCTGCGGCGGCGTATCCGATCATGGCCGCGGTGATGTTCGTCGTGCTGCTCGTGCAACGAACCAGTAGCTCGCGTCGCGACAACGACGCGGCCAGTTCATGGCGCGGCGCAGAGGAGGTCCGACCACTGACGATGGCCGAGCGTACGAACCGGAGGGTGCGCCTGATGCGCTGGGCCCTCATCGGAATCGGCATCGTCGTCGTGTTGGGTGCCCCGCTGGTGCTCGACGTCAACTTCACGATCAAGGCCTCGGCCATCTTCGCGTTCGCGATAATCGGGCTGTCGTTGGTGGTGCTGACCGGCTGGGCGGGGCAGATCTCCCTGGGCCAGATGGCGATCGTCGGCATCGGCGCGGCGGTCAGCGCGACGTGCACGTCACGCTGGCACGTCGACCTGACCTTGGCGTTGCTGATCGGGGGCTGCGCCGGGGGAGTGGTGGCGTTCGCCGTCGGCGTGCCGGCCTTGCGCCTGCGCGGCATGTACCTGGCGGTCACCACGTTCGCACTGGGCCTGGCCACCGAGCAATGGCTGCTCAGTGATCGCTTCTTCGGATGGTTCCCAAGAGGTGACTCACGTTTCGAGCGGCCGCCGTTGTTCGGCCGGGTCTCGCTCGACACGCCGGTGCGGTACTACATGTACTCACTCGGAGTTCTGGTGTTGACCTTCTTTGCCACGCGCGGAATCCGCCGATCGCGCACGGGCCGGGTGATCATCGCGGTCCGCGAGAACGAGCGCGCCGCGCAGAGCTATTCGATACCGGCGGTGCGCGCCAAGCTCACGGCCTTCGTCATCTCCGGCGTCTTGGCAGGGATCGGTGGTGCGCTCTTCGCCCACCTCAACCAGTCCTTCAGCGTCGGCAGCTACAGCACCGGCGAGAGTTTCAGCGTCTTCACCTCGGCGGTGATCGGGGGCCTCGGCTCACTTGGTGGTGCGGTGCTGGGAGCGGTGTACCTGCGCGGCATTCGCTGGTTCATCACCTCGCCGGAATGGCAGCTGCTGTCGACCGGCGGGGGTGTGCTGCTGGTGCTGCTGATCCTGCCGAGCGGACTGGGCGGATTGTGGGTGACGGTTCGGGATGCGTGCGTCCGTCTGCTCGTGCGGCCATCGCGGCGCGCGCCGGAGCGTGCCGACACCGAGATAGCCGTTGTCCCTGGCGCTCCCCCGGAGGCGACGTGATCCGCAAGTTCCTGTCGACGTGCCGGCATCCCGGCGGGTGGCTCCGCGACATCTGCGGTGGCGAGGCCGTCTTCCCGCTCGTCGTGCTGTTCGGCCTCAACGCGGTCGACGAGCTCGACCGCACCGCGTTCGGCATCCTCCTCCCCAACATCCGCGACGAGTTCCATCTCGACAACACCAAGGTGCTCGGACTGGTGGCGTTGGCGTCGGTCGCCGCGCTCGCATTGCAGGTGCCGATCGCCCAATACGCGGACCGTTCGAGGCGCGTACCGCTGGCCATCCTCGGGGCCGTCGTCTGGGCGCTGTTCAGTGGGCTCACCGGCCTGGCGACCGGCGTGATCGTGCTGACGATCGCCCGCAGCGGCAGCTCGATCGGCAAGGCCGTGATCGACCCGACGCACAACTCGTTGATCGCCGACTACTACCC
>JBDTYA010000335.1:0-6375 GCA_040005915.1 Ilumatobacteraceae bacterium
GACCTGGTAGCGGGCGGACGGGCCAGCTCCAGAGGCGGTACCCCAGAACTCACGTAAGCAACGGGACGGTGTCACTAACGTCTATGTGACGGTTACATTACGACGACTTCTCCAAGATGTCAAGCATTATCTACCAGCAGTGTTCGAACGACTACTGCCCGACCAACTTTGGGCTCAAAGACTACGAACGAGTAACGCATCGCCCTGGCCGCCACCACCGCACAATGCGGCCGCACCGAGCCCTCCGCCACGCCTGCGCAGCTCGTGCAGCAGCGTCAGCGCGAGGCGATTCCCACTCATGCCGATGGGATGGCCCAAGGCGATCGCGCCACCGTTGACGTTGACCACATCGTCGGTGATGCCGAGGTCGGCCATCGACGCGATGCCGACAGCGGCGAACGCCTCATTGATCTCGAACAGATCGACGTCGTCGATGGTTTTGCCGGCGCGGGCGAGCGCGGCGTTGATCGCCCGGCTGGGTTGACGAAGCAAGGACGCGTTGTCCGGTCCCGCCACCATGCCGTAGCCGACGACCTGTCCCAACGGGGACACACCGCACGCATTGACGGCGCGTTCGCTCATCATCACGAGCGCGCAACCGCCGTCACTGATCTGCGACGCGTTGGCCGCGGTGATGGTGCCCTCCTTGTCGAACGCAGGACGGAGAGCCGCCAGCGACTCCATCGTGGTGCCCGGGCGCACACCTTCGTCGGTCTCGACGAGGACCGGATCGCCGCGCCGCTGGGCCACGCTGACGGGTGTGATCTCGTCGGCGAACCGCCCGCTCTTGATCGCGTTGGCAGCGCGCTCATTGGACTTCACGGCGATGTCGTCCTGTTGCTCGCGCGTGATTCCACCGGCGCCGTAGCGCTCCGTGCCGAGTCCCATCAAGCATGCATCGAACGCGCACCACAGGCCATCGGAGATGATCGCGTCGACGAGTTCGGCGTTGCCGTAGCGAAGGCCACCGCGGGCGCCGGGGGCGAGGTACGGCGCGTTGGTCATGCTCTCCATCCCGCCGGCGACGACGATGTCGGCGTCACCCGCGCCGATCATCTGATCGGCGAGGTAGATCGTGTTGAGGCCCGACAAGCAGACCTTGTTGATGTTGACGCTTGGCACGCTCATGGGGATGCCGGCCTTCACCGCGGCCTGACGCGACGGCACCTGGCCCTGGCCGGCCATCAACACCTGCCCCATCAACACGTGCTCGACATCGTCCGGCGACACGCCGGCGCGCTCGAGCGCAGCCTTGATCGCCAGGCCGCCGAGATCGGCGGCACTGAGCGGAGCCAGCGCCCCGTTCAACTTCCCGATCGGTGTGCGTGCCCCGGCGACGATGTACGACCCTGCCATTGCTGCGCTCCTGTCTTCGATCAACTCTCCGGAGCCACAAGTTACGGCGTCGTGTTGGCCAATGCCATGTACACATCAGCCGTCTCGTAGCCGAGCGCCCACAGCACGACGCCAGACCACCCTGCATCCAGCGCGGCCTGCGCGTGTTGCTGGATCGACGTCGCGTCGGGGTAGTACACGAAGTGTCGCACCGTGCACGACAGCTGCACCGAGGGCGGCGTCAGCCGGAGCGCCGGTTGCAACCCGCCACTGTCGCCGGTAGCCGCGAGTGCAAGCGTGGGCGCGACGCGTGCCGGCGGCACGTACGGCGGCGCTGCGATCGGCACGGTGCTGTAGCCGGTGACGACGATGTCGTAGCTGAAGTACATCTCGCCGGAGACGTTGCGCGTGGGCGGGGCGAATCCGGGGTGGGCATCGACGACGCCCTGCATCTTGTCGAGCTCGATGCTGCTGGTGCTCAACGCTCCGTCGGGACAGGTCTCACCGGTGTTGAGCTTGCGCCCCCAGTTGCGGCCATACGCGGGTATGCCGAGTTGCAGCTTGCTGTTCGGGATGATCGGATCGTTGTAGGCGATGACGAGGTTGAGCCACGACATCGGCGAGATCGGTCCCGGCGAGGCGACGCTCCAGTCATAGACCATCAGGCGCACCCGGTCGGCGACGCCGCCGATCTCCTGTGGCGCGTAGACCGGGTAGCCGCGCACGACGTTGGTCTCCAGCCACGTCGGCGGAATGGTCACCGACAGCAGCTTGCCCTGGGCATGCAGCGCGGCGGCCAGCTCGGTGACGAACGCTACCCACACCGGGCGAGTGCTGTCCCACGAGGCGCTGCCGTCGGTGAAGGCAAAGCCCTCGTAGTCGAGATCGATGCCATCGAAACCTTGCGCCGTGACGAGGTCGACGATGTTCTGGATGTGCTGGGCGCGACTGGTGGTGTTGGCCAGGATGACGGTGGCCATCACCCACTTGCCACTGCCGTCCGTGATGGAGGGCAGCACGCTGATGCCGCGGGCGTGGGCCGCGTCGACAGTGGCCTTCAGTTGCGACTGCGTGCCGACGAGCCCGATCGTGCCGTCGGGAAGCGCGCTGTAGAAGAACGGCGAGACGTCCTTGAACATCGATGAGGCCGCTGGATCGGTGAACCCGGCGCGGCCGTCGGGCGCGTTCCAGTACGGAACCCACCCGCTGACGAACCGGTTGGGATTGCATGCGCTGAGCACGATCAGTGATGCTGCGAGGACCATGGCGCGCCAATAGCCGCTTCTGCGAACGTTGGCCACGGCGGACACAGTACTGGTTGGCGCATTCGGGCGCTCCGCGGCCGTACAAACGCTGTGTGTCGTGGCCACGGCAACAGCCTTCCTCGCCGCCGTCACCGATGTGTTTCACTGGCGCGATGTTGCTCACCGAGATCGACCACATCGCCATCGCGGTCCGCGACCTCGATGCGGCCATCGACTACTACCGGCGGGCGTTCGGCGCCGAGGTGCATCACCGCGAGATCGTCGAGAGCGATGGGGTCGAGGAGGCATTGCTGAAGGTCGCGGACAGCTACATCCAGCTGACTGCGGCGACCCGGCCTGACTCGCCGATCGCCCGCTCCATCGAGAAGCGTGGCGAAGGCCTGCACCACGTCGGTTATCGGGTCGTCGACTGCGCGGCGGCGTTGGCGGCGATGGTCGCCGCGGGCGCGACGCCCATCGACGAAGTACCGAGACCGGGTAGCCGTGGCACGACTGTTGCGTTCATCCACCCGAAGGGCAGCTTCGGAACCCTGATCGAACTCGTGCAGGAATAGCGGCGACTAACGGAGGTACAGCGCCTCGGACGTGCCGCTGCTGACGAGCCAACCCTGCTCCTGCATCTGCTGCTCGACCAACCCGGCTACCTGCGTGCGCAACTCCTGGTTCTCCGCCAAGCACTGCTGCAGTGCTTCGATCGCCGACGCCAGATCGCCCTCGACCCGAGCCAGCCGAGTCGCATCATCGGCACTGAGATCGCCACCGACCGAACTCCGCTCGAGACCGTCGAGGCGGGTGTTCACCTCGTTGCGCAGCTTTTCGGTGAGGCCGATGACGGTGGACTGCGACCGATCGAGATCAGAACGTGACTCGACCCTGACGGCCTCGACATCCTGCTTGGCGATCGTCGCATATGCGGCCATCGAGGTGTACTGCGACATCACCTGCTGCTCGAGCTTGACGAGCCTGTTGCGGAACTCGACAGCGACGACTGTGCCCGTCTCGGCGTGCTCCGCCGGCAGGAACGGCTCCAACAGATCGTCCAGTTCCATCCACTTCTTGTCGTTGCGTCGCATACGAGATGTATCGGTCTGCGCGCCTTGACGCTTGATACCAAACCCTTGAGAAATGCTTGCGAATTTTCCTCTCAAGGAATCGGCCGGTCCATCCGATCATCTATTTGCGCTTGCGGGGACAACATCCGAGAGCGTTCACAACGTGGATGACAACCCTAAAAGCGGGAGGAACGCTAACAAATGGAAAACCACATCGAAATTGAAGAGACCAAGCAGGACAAGGGCTTCACGCTCGTTGAATTGCTGATCGTCATCGTGATCCTCGGCATCCTGGCCACCGTCACGGTGTTCGCGGTGACCGGTATCACGAACAAGGGCAAGACCAGCGCTTGCAAGTCCGATGCCACGACCCTCCAGACTGCCGAGGAGTCCTACAGCGCCAACAACGGTAGCTACACCGCTTCTCAGCAGGCTCTGGTTGACGCCGGCCTGCTGCACTCGGCATCCTCGAAGTTCACGGTCAACGTGTATGCCAAAGGATCAGCCGTCCCGGCAAACAACGGTCCTGACGGTGTTGTTGGCGGTGGCGACGACAAGGCTGCCGTTGCTTCCGCTCCCATTGATACGTACACCCTCAGTGGCGCCGCCGGCGATTGCGCAGGCATGACCTTCTGATCCTCTGATCAGCAGCAATCTGAAGGAGCCGGGCCTGCGGGCCCGGCTCCTTGGCTTTTGCCCGGCGACGCGATGCCGCGATAGGACGCCGGGTGTGGAAGTGGATCATCCGCTCAGGCGGGTCGCGCATTGGCGCTACTACGTCATCGCTGTCGTGTCATTGACTGCGGGCGTGGTGTCCGGAGGCCGCGGCGACTGGGGAGAGTTCGTCTATGCCGGGCGATCGATGTTCGGGTCCTCCGGGCTGCACGTGTACGTGACCCACCGCGACGTGCAAACCGGGCCGCTGTCACTGCTGCTGGCGTGGATGTTCTCGCACACGCCGCGCGATGGTTTCGTCCTCGCCACCATCGTCTGCGCAGCCCTCGGTCTGCTGGTCGTGCGGCTGCAGGAACTGACAGTTCGGCTCGTTCGCGGAGTGATCCACTTCGAGCTCGTCGTGCTGCTCGGCGGCTGCCTGCTGGCCTTCACGTGGGCCAAGCTCGGTGGTTACGGACACCTCGACGACGCCCTCACGTTGACCGGCGCTGTCGTCGCGCTCTACGAGGTGCGCGCCGGACGCCCCCTCACCGCAGCCGTTGCGATCGGCATCGCCGTCGCCTGCAAGCCATGGGGAATCATCTTCTGGCCACTGACGCTGGCGACCCGACCGCGAGATCTGCGCGCCCCTGTCGTCGCCGGCGCAGTCGCTGCGGTGGCCTGGCTGCCGTTCATCGTCGGCGCGCCCGACTCGTTGAAGGCGTTGCGGCCGACGGTCGATCTGGCAGGCGATTCGGTGTTGTCCCTGCTCGGGCTGACCGATGCGTCGCTGCCCGATTGGCTGCGTGTCGGCCAGTTGATCGCGTGCATGGGAGTCGCCCTGATCCTGGTGCTGCGCGATCGGCCGGAGTCCGCGATCGCCGCCGCCATCGCCATGCGCATCGCCGTCGACCCGGCCACCTGGAGCTACTACACGCCGGGACTGGTCGTCGGCGTGCTGATCTGGGACCTGCTCGACGGTCGCCGGTTCCCGTGGATCACCCTCGTTGCGGTCGTCGCCCTGGCGCCGACGTGGCTGGTGCCGTCCGATGCGGCGCGGGGCGCGCTACGGCTGGCCATCACGCTCGCAGTGTTGGTGTGGGCGTTCGGCCGGACACCGACCCCTGCCACTCCGGTCGACGAGCCGCAGCTCGTCACCTAGCGGGTCTCTCAGCGCACCAGTTCCATGCGCATGCCGCTCTCGTCCCAACTCGGGTCCATCGGCAATCGATTCATGGCACGGGCAGCGGCGCGCCGCGCCGTATACACCAACGCGCAGGCCTGCAACAGGTGGAGCTGCCCCGCACCTGTGGGCGGCACACCGAGGATGACTTCCTCGACACCGGGCAGCTTCTCGCGCAGCAGCTGCATGCGCTGCAACACACCCTCCGGATGGTGTGGTGACGTGTTCAACGGCTGGTCGCCGTTGAGCGCTGTGAAGCTGAGATCGGGGTGCGCGGCGAAGAACATCCGCTGATGGAACGGCTGGAACTCGCGCTCGGCCTCGCGCCACCACTTGAACCGGCGGAAGTCGGCGTTGGTCAGCCACGGCTCGAGATCTCGGGCGGCCTCGCGCGAACGGGCGCGCAACGCGGCGCGCGACGGCATCGGGCTGACACCGATGACCCTCGGCCAACCGATCAACTCCCGCGCTTCCATGTCGCAGGCCCGGTACGGCCCCGCCGGTTCCTCGTTGAACCCGACCGGCGCGTAGATGGCAGCGGCGTCGAACTTCGGCTTGTACTCGAGCACGTCGAGCAAGGTGGCGAAGATCTCTACCTCCTCAGTATTGACCGTGACTCCGGCAAGACGCGCTGGGACGAGCAGCCATCCTGCAGGGCAGGGCACGATGCCTCCCAGGGTCTTGTACGCAAGTTTCGGTTGCATCAATCTTCTCGACTGTTGTCTCAGGCCCCGACAAGTTGACCGGAACCGGTCGCGGCGGACTGGCCGGCGTTGACGGTTGCCTGTGCCTGCAACTGAGAGCGCTGGGTCGCGGCCTGCGCCATGATCTCCTTGGGATAAGCGCTGATGCTGGCTGCCGTCTCGAAACTGACGATGCCGCTGGC
>JBDTYA010000336.1:0-8229 GCA_040005915.1 Ilumatobacteraceae bacterium
TCCACCATGTCAAGGTGGCACTCTAACCAACTGAGCTACACGCCCGTGTAGGACCGAAAGACTACCAGTCAGCGCAGCCGCATCGATACCTCATTGGCCAGCAGACGGCCGCTACGGGTCAGGCGTACCCGCTCGCCATCCGTCACCACCAGACCCTCGAGACCATCGACATCCAGCGCTGCGATCGGCACTCCGTCGCTCATCCGTAGCGCCAGCTGCAGGCCTTCGATGCGGCGGGTCTCGCCGTCGAGGTCTTCCCCCGCGGCCTCGGTGGACTCCCCTGCCTGCACAGCGGCGACGTACCGCTCCGGAGTGCGAACGTTCCACCAACGATGACCGTCGTTGTGCGAATGCGCCGCCGAGCCGAACCCGCGGTAGTTGCCCTGCTGCCAGTACAAGACGTTGTGCCGGCACTCATGGCCGGGCACAGCCCAGTTGCTGACCTCGTAGTTGGCGAGGCCGGCGCCGGCCAACAAGTCGTCGGCCAACTCGTACTTGTCGGCGAGGTCGTCGTCGTCAGGATGGCGCGACGGGTCCTCGGCCAACGGCGTGCCGGCTTCGATCGTCAACGCGTAGGCCGACACATGAGGCGGCTCGAGAGCGAGCACACCGAGCAGGGTCGCTCGCCAATCGGCGATCGTCTCCCCAGCGCCGCCGTAGATGATGTCGACGTTGAAGGTCGGGATGCCGGCGGCGCGCACCGCGTCCACGGCCCGCTCCACGTTGGCCGGCACGTGAGTGCGACCGAGTGACGCCAAGACCGATGGCACCATCGACTGCACACCGATGCTGATGCGGTTGACGCCGGCGGCCGCATATGTCGACATCATTTGGCGAGTCACGTCATCGGGGTTGCATTCGATCGTCACCTCGGCGCCGGCAGCCAATGGAACGACCGCCAACACCGACGCGAGATCCGCGGCCGGGACACGCGTCGGCGTGCCGCCGCCGACGAACACGCTGCTGACCGACGCAAGGCCGGCACGGTCGATGTCGACACGCAACGCGTCGAGGTAGTCGTCGATCACATGGTCGCGATCGGTCCACGTCGCGAACGCGCAATAGTCGCAACGATGCCTGCAGAACGGGATGTGGATGTAGGCGCCGAATGGCTCGGCGGGGCGGGCGATCACTACATCGGACGGTACAGCAGGTCGAGCGCATCGAGGCGCTGACCGACCTGGTCGACCGGCACGTCGAGCATCGCCGAGATGGCTCGAGTGTCGTCGCCGCGGACCGTGATGACCTTGCCGTTGAAGTCCTGGCGTTGCACCTGGATCATCTTCAAGAAGCGCACCAGCATCTCGAACGGCTGACCGCGCAACTGGCTGAGCTTCAACAGGTCGACCGCCAACTTCTTGCCGGCCGAGTCGCCCTCCACGGGCGCAGTGATGTCTTCGCGTGGCAACAGCTGATCGACCGGCACGTTGTAGAACTTCGCCAGTCGCTCGAGACGCGGCACCGAGATGGCCCGCTCGCCACGTTCGTACGCACCGAGCACCGACGCCTTGAACTCTTCGCTGGAAGTCGCCTCGACCTCTTGCAACGACAAACGCTTCTGTCGCCGTATGACCCGCAGGCGTTCGCCTACCTTCCGACTGTATGGAGATGCCGAAACATCGTCTTCATCGAACTCGCGCATTGGCCCCGCTCTCCTCCGCTAACCCGCCTAGCCACAATTGCATCGGCAACTGTGGCAGATATGTTGAGAAAATACAACTCTCCGTGGGAAATCAGGATGGATCGTGACGCTGAGTCAGCAAGAAAGCCGCAGCGAGTGCCGCAGTTTCCACTCGCAGCACGTTTTCTGAAAGCACGACCTTTTTCGTGACGGAGTCGAGTTCACCGTCCGTGAACCCGCCCTCCGGGCCCACCAAGACCGTGTCGACCGACCGCTGCAGTGCGTCGCCGGACGGATCGGCGATGGCACAGTTCTCCGTGATCGCCTCCGCAAACGCCGCCACGTCGAGCACCTCCGGCAACCACAGCCGTCGCGACTGCATGGCGGCTTCACGGGCCACTCGACGAAATCGTCGGGATTGGTTGTAGGCCCTTTCGGCGTCCCATCGCACCACACTGCGCGCGCAATCCATGAACCCGATTGCGGTCACTCCGAGTTCGGTCAACTTCTGGACGATCAGTTCCGGACGATCACCCTTCGGGATCGCGCTGATGACGATCGACGCCTTGGGCGCGTCGCCGAGTTCTGGCTCCGATTCGATCGACAGGCCCCCTGCCGTCAGCCGGGCGGACACCCAGCGACCGGCGCCGTCGCCGACCGTCACCACGTCGGACTGGCGGATTCTCAGGACCCTGCGGAGATGGTGGTCGTCTTCGTCATTCAGCTCCGGCGCCTCGAGGGAGTGGACGAAAACGTGCGCGGCCGAACCGCGCAGGACCGGGTTCACGAGAAGGCGGATTTGATGCGCGAGAACAACCCGTGTTCGTTGTTGCCCACGGACTCGCCACGCGACTCGGCGAACTTCGTCAACAGCTCTGTCTCGAAGTCGGTGAGCTTCGTGGGGACCTGGACGTCGATCCGGACCCGCAGATCTCCACGACCACGGCCGTGCAGGCGATGGACACCACGTTGACGGAACACGAACTCCTTGCCGGGTTGCGTACCGACCGGCACCGAGATCTCTTCCTCGCCATCGAGAGTCGGCAGCAGGATCTTGGTGCCGAGCGCGGCCTGCGCGATCGAGATCGGCAGTTGGGCCACGAGATCGTCATCTTCGCGGGTGAACATCTCGTGGGCACCGACGCGAATGTGCACGTACAGGTCTCCCGTACCACCACCGCGTGGGCCGACCGCGCCGCGGCCTGTCAACCGCAACGTCGAACCCGTATCGACGCCGGCCGGAACGTCGACCTGGTACGTCTTCTCGGTGATCGATCGTCCCTCGCCGCTGCACGTGGGGCAAGGCGTCACGATGATCTGGCCGAGGCCGGCACAGCGCGGGCAGGCACTGGCCGTGACCATCTGCCCGAGCATGCTCTGGCGTACCCGCTGCACCTGGCCGCGGCCGTTGCACTCCGAGCAGGTCACGGGTTGCGTTCCAGAACCCGCGCCCGAGCCACCACAGTCATCACAGCGCAGAGCGGTGCGTACCTCGACCGCCACCGTCGCGCCGAACACCGCCTGAGCGAACTCGATGTCGGCGACCACTTCCAGGTCCTGGCCACGCGGTGGCCCGGCGGGACCACGCCCGGCACCGCCGAAAGGACTACCACCGCTGCCACCGAAGAACGCGTCGAACAGATCGCCGAACCCGCCACCACTGAACATGTCGCCGAGGTTTGGCCCACCCGCTGCGGACCCGACGCCGGCCTCGCCGAACCGGTCGTAGCGCGCCCGCGTGTCGGGGTCACCGAGAACTTCGTACGCCTGGGCGACCTGCTTGAACCGGTCCTCGGTCGCAGGGTCACCGGGGTTGGCGTCGGGGTGCAGCTCACGTGCGCGCTGGCGATATGCCTTCTTGATCTCGTCAGACGTGGCGGAACGAGAAACACCCAACAACTCGTAGTAGTCGGCCACTATGCGGCTCCCTCGCCAAGTCTTCTGGCCAGACGGTCGCTGACGACCTCGACCGTGGCCAATGCCTGTGGGTAATCCATCCGGGTGGGTCCGAGAATGCCGATCGTGCCGACCTGATCGCCGTCGACCATCACTGGGGCGACGACCACCGAGCAGACGGCGAGCGGCTCCACACCGTGCTCGGCGCCGATGGCCACCGAGAGGCCGCGGTCGAGGATGTCACGGACCAGCGACACGACGACGTACTGCTGCTCGAGCGTGCGCAGGACGTTGCGCACGGTGTCGACCGCGTCGAACGCCCGGGCCATCGATGATGCCCCACCGACGAACACCGACTCGTCGTTGCTCATCTCGCGCAGCGCGTGCAGCGCGGCCTCGCACAAGGAGTCGACCGCCGGATCGCCCGACGGGTGGATGGTCGCGGCGTCGATCGAGTGGCCGACCATCGCAGCCTGAAGGTGGGCAGACGACGCCGAGATGCGCAGGTCCGACGTCTCGGCACCGAGGTCGACGGTCTGGCTGTCGACGGTGCCGTTGCTCAACACGGCGACCACCAACGCGTGACGGGCGGAGAGACCGACGATCTGCACGGATCGCACGGTGGCCAACTCGGCTCGCGGACCGACGACCACCGCAGCGTGATGAGTGACCTGCGCGAGCAGGTTCGTCGTCTGGTGCAACAACTCCTCGAGACGACCGTGAGCCGTGTCGAAGAACGTGCCGACACGCTGCGTCGCTGCGGAATCGAGTCGTCCGGGGGTCGTGATGTGGTCGACGAAGAACCGGTAGCCCTTGTCGGTGGGGACCCGGCCGGCCGACGTGTGCGGCTGCGCCAGGTAGCCCTCCTGCTCGAGCACCGCCATCTCGTTGCGAACCGTCGCCGAACTGACCCTGACCCCTGGAAGATCGGCGATGTGGGTCGACCCCACGGGCTGCGCCGTGGTGATGTACTCCTGCACGACGGCCCGGAGGATGGAGGTCTTGCGTTCGTCGAGCATCTGGCACTTCAGGTTAGCGAGTGCCAGCCGCGACGAGTCCGTATCCCCGCAAGCCTCGTCGGCACGCGGTCTCGCCTACGGTGTGACCTCGTGCCTGATCCACCGGTCGCCGGTCCCTCGTCGATACTGCTCGTACGCCACGGTGCCACCGAGTGGTCCGAGAACGGACGACACACCGGACGCACAGACCTTCCGCTGACCGAGAAGGGCAGGCACCAGGCCGACCGGCTGCCGCCACTGCTGGCGACGTTGTCCGAGGGGGCGCTGCCACTCGTGTTCACCAGTCCGTTGCAACGGGCGATGGAGACGGCGCGGCGCGCCGTTCCCGGCACGGAGGCGACCGTGACCGATGCCCTCGCCGAGTACGACTACGGCGATTACGAGGGGCTGACCTCGGCCGAGATAGACGATCTGCACCCCGGCTGGGAGTTGTTCAGGGACGGCTGCCCCCGGGGCGAGAGCCTGAACCAGGTGATCGCCCGCTGCGATTCATTCATCGCCAAGCTCGAGCGCACCGCAGTCGGGCGCACAGCGATCGTGTTCACCCACGGCCACCTCAGCCGCATGCTGACGACCCGTCTAGTCGGCCTGGATCCCGAGGCCGGGGCCGTTCTGCAGAACGATGCCGCCTCCGTAGGGATCGTCTCCGACAAGCGCGGTCACTACGTGATCACCGGATGGAACATTCGTGCTCATTGACCGACGTCGAACGTTCGCGCCGACGCCGGCACATGCCACGGCGATGACGCTGCCGTAGCCGAGGCTCCACTCGGCACTGACGTGGTCGGCGATCCATCCCGTGATCGGCGCGCCGAGTGGAGTGGTGCCGAGGAACGCAACGGCGCCGAGCGCGAGCAACCTGCCGCGCATGTCGGGCGGGCTCTCCTGTTGCGAGATCGCGTTGAGCGCGGCGATGAAAGCCGCGCCGCCTGCACCCAGCGGAATGCTCATCGCGTAGGCCACCCAGATCGACGGAGCCCACGCCACACCGAACCCACTGAGGCCGAGCACCACCGCGGCTCCGAAGAACCACGCCGAACCGACGCGCGGGCGAGCTGCCGTCATCAGCGAGCCGACCAGGCTGCCGACGCTGGTCACCGCCAGCAGCCAGCCGAAGAGGTCCTTGTTGCCGAACCGCAGATCGGCGAGCTTCAACAACGACACGCCGTAGTTGAACGCGAATGTACCGATCACCGTGAAGACCACGAACAACACCAGCAGGCGGCGGTTGTGCCGCACGAACCGCAGCGCCTCACGCACCGGCTGCCCGCCCCGCGACGCCGGCGGCGAGATGTACAGCTGGGTCATGTCGATGCGCCAGATCGGCCACAGGATGGCGGCGAACGACGCGCCGTTGATGATGAACAGCCAGCCCGGCTCCAGCCAGCGAACCATCAGCGCGGCCAGGGCCGGCCCGAAGATCCGCGACCCGGTCATGACGGCCGTGTTGAGCGACACGACGTTGGAGATGTGCCGGGGCTCGACCAGTTCGATCACGAACCCCCGTCGTGCCGGATTGTCGACAGCCTGCACGACACCGTTGGCCAGCGAGACCAGGTAGATGATCCCTAGCGGCGCCAACCCGGCGAGCGCAAGGCAGCCGAGCAGGATGGCCAGCACCGCCTGGCCGGTTTGCGTCATCATCGTCATCCTGCGCTTGTCGACGCGGTCGGCGATCGCCCCTGCCCAGACACCCAACAGCAGCATCGGAAGGAACTGGCAGAACAGGGTGATCCCTACATCGGTGGCTTTGCCGGTCTGGCGATAGACCAGCAGCGAGACCGCCGTCATCTGGATCCAGGACCCGATGTTGCTGAGGCTCAGGCCGAGGAAGAACAGGCGGGCATTTCGATGTTCGAGCGATCGAAACATCTGCGACTGGGCCATCGCTGTCATTTCTACCGGGATCGCCTGCGAGCCGGCCATTCTTCAGCCGCCCAGCCGACTCCCTGGCCTCTGAACAAACGTCGGACCTGCCACGGGGGTCGGGTGGTACTGTTCCCGCGTGCTCGTTGCCGTGCGCGGCCGAATGTGGGTGCTCGCTGCGATCGTGTTGATCCTGGCGGCCTGCACTTCCGGCTCACCCGAAAATCCCGAGGTACGCGCCAGTGCGGTCTACGACAAGATCGTCCGCTGGTTCGCCCAGGCATCGAGCACCGACCCCGATCCGTTGCCGGTGTTCATCGAGCCGCGAGGCGAAGGTGCCTCGATCGGGCTCGATGTGCAGGCCGAGCTGATCAAGTCGACCAAGGACGTCGCCACGGTGAAGTTCATAGATTCCCGCGATGAGGCGTTGGTCACCGACGGCGATGGCAAGGTAGTGGTGGCCGACGACGGGAAGCTGCTACGCCTCGCACCGGTCGTCGAAGAGGGCAAGAAGGTGCGGATCGACGTCGATGTGCACGACCACGACGAGCAGTTCCAGACGCTGCAGTTCAACCTCGACTTGATCGGGTCCGACTGGCAGATCGAGTTGCCACCCACCGTCGTGCCTGCCGGTTAGCCGACCGCGCCCCGCCCACCGCTCCACTCGCCAGGGTGCAAGGAACGTTCAGCGATCAACGCTGCGGCCGCATCGATGACCGCCCGTGATTCCTCGGCGGTCGCTGCCAACCTCCCGGCAATCACTGCGGCCACGCATTCCCGCATCGCGTCCCAGGCCGGTTGCACGATCGACTCCGACGACGCCTGGGTGCGGGCGTCGAGAACGCGAACGGCGCTGTCGGCCACGACCAGCGCGACGTAGTGATCACCCTGCAATGCGAACTGGTTGGCCTCCGCCAACAGGGCCAACGGCAGGCCGTCGCCCGGCCGCCGCGGGCGTTGACCGAGCAGCCAACGGCCGGCCTCGTGACGAAGCGGCAGTCGCAGTTGCGAGGCGTAGAACACCCCGCCGACGATCAGCGCCGCGGCGACCGCAGCAAAGCCGACCCGCGGTCCCGGGTACACGAGCACGGCTACGGCCGCGCCGGTGACGTTGGCCAATTGGAAGAGCAGTTCGTTGCGGGCGATCACCCGGCCGCGCATCAGGTGCGGCACGCCGCCGTACAGCGCATCCATCGCCCGGGCCGCGACACTGCCGCCGAGGCCGATCGCCAACGCAATGGCGACGATGCTGAGGCTGCCGATGGTCAGCACACCGAATGCCGACATCGCTCCGGGTACGAGAAGCGTCAGCACGATGATCCCATCGGTCGAGAACGCGCGGCTCAACCGCGGTGAGACCATCGTGCCGAGGAAGGTGCCGATACCCGCGGCAACGAGCGCCGAAACGAAGATCCACTCGTCGCCGCCACCTCGCTTGATCGACAACGCCAGCAGAAATGTGAGTGCGCCTTCGGCCGCGCGAATCGTCGCGACTGCCGGTGCCCCGCGCCGGACATCGATCGGTGTCTCGACGCGGATCACTGCGCTCTCGACGCGCGCCTCGACCGCAACCGCCGGAATGCGGCTGGCCAGGAACGCGGCGACGACGAACAGCACTGCGGCTGCCACGGGCAACCACTTCACGCCGACCAGCGCGATCAGGCCGCCGCCGATCGCTGTGCCGACACCCCCGGCGATCGTTCCGGTGCGCGCCAGATGACCGCTGGCCGAGACCAGTTCGGTGCGTTCCGGCGCGAGCTGGGCGACCATCGCCGTCTTCGCCAACGCGTAGGCCTTGCGTGACAGCAGGATGCCGAACACCAGCGG
>JBDTYA010000337.1:0-10054 GCA_040005915.1 Ilumatobacteraceae bacterium
CTGAATAACAGTACCAGAAACTGCTGTGTTACCAATTACACCATTCCCCATCGGGGCGAGCCCGTGGAACCGGAAGTCTAACAACCGACCGCGATCGGTCACACCCCGCCAATCAGCCGGTGATCGACAGGAGGCGCTTGAATCCGATGATCCGACCGAGCGAGATACCGGCCGCCTCTTCCAACTCCCTGACGGTCGCCGCGTTGCCGCGCACCGGGCTGGTGCGCGTCGGCGAGACGTACGCGGTGAGCCCGAGCTCTTGGGCGATCAAGCGCGAGCGCAGCTCGTGGAACGGGTCACTGACCAACAGCACGCTGCGCAGGCCGCGCTGGTGCAGCAGCGTGGCCACACCGTCGAGCGACGCATACGAGCTGTGGCCCAGCGATTCCTTCAGGATCGACTTCGCCGGCACGCCGTGCTCGATCAGGTACTTGGCGGACGCTTCGGCTTCGGTGAATCGGTCGCCCGGCTGATTGCCGCCGGTGACGACCATCACCTGGGCGACACCCTGCGACCACAGATCCGCGGCATGGTCGAGGCGGGCAGCGAGTTGCGGCGATGGGCGCCCGTCGTACTGGGCGGCGCCCATCACGACGATCGCGTCGACCGTACGAGTCTGGTCACTGCGTCCGGTGGAGTGAACCTGGGACAGCGTGACTGCATAGTACGTGGCGCCGACCAGCAACGAAATGATCGCGCCGAGCAACAGCCGGCGCGGCCACTTGCGTTGCCGGATGATGCGCGTACCGCCGACCGGTGTCGGATCCCCGACGACCACCGCTGTCCCCTGCGGCGGTGTGACCGCGAGCAGAGGATCGAGGTCGCTCACGCCTGCAACACCATCGTCAGTCGCCTGACAACTTCCTCCCGCCCCAGCACTTCCAGAGCCTCGAACAATGGCGGGCCGACAGTGCGTCCGGTGACCGCGACGCGGATGGGCGCCTGCGCCTTGCCCTTCTTCAGACCGTGCTTCTCGCCGACGGCCTCAAGCGTCTCCTTCAACGCATCCGCATCCCACCGTCGCAGGTCCCTGTAGGCGGCGGTCGTCTCGACCAGCACCGCCTCGGCACCCGGCGCGGAGATTGTCTTCTCCCATGCGTCGCGGTCGACGTGCGGATCGGCGAGGAACACGAAGTCGATGACGCCGGGAACCTCCGACAGGACGATCGCGCGCGACTGCACCACCGGTGCCAGCGCGGCGAACTTGGCAGGATCGAAGCGATCGGCGGGCCACGGAACGTCGGGGGAATGCAGGAACGGCTGACAGGCCTCGATGAACCCGTCGGTCGACAGCATTCGGATGTACTCGCCGTTGAACGCCGAGAGCTTCTTGATGTCGAAGAAGGCCGGCGAGTGGTTGACATCCTCCAGCCGGAACGCGGCCTCGATAGTCGACCACGGAACGATCTCCTGATCGCCGGGCGGCGACCAGCCGAGCGTCATCAGGTAGTTGACCATCGCCTCGGGGAGATAGCCCTCCGAGCGGTACTGCTCGACCGCCACCTTGTCGCGGCGCTTCGACAGCTTCTTGCGCTGCTCGTTGACCAGCAACGGCACGTGGCCCCACACGGGCGGCTCGTGGCCGAGGGCATTCCACAACAACTGCTGTTTGGGCGTGTTGGGTAGGTGCTCCTCGGCACGCACAACGTTTGTTATGCCCATCTCGATGTCGTCGACGACGTTCGCGAGCAGGAACATCGGGGTGCCGTTGCCACGCAACAGGACGAAGTCCTCGATCGTGGTGTGCTCGAACACGACGTCGCCACGAACGAGGTCGTGCACGGTCGTCGCCCCGGCGGGCACCCGAAAGCGGAGCACCCGTCCTGGCGCCGGCCCCAGCCCGCGGTCGCGGGAATAGCCGTCGTAGCCGTTGGCTCCCGAGGCCTTGGCGCGCTCCTGGATCTGCTCGGAGGTGAGGTCGCAGTAGTACGCCGCGCCATCCTCGAACAACCGGTGTGCGGCAGCGAGGTGAGCCTGCGCGTAGTGGCTCTGGTAGTACGGGCCCTCGAACGTGGGATCATCGTGCTCGATACCGATCCACGACAGCGCGTCGATGATCCCCTCGGTCCACTCGGGGCGGTTGCGGGCCTCGTCGGTGTCCTCGATCCGCAGGACGAACGTGCCGCCCAGCCGCTTGGCCAACGCCCAGTTGTAGAGCGCGGTGCGCGCCCCGCCGACGTGGAAGAACCCGGTCGGTGATGGCGCGAATCGGAATCTCGGGCCGCTACTCATTCGCTTTCCACCCTACGTGAGGCGGTACGCCCTGGGCGTGCGGTCTCGCCCGCGGGTCACGATGCGTCGGGGCGCTGGGTGATGAGGACGAGGTTGCGGAGTTGGCGGAGCGCAACCGACAAGGTGGTGAGGTCGTAGACATCGGCGCGCCGGATGTCGGCGAACATCGCCATCGTGCGTGTCACGACGCGCTCGTTGGCTGCCGACCACTCGCGACCTCCCCCGACTGACACCGCTTCCTCGGCCAAGCCGGCAAGCGCGCCCATCAGGTCGTCGCGCAACGCCGAGCGGGCCTGTGTCTGCCACCGATCGTTGCGCGGCAACATGCCGACCGCATCCCACAACCAGCCGAGGTCGAGGAGATCGAACATCTCCCAGTAGGCGGCCGCGGTTTCGCGGACTGTCAACTTCTGCTGTTCGGCGAGGTCGATGATGTCGAACCCGGTGTGCATCAACGGCCACACGACCGAACGTTGGGCGATCGATTCGGGACAGCCGGCGGCGAGTCGCGCTGCTTCGCTGGCGAAGAGTTGATCGCGGACCTTGCCACGCAGGTTCGACTCGAGGGTGCTCGACAACTCGGTGATGCCCGGCTTGAACTCGGCGACGACATTGGCGATGTCGAGCGGCGGACGGCGGTGCCGCAACAACCACAGTGCGCCGCGTTCGACCATGCGACGCGCCTCGAGGAACATCTCGAGTTGCGTGTCGAGCTTGACGTGGTTCGGCAGCGCCTCGATCTGATCCCACATCGTCGGGAAGTTGAAGATGTCGCGCGCTGCCACCCACGCGCGCATGACATCGACGACGCCGGCGCCGGTGTCCTCGGTCATGCGGTTGTCGAACGAGATGCCCGACAGGTTGACCATCTGGTTGGCGACTTGGGTGGCGATGATCTCGCGGCGCAGCCGGTGGTCGAGGATCTCCGGCCTGTAGCGGGACTGCAGCTTTGTCGGGAAGTACCGAACGAGATCAGGCTCGAGATACGGATCGTCGGGAAACTCGGTGCGAACCATCTCGGTCATGTTGACGCTCTTGGTGTACGCCAGCACGACGGCGAACTCCGGGGTCGTCAGACCCAGGCCGGCGGACTGCCGATCGGCGATCTGCTTGTCGGTCGGCAGGAACTCGAGGGTCCGGTTGAGCCAACCCTCGGACTCGAGCACATGCAGGTACCGGGCATGGACGTTGACCATCGGCAGCGCTTGGCGGCGGGCGATCGCCAAAGTCAGCGTCTGGGAACGATTGTCATCGAGCACCAGATCGGAGACCTCCTGGGTCATCTCGTGCAACAACTCGTTGCGCTGCTCGAGGGTCATCTTGCCCTCGGCCATCACTGCGCCGAGGAGGATCTTGATGTTGACCTCGTGGTCGCTGCAGTCGACACCGGCGGAGTTGTCGATCGCATCGTTGTTGACCAGACCACCCTTGATCGCGAACTCGATCCGCCCGCGCTGCGTCAGGCCGAGGTTGCCGCCCTCGGCCACGATCTTGCAGCGCAGGTCGATGCCGTTGACGCGCAGCCCGTCGTTGGCTCGGTCGCCGACTTCGGCGTGAGTCTCGGTCGAAGCCTTCACGTACGTGCCGATGCCCCCGTTCCACAGCACGTCGACAGGGGCTCGCAGGATCGTCGACAGCAGCGCGTTGGGTGTGAACACGGCCTGCGTCGTGTCGAGCTTCTTGCGCGCCTCGGGGCTCAGCGTGATGGCCTTCAGCGTCCGCGCATACACACCACCACCGGGCGACAGCAGCGTCGTGTCGTAGTTGGCCCAGCTGGAACGCGGCAGGTCGAACAGGCGCCGGCGTTCGTCGAACGACAAGGCCGGATCGGGGTCGGGGTCGATGAAGATGTGGCGGTGATCGAACGCCGCGACCAACTTGATGTGCGACGACTGCAGCATGCCGTTGCCGAAGACATCGCCCGACATGTCGCCGATGCCAACGATCGCCATCTCGTCGCGATCGGCGTCCTTGCCGAGCACGCGGGCGTGGCGGCGCACGCTCTCCCACGCGCCGCGGGCCGTGATGCCCATGGCCTTGTGGTCGTAGCCGTCGCTGCCACCCGACGCGAACGCGTCTCCCATCCAGAACCCGTAGTCGGCGGCGATTTCGTTGGCGATGTCGCTGAAGGTCGCCGTGCCCTTGTCGGCGGCGACCACCAGGTACGGATCATCTCCGTCGAGCCGGACGGTGTCGGGCGGCGGGACGATGGCGCCGGCGACGATGTTGTCGGTCAGGTCGAGCAGGCCGCAGATGAACTCCCGGTAGCAAGCGACACCTTCGGCACGGAACTCGTCGGCACCGGCCGGCGGCTTCTTCAACACGAAGCCACCCTTGGCTCCGGTCGGCACGATGACCGCGTTCTTGACGATCTGCGCCTTGACGAGACCGAGGACCTCGGTGCGGAAGTCCTCCCTCCGGTCGCTCCACCGGATCCCGCCGCGAGCGATGCGACCGTTGCGCAGATGCACGCCCTCGACGCGTGGTGAGCACACCCAGATCTCGAACATCGGGCGCGGCAGTGGGAGGTCGGGCACCTTCGAGGTGTCGAACTTGTACGCGAGGACGGGTCGCAGACCACCAAGGTCGCCGGGCCGGAACGCGTTGGTTCGGACGGTTGCATCGATCAATGCCAGCAACGAACGCAACGTGCGATCGTCGTCGAGGCTCGGCACGGCATCGAGGGCTTCGTCGATGTCGGCGCGCAGCGCGGCTTCGGTGTCGGCATTGCCGTTGGACGATGCGACCTTCGGATCGAACCGCGTCGCGAAGAGCATCGCGAGCGACCGGCTGATGTTGGCGTGACGAACCAGGGTCGACTCGATGTACTGCTGGCTGAAGGGGAACCCGATCTGGCGCAGGTAGCGCGAGTAGGCGCGCAGGATCTCGATCTGGCGAGCGGTCAGACCACCGGACAGGATCAACCGGTTGAGGCCGTCGACCTCGATGGAGCCGGTGAACTCGGCGAGGAACGCGCGCTCCACCTCCGCCCTGATTTCGTCGGTCAACTGGGCGTCGGCAGGGACCGCGACGCCGACGTCGTGCAGCCACACCGTCATCCCGTCGGCGGTGAAACCGAAGGCCCGCTCGTCGAGCGCTCTCAACCCGAGATGATCGAGCAACGGCAACATGTCGGCCAGGGGTATCGACTCGCCTCGTCGGTAGATGCGGAACCGCCAGCTGCCGTCGGATCGCCGCAACATGTCGGTGGTGACGTCGGCGGCGCCGGCGGCCAACGCGTCGATGTTGACGAAGTCGAGTGCGGCGACGGTCGGGTCGTTGAGCTCGTCGTACCCGGCGGGAATTGCCGGCTCGAGCCGCCCGACGAGATCGGAGCGCGCACCGAGCGAGTCTCGAACGGCATCGAGCCAGTCGTCGGCAATGTTGATAGTGGTCATTCGGTGTCTCCCGGCAACGCTGGCGGCAGCTTCCCCTCCATGGCGACACTAGTAGGTAACGTCTACCGAATGAGTCGCCCCGCGTTCCGACGTCGGACCGAATCGCATCCCGGTCATCGTTCGGTCGCCGGCGGTTTGGCCCGTGCCGCAGTGTTCGGGGTCAGCGACGGGCTGGTGTCCAACGTGTCGCTGGTGATCGGGTTCGCCGGGGCGGGTGTCGACTCGTCGGTGGTTCGCCTCGCCGGGCTCGCCGGAGCGATCGCCGGCGGTACCAGCATGGCCGCCGGCGAGTGGGTCAGCATCTCGGCGCAGAACGAACTGGTCTTCCGCGAACTCGCAGTCGAACGGCGCGAGTTGTCGCACAACACCGAGTCCGAGACCGCCGAGCTCGCCGCGATGTACGAAGGACATGGCATGACCCGCGAGATCGCGTTGGGGGCGGCCGCCGATGTCATGCGTGTGCCCGAGATGGCGCTCGCAGTACACGCTCGTGAGGAGTTGGGTGTCAATCCCGACGACCTCGGCTCGCCGTGGAGTGCGGCCGGGTTGTCACTGATCTGCTTCCTCGTCGGCGCGATCCTGCCGGTCATCCCGTGGTTTGCCGGCAGCGGCAATGGGGCCAAGGCAGCCTCGATCCTCATCGGCGCCGCCGCCGCGGCGGTGGTCGGCCTGCTGATCGGCAAGTTCGCCGAACGCCGCCTGGCGTGGAGCGCGATTCGCCAAGTCCTGATCCTGTTGATCGCCTGCGGAGCGACATATTTGGTCGGCAAAGCCTTGGGCGTCAGCGCCAACTGACGGCGCTTCGACCCAGCGCGGTCAGAGACCCTGGGTTCGCGACCTGACCGGGGCGATCTGCAGGATCACGCGCTCGCTGGTGATCTCGTTGCCGTAGTCGCTGCCCGTGTACTTCTGCGACAATGCGTCGATGTGGGCACGAGCCTCGGGGCCGCGGACCTCGCTGGCCACGGTGCCGCGCACCTCGGCATACGAATAGGCGTTGTCGACGTTCCAGATGGCAACGGTGACGTTGGGGTTCGCCTCGATGGCCTTGTACTTGGCGCGGTGGACCTCGGTGTTGATGAGCACGTGCTCGTCGTCGGCGTCGACCCACATGACGTGGGTGGCGATGGAACCGTTGGGGAGGTGGAAGGAGATGGAGCCGAAGTTCTTGCCGCGAGCAAGGTCGCGAATCATTGGATCAAGCATGCGGCCACGATACGTGCTTCGATGGTGAAATGAATCAGCTGAACGTGCTCGGCGAGACGCTGCAATCGTGCTCCCTCGATCCGCTGACCGGCTACTACCGAACCGGCTGTTGTGAGAACCGTGGCGACGACCCCGGTCTGCACGTGGTGTGTGTTGTCGCCACCGACGAGTTCCTGACCTTCTCTCGCGCCGTCGGCAACGACCTGTCGACCCCGATGCCGCAGTACGGTTTTGCCGGCCTCAGCGAGGGCGACCAATGGTGCTTGTGCGCAGCCCGCTGGCAGGAAGCGTTCGAGGCCGGGGCGGCACCGAGAGTGCGACTTGCGGCGACGCACCTGTCGGCCCTCGAGTACTCGTCGTTGGCCGATCTGCGCGCGCACGCGGTCGACGCCTAAACGTGTAGCAAAGGCGCCGACCACTGGGCGGCACGATGCACCAGCTCGCCCGTGGAGGTGACGGCGAGAGCGCGGTACCCCTCGAGGCCGGCGACCCAGTCGACACCGTCCGTACCCATCACGAAGGCCGCGGTTGCGAACGCGTCGGCCCACGTGAGGTGTGGGCCGACGACCGTCATCGACGCCAGCGACGCAGCCGGCTGATCATCGCGACCGTCCCACAGGTGCCGACCCCGCGCCGCTGTGCCGGACGTCGCGACCGCGTCGCCAGTGACCTCGACCATCGCTCGAACGACGCGCGGATCGTCGCTGTTGGGATCGGCGATGCCAAATCGCCACGGCTCACCGGCACCAGTGCACCCTCTGGTCTGGATGTCGCCGCCGACCGCCAGATACCACTGCTGCAAGCCCGCCCGATCGAGATGCTTCGCGGCCAACTCTGTTGCCCAGCCCTTCACAAACCCTGCGGGATCGATCACCGCGCCGCCGGGGCGGCGGGCACGGAACGCGCCGCGGCTGACGTGCTCCAGCCAGGTGCACGCGTCGAGGACCTCGATCAGCTCTGCGCCGGCATCCAGCAGGTGCAGCTCGCGACGATTGATCCGGCTGATCACGCTCGTTGTGTGGAATGTCGAGAAGACCGCTTCCAATCGGTCGAGCTCGGTCCACACCGCGTCGACCGCGGCGTTGATCACCCCGAACTCGGCGACGTCGTGCACATGGACGCTGGCGACCGTCCCCATCACCGTATGAGTGCGGACGAAGTTGCGTGTCAGCAACGCGTCGGTCATCCGAGACCGTCGAGAATCGATTGCAACGAGCTCTGATAGCCGCGACTGGTGATCGTCGCGCCGCTGACCCCGTTGATGTTCGCGCTTTGGGCCCGCATCGCTTCCGTATGCAGGATCGGCAACGCCTGCTGATTGATGCTCACCGACCGGCGGTGATCATTGGGCGACTGGATCGCGTCGACGTTGCAGATCTGCCCGCCGCTCGTCACAACTGCCTCGACCTGAACGGGGCCCCACCGCGTGTCGATCGTCGGGCCATCGACGGTCCGACCCTGACAAACCGCTGAGGCCGCAGCCGGCGTGGATGAGGCAGTCGGCTGAGGCACAACGGCAGGCACGGTCGACGAAACCACCGGCGGCTGGATCGGTTGCGCTGACGGCTGTGTCGCTGTCGAGGCACCAGCAACGGCGGTCGTCGATGTCTCGAGCGGTGCAGCGGCGTTGCCGCCAAGATCGACGGCGGCGCCACTCGACGGTTGGTCGAGCAGGGCCACCAATCCGGACGCGGCGGACGTCATGATGACCGCCGGCAGCAGGCGCCTTCCGAGTGAGGCGTTGGATCGTTGACTCACCCAATCACCACCATGGTTGCTCGAAATGAATGTCGTCGCCCGCCACGCCGGCCTCGCGCAGACCGGCGCGGCCTGCCCAGAGCAATCGCTCGGGCCCACACAGCAGCGCGACACGTTCGGTCAGGTCCGGTATGGCCCTGCGGAGGGCTTTCCCGGAGAACGGATCCTTGACGGCCAGCGTGGCGGTTGGGCCGACCAACGTCATCAGTTCGCCGCCAAGTTCACGTGCCATGCCGCGCAGTTCGTTGGCGTAGACGAGATCGTCGTGACGGCTGGCCCGGTAGAGCACGATCGGCTGATGCCGGCGGTCGAGACGTTCGAGCATCGCCTTGACAGGCGTGACGCCGATGCCGCCGACGATGAACAGCACCTTGCGATCGGCGATCGTCCGAGGAGTGAAGGCGCCGAACGGACCCTCGACGGCGACCCTGGTGCCGACAGGAAGCTTCCCGATCGAGGCACTGCCGTCGCCCAGCGACTTCACGGAGATCTTGAGACCATGGGTCGTCGGGGCTGCGGACAACGAGAACGGATGCGCCTGCCACCACAGGCCTCTGACCAACGGCCGAACGATGACGAACTGCCCGGCGTCGCCGATCATCGCGTGCAGGTTTCCACCGGCGAGTCGTATCTCGGTGGTGTTGTCGTTGAGTCTGCGCGTCTTGGCGATGCGCAGTGGCCGCACCACCGAGGCGATCAACCGTCCCCACCGGCCGCGGATCAACATGATGCCGACGCCGACGTGCAGGGCAATCCACATCCACCGCGAGAACGAATCGTAGGCGAAGAGTTCGCCCCACACGATCTCGTGACCGAAGCTGATCGCAAAGCCTGCGTAGGCGAGCAAGTGAACGAAGTACCACGTTTCGTAAGACATCTGCCGACGGATGCTGCGCAGCGACGAGATGGTCACGGCCCCGATCAGGAGGGAGCCGACGAACGCCAACGCCATGTATGTCTGACGTCCGGTGAGATCGATGATCGCCGGACCGAACCCGGTGCCGAGACCCCAGGCGAACACGCTGGCGACGACGTGCACACCAACCAGGACCGCCATCGTCTCGCCGAGGATTCGATGCCAGATGAACACACGATCGAGCCCGTACCGATGCTCGATTGCCAGTGGCCGACCCGCCAAAGCGAGCCCGGCCAGGCCGGCGAACGACGCGGCGATTCCCGACAATGCCGTCAGGCTCGTGGCTGCCGGAACCGCACCCCCGGAGAGGTCGCCGAAGCCTCCATGACGGAGCCACACGGTGAGCACAACCCCGAAGGTCGCCGACAATAACCACAGCAGATGGTTGTCGCTGACGATCGTGTATCGATGATGCTGCAACGGCTGCGCAGGTCGTCGCGCCTGTACGCGATCTCGAACCTGGGCTGGCATGACCCTACTTTGGTCGACCCATGTCGACCATGCACGAAATCGCCGTAAGAGTTCCGTAAGAGTACGTTCAACT
>JBDTYA010000338.1:0-40194 GCA_040005915.1 Ilumatobacteraceae bacterium
CAGCGCCGAACCTGCCGGTTCGCTCGGCCGTCGCGGCCGAGCCACCGCAGGCCAAGAAGCGTGCTCCCAGAAAGGCAGCGGCGGCAGCTCCCACCGTCGAGCCACCCGCTGCGGCCAAGCCGACCCGACGCCGTACCAAGTCGGCGTAGTTCGCTACGGTCGTTGCTGTGCGGATCGCCACCTGGAACGTCAACTCGTTGAAGGCTCGACTCGAACGAGTTGAGCAGTGGCTCGCCGACATGCAACCCGACGTGCTCTGCATGCAGGAGACGAAGCTCAGCGACGAGGCGTTCCCGGCGCTGACGTTCATGGATATGGGCTACGAGGCCGCGCATCATGGGCAGGGCCAGTGGAACGGCGTCGCCATCCTGTCGAAGGTCGGGCTCGACGAGGTCACGATGAACTTCGCCTCCGGCGACCCCGATCCCGATGCCCGCATCGTGACGGCCACATGTGGCGGAGTTCGAGTCTGCAGCGTGTACGTCCCCAACGGCCGATCCCTGGACGACGACCATTATCAGTACAAGTTGCGATGGCTTGCCCAACTGAAGCAACACGTCGCCGCGCTCAGCTCTCCGACCGATCAAGTGATCGTCGCCGGCGACTTCAACATCGCGCCCGCCGACATCGATGTCTACGACCCGGCGAAGTTCGTCGGCGCCACCCATACCAGCCCAGCGGAGCGTGCATTGCTGAGGGAGTTGGAGAACTGGGGGATGGTCGACCTCTTCCGGCTGCACCACAGCGACGCCAAGTTGTACAGCTGGTGGGACTACCGGGCCGGCGACTTTCATCAGGGCCGTGGACTGCGGATCGACCTCGTGATGGGGACGAAGTCAGTCGCCGAGCGGTGTGGTTGGAGCATCATCGACCGCAATGCCCGCAAGGGCCAGATGCCGTCGGATCACGCACCGGTCATCGTCGAGCTCGACTGATCGACCGCGTCGGCAACGTTCGGCAACGGCCGCAACTTGGCCGCTGCCAGCGGCGTGATGCCGAGACGTTCTCCGAGCTCGTCGGCGCCGGTGGGGGGTCGCTCCAACAGGCTGCGCAACACCCGATCGCTGCAGATCGTCAGCTCGGCGACCCGGGCGACCCGGGCGACGTGGGCACGCCACGACTTCAGCTCGGCGAGCGGATCGATGGTTCGAGTCCGCGCCGACCACGACGGTGGGGCGACCGTGAGATCGTCCGCGATCGTCGCCGCGACAGCCTCCAGCCAAGGGCTCGGCCGGGTCGGTGAACCGCGCCGCGATTCCGCACGTGTGATCAGTAGGCGATCTACTGCGCGGGTGATCGCGACGTACAGCAATCGTGCCTCTTCTGCCTGCTGCGCGGACGACATTGCGGAGCTGTGCGGAATGAGACCGTCCTCCGCGCCACACACCACCACAACCGGCCACTCACGACCCTTTGCGCCGTGGAACGTCAGCAGCGAGACGGCACGATCGTCATCCTCCGTCTCGAGGTCGTCGAACGGAGACCGCGCGTCGACCCAACTGCGGAACCCGCCCGGCTCCTGCGAGGTCAGGAACCGGTCGACCTCCTCCGCTACACGTCGACGGATCGGGTCGTGGTGCGTGAACTGCTCGTCGGCCCACAGTGCCAACGCCTCGCGGCTGGTGGCCCGGTATGCGGCACCGAGCGCGAGCTCCAACGGCGACCGCCCGGTGGCCCGCTGCGTGGTGATGCCGGTGGCCGTCAAGGCGATCTCGACGGCTGTCAACTGATCGTTGGTGCGTGCCAGCACCGCGACGCCTCCGGGATCGTGTTCGTGAAGGGTGGATCGAACGAAGGCAGCGATCGCGGCCGCTTCGTCGTCGGCGGTCGGATAGGACTCGATGCGCAGCGGTGTGCCATCGGCTCGATTGCTGGCTGTATCGTCGGTTTGGCCGCTTGCAACCAACGCGGCCGCCCCGGCGCTGACGACCTGCGGCGAGCTCCTGTAGTTTGTGGTCAGCGAGATCACGGTCACGCCCGGGTACACGCGCTCGACCTCGGTCATCGTCGTGTGGTCCGACCCGTTCCATCCGTAGATTGCCTGCCTTGGATCGCCGACCAGGCAGATGTCGGGCCGTCCGCCTCGCCACGCTTCCAGCAAGGCGTGCTGCAATGGGTTGAGGTCCTGTGCCTCATCGACGAAGAAGTGTCGGAACCTCCAGTGCACCAGCGCACGGAAGGCTGCGTCGGACTCCACGGCGCGCAGGTTGAGGTCGAGGAGATCGTCGAAGTCGACGACCCCGCGCCGCTTCTTCAATCGCTCGTAGGCCGCGGCGAGTTCCACGAATCGCCCCGACGGGACAGCCCCCCGCCGGCGGGCAGCGCGTGATTGGCGGTCGTAGTCGGCAGGTTCGATGCGGCGGGCCCTCGCCCAGTCGATGTCGTTCATCGCTGGGTAGGCGTCGACCTCGAGCCGCAGCTCCTTCAGGCACTCGCGGACGAGTCGCTGCCGATCCGGTGCGAGCGCAGGCATCGACTCGTTGTGGGTCAGGGCGCGATCGCGCAACAGACGCAGGGCGATGCTGTGGAAGGTGCCGGCTTCGATCGACTCGTGGATGTCGAGGCGACGGAGGCGTCGCCGCAGTTCGCCGGCTGCATCACGGGTGAACGTGAGGGCGACGACATGCCGTGGCTCGGCCTGGCCGGTCTCGATCCGGTGCGCGATGCGCCTGGTCAGCACCGTCGTCTTGCCGGAGCCGGCCGCCGCCACGATCGCCAACGGGGCCGCATCGCTGACGACCGCGCGGCGCTGGTCGGCATCGAGCCCCACCAGCAGACGATCGGCGTTCATCTCGACACGATACGGCCGCCTGACGATGGGATCGGCTCCGGCAATCGGTCGCGGTACGGTCGATGCGCAGTCACTACAGTCGCGTGCATGCCGTTCCCGAAGAAGAACTTGAACGCCAACGAGACCATCGCACTCGACATGCACCCCCACTGGTGGTACTTCGCCGACCCGGCTTGGTCGCTGTTGGGCAGCATCGTGCTGGGCATCATCGTGTTGGCCAGGACCGACCCGGGCACCACCGCCCGCAAGAGTCTCGGCGTTGTTGCGCTCGTGCTGCTGGTGGGCACCGCCATCTGGCTCATCACCCGGTACCTCAAGTGGTTGACCACCAACTTCGTCATCACCTCCAACCGACTCATCTTCCGCCAGGGTGTCATCGGCAAGAGCGGCATCGAGATCCCGCTCGAGCGGGTCAACAACGTCAACTTCCACCAGACCGTCTTCGAGCGCATGCTGGGTGCCGGCGACCTGCTGATCGAATCCGGCGGCGAGGACGGCCAGCAGCGGTTCACCGACATCCGCCGCCCGGCGCAGGTCCAGAACCTGATCCACGCCCAGATGGAGGGTCACTTCCAGAAGCGTGCCGGCTATGTCAACGCACCCGCAAGCGGTGACGTGACCGAGCAGTTACAACGTCTCGAGGGCATGCTGCAACGCGGCACCCTCACCCAAGAGGAGTTCGAGATCCAGAAGGGCCGCCTGCTCGGCTGACTACGGCTCGACGATACGGTCACGGCCGGCCGGCGCCGGGCGAGTCGACGTCGGCGATCCACACCTCGGCGGTTCGGCGCACGGCGGCCTCGACCGCGAGCGAGTACCGCGATGTCAGCATGAACAGCGTGCGCATATCGGGCCCGCCGAGCATGCAGGCGAAGCAGCGGTCGGCGGTCTCGATGACGTCGAGGATCTCGCCGCCCTCCGCCACCCGGAAGCACTCCGGGTTCACCGGGTTGGCGACCCAGATGGCGCCGTCGGCGTCGAGGCAGATGCCATCCGGCGTGCGGCCGCCCAGATCGGCCCACAGGCGCCGGTTCGACAGCGATCCGTCGTCGGCGATGTCGAACGCCGTCAACCTCCGGCCGAAGCTCTCGGCGACGATGAGCGTGAGTCCGTCGGGTGTGATGACGGTGCCATTCGGGAACATCAGGCCATCGGCGACCGCGTGAACTGAACCATCGGGGTCGACCCGCGCCATGGTTGCGCCGCCATGCGAAGCCAGCACCTGATCGAGTGTTCCGGCGATCTCGTTGGTGTCGAGATCGAAGCCGAAGTTGCCGACGTAGGCGCGGCCAACGGAGTCGACCACCATGTCGTTGCAGTGAAACGTCGCGATCGACGAGAGGTCTGCGTGCATCACGAGTTGCTGACCATCGCGGCGCAACAGCCGACGGGCCGTCATCGAGACGATCAGCAGGCGACCGTCGGGCAGCCAGCCGAGCCCGCTGGGCCTGTCGACCACGCTGACCCTGACGCGGACTCTGCCGTCGAGATCGACGGTCTTGACCGCGTAGTCGAAGAAGTCGCTGAACCACAGTTCACCGTCGTGCCATCGCGGCGCCTCGGCGAAGTGCAGTCCGCCGGCCAGCAGACGTGGTTCGATCATGTTTCCCCCTGGTCGTTGCTATTCGAGGCGATGAGCGCCGTCGACGGCCCTCACCACCCAGCCGTCGGTCAGTGCACCCGGCTCGGTCAGCGCCACCACACAGCCG
This sequence comes from Ilumatobacteraceae bacterium, assembly GCA_040005915.1. Lineage (GTDB taxonomy): Bacteria > Actinomycetota > Acidimicrobiia > Acidimicrobiales > Ilumatobacteraceae > JAENVT01. Next base: position 4,501 of record JBDTYA010000338.1, read on the forward strand.
CCGAAACCGCCACCGGTCATGCGTGCACCGTAGACGGCCGGTTGCTGCATCAGTTGCTCGACGGCGGCGTCCATCGCCGGTGTCGACGTGAGATACAGATCGCGCAGGCTGTTGTGGCTCTGCACCATCAATGTTCCTGCGGTCGCCAGGTCACCGCCTACAAGCGCCGCAGCGAACTCGCGGACCCGCTGATTCTCGCTGACGACATGCTGCGCCCGTGCCCGAATCACCGGATCGGAAATTGCCGAGGTGTCGTGCAGGGCTGCTGCACGCAGCGGACCGATGGCCTCCTCGGCCGCTGCACACTCGGCAACGCGTCGCGCATAGGCGCTGCCCACCAGGGCCCGGTGGGCGACGAACTGCACGACGATCTCGACGTCATCGGGAATCTCCACGGGCTCGATCGTGACGTCTCCGCAGTCGATCAGCAGCGCATGCCCGGCCACGCCCGCGGCGATGACCAACTGGTCCATGATGCCGCACGGAACGCCTGACGCCCTGATCTCCGCACGACGGCACAGCTGCGCCAGGCTCAGCGGATCTCCGTCGAAGCCCAGCGCCAGGGCGACGGCAAGCTCGAGGGCGGCACTGCTCGACAGACCGGCGCCAATGGGGATGTCGGTGGCGATGGTCCCATTGACGCCACCGTAGGGCTGCATCTCGGCGACTACGCCGGCCACATACCTGGCCCAGTGCGGCTCGACAAGTTGCGGATCGGTGACGATCAGCTCGAGTTCGGCGGGCTCCGGTTCGTCGGCGGAGCGCAACGAGATCGAGTCGGCGGGAATGCCGCGGATCTCGGTCCACCGATCGATCGCCATCGGCAACACCATGCCCCCGGTGTAGTCGGTGTGATCGCCGATCAGGTTGACGCGCCCCGGCGCACGGACGTGGATCGTCATGCCAACTTCATCGTCGTGCTGAACTGCTCGAGCAAGCCGATGTCGAACGGTGCACGCGACGAGAGGTTGATCTGATCAGCCCCGGCTTCGACGTATCGGCCGACCTGTTCGACCAGCCGGTCGCCGCTTCCCACCAACACGCCGGGCCGCACTCGGTCGGCGATGGGGCCGAACTGTTGGCAAAGGTTGGCGTCGTCACTGGCGATGCCGAGGTTGACCGCGCATCGGATATCCGAAGGATCGCGACCGGCATCGTCGCAATGCCCGTGCAGGATCGTCCGCTTGTGGGCGAACTCGTCGGGACCGAGGAAGGCGCCGTTCCAGCCGTCCGCGTACTTCGCGGCGATGTTCAGCGTGCGCTTCTCACCGGCCCCGCCGACCCAGATCGGCAGCTTGGCCTGCACCGGCCGCGGCTCGTTGCGGGCGTCGGTGAGGCTGAAGTACTCGCCCGTGAAGTCGGTGACCTCGCTGTGGAGCAGGCCGCGGATGCATTGCACGCCTTCCTCGAGCTGGTCGAGCCGAACCTTCGCTCCGGGGAACGCGATGCCGTACGCGTCGTACTCGGTCTGCGCCCATCCGGCGCCCACCCCGATCTCGGCGCGACCACCCGACAACAGGTCGATCGCGGTGATCGCCTTGGCCAGAACGGCGGGATGCCGATACCCGATCGAGTACACCAGCGACCCGCAGCGGACCTTCGATGTGGAACAGGCCAGCGCGGTGTGCATCGAGACGGACTCGAGGCTCGCGGCATCCCCGGGACGCCCGGAGGCTCCGTAGAAGTGGTCCCACACCGAGATCCAACCGAATCCGAGGTCCTCGATGCGGCGCCACACGCCCTGCAGTTCTTCGGGCGTCGTGTCCTGCAAACCGGTGTGTACGCCGAACAGAGTCATCCTCCGAAAGTAGCAGCGTGGTAATGATGACAACCATGGCTGGCCCCCTTTCCGGATATCGCATCGTCGAGTTGGCCGGCATCGGCCCCGGCCCATTCGCGGCGATGATGTTGGCCGATATGGGCGCCGAGGTGATTCGTGTGGACCGGGCCAACGCGGTCAACGGCCCGGCACCGAGCACCCCGCACTACGACCTGTTGCTGCGTAACCGTCGTAACATCGCGATCGACCTGAAGCATCCGGATGGTGTCGCAACGCTGCTCGATCTGGTTGCGTCGGCCGACGGTTTGATCGAGGGCTTCCGCCCGAAGGTGATGGAGCGATTGGGTATCGGCCCCGATGTGTGCCTGGCCCGCAATCCGCGGCTGGTGTTCGGTCGCATGACGGGTTGGGGACAGTCGGGACCGATGGCCGATGCCGCTGGGCATGACATCAACTACATCTCGTTGGCGGGCGCACTCGCCCACTTCGGTCGTGACGGCGAGGGACCGGTACCACCGCTCAACATGGTCGGCGATTTCGGTGGCGGTGGGATGATGTTGGCGTACGGCGTCGTGTGCGCATTGCTGGAGACGCAGCGCAGCGGGCAGGGCCAAGTCGTCGATGCGGCGATGGTCGACGGAACCGCCGTGCTCATGACGATGTTCTGGTCGTTCAAGAAGATCGGGCTGTTCGACGAGAACAATCGCGGCCGCAACCTTCTCGACACGGGCGCCCACTTCTACGACGTCTACCGGTGCGCCGACGGCGGCTACATCTCGGTCGGTTCGATCGAGCCGCAGTTCTATTCCGAACTGCTGCGCCTCACCGGCCTCGACGGTGACGCCGAGTTCGCCGACCAGATGGACCGTCAGTCGTGGCCTCGACTGAAGCAGCGCCTCGAGGAGCTCTTCGTCAAGAAGACCCGCGACGAATGGTGCTCCGTGATGGAGGGGACCGATGTGTGCTTCGCGCCGGTGCTGACGATGAGCGAGGCGGCCGACCATCCGCACAACGTGGCGCGTGGAACGTTCATCGACGTCGAAGGAACGGTGCAGCCGGCGCCGGCGCCGAGGTTCTCACGTACCCCTGCCGAGGTGACCATGCCCCCAGCGCATCCTGGCCAGCACTCGTCGGAGATCCTGCGCGATTGGGGCTTCGACGCCGCCAGAATTGAGGCGTTGATCGCCGGCCGGGCGATCGTCGCCGGCTGAACCGGCAACTCGTCTGGTTGGAACCGAAGGAATCTGAATGGCAACGCTCGTGTTTTTTCACGCTCACCCCGACGACGAGGCGATCACGACCGGCGGGTCCATCGCCAGGGCCAGCGCGGAGGGCCACCGAGTTGTGATCGTGATCGCCACGGACGGCGCCCACGGCGAGGTGCCCGACGATCTTGCCGAGGGTGAGTCTCTCGTCGACCGGCGTCGCACCGAGATGGAGGCGTCGGGTGCCGCACTGGGGGCCCACCGGGTGGCCTGGCTCGGATACAAGGACAGTGGGATGACAGGCTGGGAGCAGAACAGCGATCCGGGATCGTTCATGCAGGCACCGGTCGAAGAGGCAGCCCGACGTCTCGCCGCAATCCTGCGCTCGGAGCACGCCGATGTGCTGATCGACTACGACTGGCACGGCAACTACGGCCACCCCGATCACATCAAGGTTCACGATGTCGGTCATCGCGCCGCCGAGCTGGCCGGCACCAAAAAGGTGTTCGAGACGACGATGAACCGCGAGCACATCGCCCGATTGATGCTCGCCGCTCGGGACGCGGGCGCGCCGATGACCGACGAGGACGACTTCGATCCCAATGCCCCGGCCGACGATGGCAATCCGTTCGGAATGGCCGAATCAGAGCTCACCCATGCAGTCGACGTGTCGGCGTACGTCGCCGCGAAGCGGCAGGCGATCCGGGCCCATCGCAGCCAGGTGACCGACGCCAACTACTTCCTGCAGATGCCCGACGAGGCCTTCGCCGAGGCATTCGGCACGGAATGGTTCATCCTGCAGGGTGCAGATCACGGCCTGCGCCCAGGCTGGCTGCTCGAGTGAGCCGTCTCTACCTGGTTCGGCACGGACGGGCATCGGCGGGCTGGGATACCCACCCCGATCCCGGGCTCGATGAGATCGGGCGGCGTCAGGCCGCGGCCGTCGCCAGGAAGCTCGCATCGCTCGGACCGCTGCCGATACTGACGAGCCCGTTTCTTCGTTGCCGCGAGACCGCCGCCCCGCTCGCCGGCCTGTGGAGCGTCGAGCCACTCGTCGAACCGGCGGTTGCCGAGATCCCATCGCCGGAGGGTGTCGCAATGACGGATCGAATCGACTGGCTCCGCGAGGCGATGCGTAGAACCTGGGCAGAGATTGGTGGCCCTTACGTCCGGTACCGCGATCGAGTGGTTGCCAGCATTGCCAACCTCGCCTCAGATTCCGTCGTCTTCAGCCACTTCGTCGCGATCAACGTCGCGATCGGGGCGGCCTGCAATGACGATCGACTGGTCATCCGCAGCCTCGACAACTGCTCGGTCACCATCGTCGACGTGGTCGACGGCGCGTTACAGCTTGTTGAAAGTGGGCACGAGGCCGACACGTTGATCAGGTAATCGGGGAAGTGCGTGCCAGACTTCCCGTGTGAAGTCGACGTGCCTTCTCCCACTCATTCTCATCGCCATGACTGCCGCTGGTTGTAGCAGCGACAGCGCTGCCACGACCGACGCCGGTTCGACCTCGTCGACAGTGGCTCTCGACACCACGACATCGGAGGCGACCGCACCGACATCGACCACGATTCCGGTCACGACTGCGCCGTCGACATCCACGACCTCGTCGACCACATCGACGACCTCGACGTCGACGACCTCGACCACGATCGCTCCCGGCGCCGAGCTGGTGCTTCGGCCCAACGGCCTCGGCGACGCCGCGTTCGGTGCCGATCCCGATGGTGTGATCGCCTACGTCTCGTCGATCATCGGACAACCGACGGTCGATACGGGTTGGATCGATCCGCTGTCGGTCGGTGCGTGCCCGGGCACCGAGATCCGATCCTTGTCTTGGGGTGACCTCACTCTGCAGTTCGGTGATTCGAGCAGCGTCACAACCGGTCGCCGCCACTTCTTCTCGTACGTGTACGGTCCGAGCTTCATCGAGGGGCAGCTGTCGCCTGCGGGTCTCAAGACCGATGCCGGGATCGGCATCGGTGCAACCGTCGCCGAGTTGACCGGCACATACCCTTCGGCGGTCATCAGCCCCGGTGACGAGCTCGGTGGGCCCAACTTCTTCATCAACGAGGGCCTCGCCGGATTTCTGACCGGGGTCACGCCAGCCGATACGGTGAGGTCCGTGCTCGGCGGCCAAGGCTGTGGCGAGTAGCCATGTTGCCCGGCGCGGCTGTCGTCGTTCGATCGAGGAGGCGAAACTGAGATGAAGCGAATGCTGCCGGTGGCCGAGTTGGCACGCGACGAGCGGTTCTCCCGCATGGCCATCGAAGACGCTGTCTTCGATCCCAGGAACCTGGCGCCCGGCGCGCAGCGCAACACGCTGGCGCCGACGTACGAGAACGCCACCGACAATGCCCGCGGACTGATGCACGGCATCTTCGTCGGCGAGATCCAGGCGCTCGAAGGCGCCGGCCGCACGTGCTTCGACTTCGACCTCGGCGACGGTCCGGATCAGGCCCCGCTCGGCCTCAAACTCGACATGGCCAGGCAGTGTTGGGACGAGGCGCGCCACGTCGAGATCAGCATCAAGCTGGGCGAGCACATGGGGTCCGAGATCGGCGAGTTCGCCGAGCAAACCCTGCTCTACGAAGCTGCGTGCAACGCGGACCCGGTCCTGCGTCTCACTGGTGTCAATCGGGCGCTCGAAGGCCTGGCCATCGATGTTTTCAAGACGATGCGCGATTTTGGCACGGTCTTGTCCGACCCCGTGCTGGAGTTCGCCGAGGATTGGATGCTGGCGGATGAGGTCACCCATGTGAAGATGGGCAGCGACTGGCTGCGCCGCCTGACAGCGCAGGATCCGCAGCGCCAGAAGGACGCCCTCGACTTCCAGAAGGCCGTCGACAAGTTGTTCAGCTTCGGAGGCTTCCGCGGTGAGCGCGACGAGAACCCGGTGCACCTGGCACGCAACTTCCGCAGGCTCGCCGGTTTCTCCGACGACGAGATCACCGAGCTGGTCGACATCGCCGCCAGCGCGTTCTCGGAAGCTCAGACTCAGCAAGCCTCCCGCGCCACGCTGGCCACGCAGGGCTGATCCATCTGAGCGCCGGGTCCGTACGCGACTTCCACGAGAACTTCGCTTGGTTCGTCATCGTCGGCAACGGCATCGCCGGCGCTTGGGCCCTCGGCGCGAACTGGCTCGAACAGATGCGCACGCGTGCCTTGTGGTGGTTCATCGCCGTCGCCGAACTGACGGTGTTCGTGCAGGTCACGCTGGGAGTCATCCTGGTCAACAAGTACAAGTTCAAGTTCCCGAAGTTCCATGCGTTCTACGGGTTCGTGGCCATCATCGCGGTGGCCATCATCTACTCGTACCGGGTGCAGATGAAGCACCGTCTGTACCTGCTCTACGGCCTGGGCAGCCTCTTCATCGCCGGCCTCGGGATCCGGGCGATGCTGGTCGGCCAGATCCGATAGTTTCGATCGACCACCGCTAGGCAGTGAGATGCTGCTCGAGGGAGTCGAGTGCCATCTGCAGTTGCGCTGGCATCTTGCCGTCGAACCGGGCGTAGTGCTGACGGATCTGAGGGATGGCCTCGCGCCAACCGGTTGTATCGAGACTGAGCAGGGTGTGCAGATCCTCGTCGCTGATCGACAAGCCACTGACATCGAGATCGGTTTTGGTCGGCAGCAGGCCGATTGGTGTTTCGACCGCGTCGGCTTCGCCGGCGACCCGCTCGAACACCCACTTCAACACTCTGCTGTTCTCGCCGTAACCGGGCCACAGGTAGCGACCGTCGGCATCGCGGCGGAACCAGTTCACGAAGAAGATCTTCGGGAGCTGGGCCTCGTCGGTGTTCTTCCCGATCGCCAGCCAGTGGGAGAAGTAGTCGGCCATGTTGTAGCCACAGAACGGCAGCATCGCCATCGGGTCGAACCGCAGCTGACCGACGGCGCCCTGCTGTGCGGCGGTGGTCTCACTGGCCATGATCGAGCCGAGGAACACACCGTGCTCCCAGTTGAACGCCTGAGTCACGAGCGGCACGGTCGTGCGCCGACGGCCGCCGAAGAGGATCGCGCTGATCGGCACACCCGTGGGGTCCTCCCATTCCGGTGCAATCGATGGGCACTGGGCTGCGGGCGCCGTGAATCGAGCGTTGGGGTGGGCAGCCGGCGTGTCGGACTCGGGTGTCCACGGTTGGCCGCGCCAGTCGGTGGCGCGAGCCGGCTCGTCGTCGCTCATGCCCTCCCACCACACATCGCCCTCATCGGTGAGCGCAGTGTTGGTGAAGATGCAGTTGCCCCACAACGTCTCCATCGCGTTGGGATTGGTGTCGTAGCCGGTGCCCGGGGCGACGCCGAAGAAGCCGGCCTCGGGATTGATCGCGTAGAGGCGACCGTCGGCGCCGAACTTCATCCAGCAGATGTCGTCGCCGACCGTCTCGGCCGTCCAGCCCGCGATGGTGGGTTGCAACATCGCCAGGTTGGTCTTGCCGCACGCCGACGGGAAGGCGGCAGCGACGTACTTCGTCTCGCCCTCGGGGTTGGTGAGCTTGAGGATCAACATGTGCTCGGCCAACCAACCGTCGTCTCTTGCCATGATCGACGCGATGCGCAACGCGAAGCACTTCTTGCCGAGCAGAGCGTTGCCGCCGTAGCCGGATCCGAACGACCAGATCTCGCGGGTCTCGGGGAAGTGGACGATGAACTTGTTGTCGGGGTTGCACGGCCAGGCAATGTCGGCTTCGCCGGATGCCAGAGGAGCGCCGATCGAGTGCAGGCACGGCACCCACTGATCGTCACCCAGAACGTCGAGTGCCTTCTGGCCCATGCGGGTCATGATGCGCATGCTGACTGCGACGTAGGCGCTGTCGGTCAACTGCACACCGATGTGGGCGATGGGCGAACCCAACGGGCCCATGCTGAACGGCACGACGTACATCGTTCGGCCGCGCATCGCGCCGGTGAACAGGTTCCGCATCTCGGCTCGCATCGTTGCCGGGTCGCGCCAGTTGTTGGTCGGCCCGGCATCAGCGGGATCGGTCGAACAGATGAACGTGCGATCCTCGACACGAGCGACGTCGGCCGGGTCGCTGTGTGCCCAGTAGCTGTTGGGGCGCTTGGCTTCGTCGAGTTGGGTGAACGTACCGGAATCGACCAGCTGCTGACAGAGCCGTCCGTACTCTTGCGCAGAACCGTCGCACCAGTAGACGACGTCTGGCTGCATGACGCCGGCCCACTCGTCCACCCAGGCTTTCAGGCGATCGTTGGTCGTGGATGCACTCATCGGAATCTCGACTCCTCCGAACCGGTGCGCCGATGCGCCGGATCGCTAGGCCAAGGGTACCTTCAGGCGCCTGGCGTCTTCATATCTGCTTCGGAGCCGAGGCGCAGGTGTGTTGCCCGCCCGGCGTCGTCGATGTTGAACACGACACGCTGACCTTGGCGCAACATTCGGAAGATCGAGCCCTCGAGGGCATCGACAGCGAGGTCGAACTCGGCCAGCGTGGTATCGCTGACCACACTGCCGTCACCCGTCGACGGGTCGTAGCTCTTGACGACGCCTTGCATGACGATGTGCCGCCGAGGCCCTGGGCCTCAGCCGGCCTTGACGATCTTGCCGCTCTTGATGCAACCCGTGCACACATAGAGCCGCTTCGGGCCGCCATTGACGAGGGCCTTCACACGCTGGATGTTCGGATTCCAGCGACGCTTGGTGCGCCGGTGGGAGTGCGACACGTTCATGCCCCAGCTGGGGCCCTTGCCACACACTTCACATACTGCAGCCATGATGGTTCTTCCTCAGGAGATCAAACGAGCCTGGAGATGCTACCAGCGGAACCGTTTCGACGACACTTCGGTTTCGGGGTCCCGCGCCCGCCTCTCGCCGACGAAGTTTGTCTCTCCGGAGGCGATCAGGGGCTTGGCAGCGACGATGTTCCGGAGGGCCGGTCGGAGACGGCATCCATCCGGGAGGCGGAGGGGTTGGACCTATTGTGTCGGCGTGCCCACATTGGAGCGGTTCAGTCCCGAGGCGTTGCGCAGCACGGTGATCACGTTCCGCGACACGATGAAGGTTCACGCTGCGGGCATCAACCGGCTCAACGTGTATCCGGTTCCCGATGGCGACACAGGTACCAACATGGCCCGCACGCTCGATGCCGTGGTCGCCGAACTCGATGATGCGGCGCAGGAGCTCGGGCCGACGTGCGACGCGATCAGCCATGGCAGCTTGATGGGTGCGCGTGGCAACAGCGGCGTCATCCTCAGCCAGATCCTGCGCGGTCTGGTCGGCACGTTGAAGGGTGCAACCGAGCTCACTGCGACAAAGGTCGCCGAAGGTTTGAACGCAGCGTCGGTCGCCGCCTACGAGGCTGTGCTGAAGCCCATCGAGGGAACGATCCTCACTGTCGTCCGCGAATCTGCCGCGGCGGGTACGACTGCGGCGGCGGACGGGGCGAGCCTTGCCGGCATGCTGCGTGCCGCACGGTCAGCAGGCAGGGCGGCGCTCGACAACACTCCGGAACTGCTGCCGGTGTTGAAGGACGCAGGGGTCGTCGATGCCGGGGGAGCGGGCTTTCTCCTGTTCCTCGATTCGGCGCTCTTCGTCGTCGACGGTGAGCCGTTGCCGGAACCCGACGAAGGCGACGGGCCCGATGCTGCCCACCTCGAATTGGTGTCGCGGCGTCACTCCGCCGACGGCACCGTCGATGTCAGCGAACTGCGCTACGAGGTGATGTACTTCCTCGACCTTCTCGACGGCAACATCCAGGACTTCAAGGAGTCGTGGGGCGAGATCGGCGACTCGATCGTCGTCGTCGGTGGCGACGGCTTGTGGAACTGCCACGTGCACACCAACGACATCGGCGCAGCGATCGAGGCCGCGCTGCAGCTCGGCGGCCGGCCCAAGCAGATCCGTGTGACCGATCTCTTCGAGGAGATGGCGGAGGAACACGCGCTCCGCGAGGCGTCGATCACCGCCTTGCCGACTCGCAGTGAGTCCACACCCACCGGCGCCGGCTTCGGTCTGCCGGCTGTCACCTGCGCGGTGGTTGCGGTGGCCAGCGGCGACGGCCTGGCCGAGCTCTTCGGCCAGCTCGGCGTGCAGGGCGTCGTGACCGGCGGGCAGACGCTGAACCCGTCGACCGCCGAGCTGCTCGCTGCTGTCGAGGCTGTCGACGCCGATCAGGTCTTGGTGCTGCCGAACAACAAGAACATCATCCCGGTCGCCGAGCAGATCGACGAGCTGACGACGAAATCGGTCAGAGTGGTGCCGACGACCTCGATGCCGGCGGCCCTCGCCGCGCTCGTCGTCTATGACCCCGAGGCAGATGTCGATGTCAACCTCCATGAGATGACAGAGGGTGCCGAGTCGGTGGCCACAGGCGAGATCACCCAATCTGTTCGTGACACGAAGAGCGGCATCGGCCCCATCGCCGCCGGCGATTGGATCGGTCTGGTCCGGGGTGACGGCATTGTCTCGGTCAGCGGCTCGCTCGATGGCGCGGTGTGCTCCTTGCTCGACCATCTCATCACGCCCGGGCGCGAGATCGTGACGGTCATCACCGGCAGCGATGCCAGCGCCGGGCACACCGACGCGCTGCTGGCGTGGATCCTCGAGCATCGTCCCTACGTGCAGGTCGAAGTGCATCGTGGCGGTCAGCCGCTGTACCCGTACCTGTTCGGAGTTGAATGACCGACCCACTGACCCTGCGTGACCTTGATGCGATCGGCGTCGATCGCATCAAGGGGGTCGGCGACAAGAAGCTCGCCTCATTGCACGAGGTGGGTATCCACACCGTCCTCGATCTGTTGACGACCTATCCGCGGCGATGGGTCGACCGCACCAACGAGGCCCATCTCAGTGATCTGTCGCCTGGCCAGGAGGCGCTCGTCCTGGTCAACGTGCGTAGCGTCACCAAGCGAGCCATGCGCAACCGGCGCACGATGGTCAACGTCGTGGTCGGCGACGGCAGCGCCCGGTTGCAGGTCGTGTTCTTCAATCAGCCGTGGCGTGAGAAGCAGCTGCGCGAAGGTCTGCAGATCGCGCTGTTCGGCAAGGCCGAGGTGTACCGCGGTGGCCTGCAGATGACGAATCCCGTCGTCGATCTGATCGGTGACCGGACGGGTCGGATCGTGCCGGTGTACCCGCAGAGCGAGAAGGCCGCCTTGATGACGTGGGAGATCGCCGGGTGGGTCGAGGACGCGTTGCGGAAATGTTCGCAGCGCGGCATCGCCGACCCCGTGCCGCAGTCCACGCGCCGCCGTTTCGGGCTGATCGATCGCGATGCCGCCTTCCGGTCCATCCACGCGCCGGAGACGATCGCCGAGAAGGAGCAGGCTCGCCGGCGGTTGGCCTTCGACGAGTTGCTACGCGTCCAGACGACGTTGGTGATGCGCAAGCGCACGCTCGAACGCGAATCGAGGGCGATCCGGCACACGGTCGGCGGCGAGCTGACGCAGCGGCTGTACGGGGCGCTGCCATTCGAGCTCACCGGCGCGCAACGCAAGGCGATCGACGAGATCGAAGGCGATCTGGCAGGCCCGCATCCGATGCACCGACTGCTGCAGGGCGACGTCGGCTCCGGCAAGACGTTGGTCGCTGTCAGCGCGATGCTCACGGCGGTTCAGGGAGGTCACCAGGGCGCACTGATGGCGCCGACCGAAGTCCTCGCCGAGCAGCACGCCACCGGGGTTCGCCTGATGCTCGACGGCGTCACGGTGCCGGATCCCGGGAGCCTCTTCGGTGATCGTCCACTGCGCGTCGAGTTGCTCACGAACCGGATCACCGGAAGCGACCGGCGCGACGTGCTGGCCGGCCTCGCCGACGGGGCCATCGACATCGCGATCGGCACACATGCGTTGATCCAGGAGGGCGTGAAGTTCCACAGCCTGGGCGTTGTCGTGATCGACGAGCAGCACCGTTTCGGCGTCGAGCAGCGCGCCGCGCTCCGCTCGAAGGGTGATGACGATGCGGTGCCCGATGTGCTCGTGATGACAGCAACGCCGATCCCGCGAACCGCAGCGATGACCGTTTATGGCGACCTCGATGTCAGCGTGCTCGACGAGCTCCCGCCGGGTCGCACACCGATCGTGACCCGGTGGGCCGATGGTCCGTTGATGGCCGAGGCGGCATGGGCGACCGTGCGCGAGGAGGTCGGCGACGGACGTCAGGCGTACGTCGTCTGCCCGCTGATCGACGAGAGCGAGAAGCTCGAGGTAGCGAGTGCTCAGGAGACCTACGAGCAGCTTGCCAATCACGAGCTGAAAGGATTGCGCCTCGGCCTGTTGCACGGCCGACTCCCGTCCGCCGCGAAGGAAGCGGTGATGGACCAGTTCCGTCAGGGCAAGCTCGACGTGCTGGTGGCGACGACCGTGATCGAGGTGGGCGTCGATGTCGCCAACGCCACCGCAATGGTGATCCTCGATGCCGACCGCTTTGGAATCGCCCAGCTGCACCAGTTGCGCGGCCGCGTCGGCCGCGGTCGCCATGCTTCGACGTGCTGGCTCGTCACCTCCGGCACTCCGCCCGGCATGCCGGCTGCCGGCAACCCCCGGGTCGAGGCGCTCGTGGCATCTACCGACGGGTTCGAGCTCGCCGAGGTCGACCTCGACCTGCGCGGGGAGGGAACGATCATGAACACCTCTCAGAAGGGCCGCAACGACCTGAAGCTGGCCTCGCTGCGGCGAGATCGCGAGCTCGTGAAGCTGGCCCGCGACGCGGCCTTCGAGATCGTCGATGCCGACCCGATGTTGGACAAGAATCGGGTGCTGTTGGACGAGTTGCGCCTGCTTTTCAGCTCGGAGGACGAGGAATTCCTGTTCAAGTCGTGAAACCCCGAAATTTCTCGGTCTGTCTGGTTTGACCGGTCGCCGGCGTGGGTATCCCTGTGTCAGCCCCCCCATATCGAAGAGCCCCGCAGCCACCCGTCCCCGGCCGCGGGGCTCTTAGTTTTTTCGGTCATGTGTCCTGATGCGGGCGCGTCGAGACCACCCAAACGGTTTGCGGTCCGGCCAGAATCGATGGATGCGTCGCCCAGCACTCCTCGTCGTCGTTGCTCTCGCACTCGTTGGCTGCGGCTCCGAAAACAAGACGTCGACCTCGCAGCCTTCGGCCGGCTCGGCCGGGTCGACCGAGCCGGCGGTGACGTTTCCCGGCGAACCCTCCGGCGTGAGGTCGTACACGGGCTTGGCCCGCGATCACGTCGATACACCGGTCGCGTATCCACAGACGCCGCCGGTCGGGGGGAGCCACTCTCCGGTGTGGCAGGACTGTCAGTACTACGACACCTCGATCCCGAACGAGCGTGGTGTGCACTCGCTCGAGCACGGCGCGGTGTGGATCACCTACGGGCCCGACACTGCTTAGGCCGACAAGGATGTTCTGAAGAAGTTGGCGACCACCGGCGACCACATCCTGATCTCGGAATACGACGGCCTGCCGGCGCCGATCGTGGCATCGGCTTGGGGTAAGCAGTTGCTGTTGCAATCGGTCAACGATCCGGAGTTGCAACAGTTCGTCGAGTTCTACCAGAGCGGCCCGCAAACACCGGAGGCCGGTGTGACCTGCCGCGACAGCACAGACGCGACCACGTGATGTCTGCTGATGGCTACGTGTGGCCGAAACGTCCTGAGGCGCGTTCTTGACTTCAACCGAGGTTGAACTTCTACTGTCCGTCGGGTGACCGGCCCATTCGAGTTCGGCGGGTACACGGCCAGACGATTCGCCGCCTGCGTGGGACCCGTATTCGGGTTCGCCGGCAAAGTTCGATGGGCCGAAGAGTCGGCGCCCGGTGACCGGTCCGAGTCGTAGGGTGCATCGGTGACCCCGCTGACGCTGCCGCCACGCGCTCGGGCAGGTGGTTCTGTCGCGTTGGTGAGTCCCTCGTGGTTTGCGGCGAGTGCGTTTCCTCATCGGGTCGAGCGCGGACGCGCCTATCTCGAGTCGCTCGACCTTCGGTTGAAGGTGATGCCGAATGCGTTGGCAACCGGTGCGTGGACGGCGGGAACTCCTCGTCAACGTGTCGACGACCTGCATGCCGCGTTCATCGATCCTGAGGTATCGATCGTGCTCTGCGCGATCGGCGGAAACCATTCGAACGAGCTCCTCGATCTGATCGACTACGACCTGATTCGAGAGCATCCGAAGATCTTCCAAGGACTGTCCGACATCACCGTCCTGCACTGCGCGTTGCAGCGTCACGCTGGTTTGGCGACGTTCTATGGACCCGCGCTGGTGACGAGTCTCGGCGAGTACCCGAGTGTGCTCGACATGACCGATCGTGGCCTGCGCTCCGCATGGTTCGGCGACGGCCCGATTGCGTTCGAACCAGCGACAGAGTGGACCGACGAGTTCCTCGACTTCGGGACACAGCAGGACCTCACCAGGGCGCGGCGGCGTCACCCCGGCGAGGGCTGGATGTGGCTCAACCCGGGGAGCGCGAAGGGAGTCATCCGCGGTGGGTGCCTCGAGTCGCTGTGCTGGCACGTGAAGGGATCGCCGGAATGGCCCGACCTCGAGGGCTGTGTGCTCCTGCTCGAGCTGTCCGAGGAGGCGCCGACGCCCGCCGAGGTCGCCTCGTATCTCACCGATCTCCGGCGCATCGGCGTGATGGATCAGATCTCCGGTCTCGTGTTCTCCCGACCGACGAACTACCGAGCCGACGACATCCCGATCCTGTGGAACGTCGTGAGCGATGCGACCGCCGGGCTCGGCATTCCGGTGCTCGCCAACTTCGATTGTGGGCACACAGACCCGATGGTGACGATGCCCCTCGGTGTCGAGGTCCTGATCGACTCGGCCACGGCGTCATTCGCAACCGAAGCGGCACCAACAACGGTTCAGTAGTCCGCCCGGCCGTCGTCGTCATCGTCGGGCAGCACGAGATCCCACCGATCGAGGCAGTCCTCGCAGCGATATGCGACGAAGTCCCCGGGTAGCCACGCACCGTCTTCGCGTGGGTGCGTCAACAGGTGGCAGCGGCCACCGCAATCGACGCAGACGATGGTGGGCTCAGGTTCCAATGCGATGTGGCGGCACGCTATACGGTGAGGCCTGTGCCAGCAGCCGTAGCCACCGACGACGCCGGCACCGAGTTGGCAGAACTGCTCGGCCAACTTGTCGCGTTCCCGACCGAGAGTACGACACCGAACCTCGATCTGATCGGCTGGTTCGCAGAGCACGCCGAGTCGAACGGTGGACGCGTGACGGTGCTCGACAGTCGTGCTGATCGCGATCAGGGGCGCGCCAACCTGCTGGCGTCGTTCGGGCCGGAGGTCGCCGGTGGAGTGATGTTGTCGGGGCACACCGACGTCGTGCCGGCCGGCACCGGATGGGCGACCGAGCCGTACGCGATCACCAGGATCGGCGACGCTCTGTACGGGCGTGGCACCGCCGACATGAAGGGATTCATCGCTGCCATCGTGCGCGCGATGCGACAGTTCCGTGGAGTCCCGATGTCACGGCCGCTGCATGTCGCGCTCTCCTTCGACGAGGAGATCGGATGCATCGGTGTGCGCCAGGCCCTGGAGGTGATTCGAGAGCGTCACGACGTGCGACCTGATGTCGTCGTGATCGGCGAGCCGACGATGATGCGGCCGCGTCACAGTCACCTGGGCAAGCTCGCCTACGAGGTCATCTGCCACGCTGCTGCGGCGCACTCCAGCCTGTCGCACAGCCGACCCAGTGCCATCGCGACTGCGGCGCGGTTGCTGGCGGTGCTCGACGGGCTGCAGCAGCAGTACATGCCGACGGGGGAGCCGGAGGTGACGTTCAATTGCGGGATCATCCATGGCGGGACGGCACTCAACGTGATCGCCGAACGATGTGTGTTCACGTTCGAGGTACGTCACACCGTCGACCACGACCCCGACCGGCTGCTTCGGCCACTCATCAGCGCGATTGAACGCGAGTCTGCGGTGCTGCGCGAGCACGGAGGGGCGATCGAGATCGTCGAGGTCACCAGATACCCAGCGCTGCGTACATCGTCGAACGATCCCTGGCTGCGGCTCATCGAGCGCGTCGCCGACGCCGGGACATCGACGTCGATCGGCTACGGCACCGAAGGTGGCCTCTTCGCCGCGGCGCTCGGCGTGCCGGTCGTGATCTGCGGTCCGGGCGACATCGCCGTGGCCCATCGTCCCGACGAGTACGTCACCGTCGACCAACTGCTTCGGTGCGAGCGCTTCCTGTGCGGTGTCGTGCAACAGGTCTGTGTCGATACGCAGCCAGAGGGCTAGACCTATGCCGACGCACGACCCGGCCGAGATGGAGAAGACGCGATGATCATGACCGCCGACGAGTCGACGACCGAGCGCCTACTTGCCGCCGTCGAGGAGCTCGGCCCGTTGTGGCGGCAGCGGATGGCCGAGCACGACAAGGCCTCGACCTTCCCCTACGAGAACCTCGACGAGGCGACGGATGCCGGCCTCAATCGGCTCACGGTGCCGGTCGAGTACGGCGGCTTCGGGTACTGGCTGCCCGGCAACTTCGGCGGGTACTACCGCTTGCTCGAACGGATGGCGTACTGGGACACGAACACCGCCCAGCTGCTGCAGGTCCACAGTCATGCGGCGGGGATCATCGGGTTTCACTCGACCCCAGCCCAACGCGACCGCTACCTGCCGCAGATTGCCGGTGGCGCATACCTCGCGTCACTCGGATCCGAGGCCCACTTGTACGAGAACGGTGCAGAGGCGCTTGCGTCGGAGCTGACCGCGACTCAGGGTGGATACCGGTTGACAGCGCGCAAGGCATTCGCCTCCGTTGCCGCCACCGCCAAGTACCTCGTCGTGTGGTGCGCGGTCGAGGGTGACACTGCGTATGCATCGCGGATGGTGTTCGCGGTGGTGCCGACCGATGCCCCGGGTGTGAAGTTGCTCGACGACTGGCAGATGCTGGGCATGCGCTCGACCGTGTCGTGCAGCGTCGTGTTCGACGAAGTGTTCGTCCCGGCCGACGACGTGGTGGGCGAGCCCGGTGGGTGGATCAACAACGACCCGCGCACGTTCTCGTGCGGCTATGCGTCGAACCACCTCGGAACGGCGCAGGGCGCGTTCGATTTCATCGCCGGGTACGTGGCGAGTCGCGACGACCTGAGCTCGTCGGAAGCGGTCAAGGTTCGGGTCGGGAGGATGGACGCTCAGTTGTTCGCGGCGCGCAGCGCGCTTCGTGCCACTGCAGCTCGTCTCGACCGAGGCGACGATCCGGACGAGTGCGAGGCCGATGCGATCCGCACCATGCACCTTGCCAAGAACGCAGTGCTCGACATCCCGTACCAAGGCTTCGACATCGTCGGGGCGCGTGCAGCACACGAGCGGTACCCGCTCGGCCAGATGATGCGCGATGCGCGCACCTTCACCTTGCACTTCCGCGACGACCTGTACGTGCAGCGGCTCGCCGACATGGCGATGGGCAAGGGTTTCTCGGCCAAAAAGGCACGCAGTGGTTCGACGCCGTTCGACCAGTCGGCCGCAGGAGCGTGAGGTGCACCTCGACACTGCGCTGCTGATCGACGTCTGCTCGATCGATTCGATTTGGGGACGCGAGCGCGAGCTGGCCGAGTTTCTCGCTGTTCAGCTGACCTCATGGGGCTGCGACGTAGTGCAGCTGGTCGAGTCGCGGCCGAATCGGCCGTCGGTCGGCGCCCGGCTGCTGGGCACGGGTGGGGGGCGGGCGTTGGTGCTCAATGGTCATCTCGACATCTACGAGCTCAGCGAGGATTGGACCCGCGATCCTTTCGCGTCAGTGTTGGAGGACGGCAAGGTGTACGGCGCCGGCATCGCCGACATGAAGGCCGGCACCGCCGCAGCAGCGGCGGCTGTGCGGCGGATCGCCGCAAGCGGATCGCGGCTGCGCGGCGACGTCGTGTTCCAAGGCGTGTCATGTCACTTCGAGGGTGGAGTAGGAACGCGCTCGTTGTGCTCGGCCGGCTTCGTGGGCGATGCGGCAATCGACTGCGAACCGTCCAGCAACACGATCGGCATCGCGCACCGCGGTGCGGCGTACCTCAAGATCACCACGAGAGGGCGTCAAGCGCACACGACCTACAAGCATCTCGGCCTCAATGCCATCGAGACGATGGAGCCGATCCTCACCGGGCTCCGCGAGCTCGAATCTGCCCTTCCGTACGAGCCGCACCCATTGCTGCCCGGTGGCCCGATCCTCAACATCGGCACCATCAGTGGCGGCACCAAGCACAACCAGGTGCCCGATCGCTGCACGGTCACTCTCGACATCCGCCTGCTGCCCAGCCAGGACCCGCACGACGTCAAGCGACAGGTCGAGCAGATGATCGAAGGCCTGCGCTCGACGGTCGACTCGCGCATCGACGCTGTCGTGGAGTTCAGCGAGCACTGGTTGTCGGGCCCTCGCCATCCGTACGAGATCGCGGTCGATGCGCCGATCGTCGAATCTCTCGATCGAGCCGTGCGCGCTGTCACCTCCAGCCCCCCGACGTATCAGGGCGTGCCGTTCTGGTGCGACCTCGTGACGCTCGACGAGTTCGGTATCGGTGGTGTCAACTTCGGGCCCGGCGACCCGCCGTACAACTTCCCCGACGAGTTCGTGTTCGAGGCGCAATACCTGCAGGCCGTTGACGTCTACGAGCAGTTGATACGCGAGTACTGCGGGTGAACGATCTCAACATCGTCCACGCGGCCTCGGTGGTTCGTGTCCACGACACCGGGCAGGTGCGACGCGGGGCGACGCAGGGTCGACTCGACGTCATCGAAGATGGTGCGGTCGCAATACGCGCCGGCGTGATCGTCGCTGTTGGCGCGACCGCAGAGGTGGTCGCGGATCACGGCGAGGACGTGCCGAGCATCGATGCCGCGGGTCGGTGCGTGATGCCCGGCCTCGTCGAGTGCCACAGTCATCCGCTCTTCGCCGGCGAGCGACATCACGAGTACGCCGAGCGATTGGGTGGCGCCTCGCTGGCCGAGGTAGCGGCGCGCGGCGGAGGGATCTGGTCGAGTGTGGTTGCCACCCGCGCCGCGGGCGACGAGGAGCTGATGGCCCGGATGGACACGACGTTGGCCAGGGTGATGGCAGGTGGCGTCACGACGCTCGAGGTGAAGTCCGGCTATGGCCTGACTGTCGATGAAGAGCTGCGCGGTCTCGAGCTGCTGCAACGCTGCCGCATGCTGACGCCGATGCAACTCGTGATCACGTTCTTGGGGGCGCACGTGGTGCCGCGCGATCTCGTAGGCGACTCCGAGCAACGCAGTGACCGATATACCGAGTTGATCGATGGTGAGATGCTGCCGGCGGCCGTCGCCCAGGGCGTCGCCGAGTTCCAGGACGTCACGGTCGAACAGGGCTACTTCACACCCGAGCAAGCGTTGCGGCTGATGCGCCGCAGTCACGAGGCCGGTCTGCCGGTGCGCGTGCACGCCGACGCGTGGGCCTCGTCGCGGGGTTGGTACACGGCGGTCGAGGGTGGTGCCGTCTCGGCCGAACACCTCACGTACACCCCCGACGACGAGATACGCGAGGTCGGCCGCACCGACACGATCGCCGTTGTACTGCCCATGGCCGAGCTCGTCTACATGACCAGCCAGCGGGCCAACGCCCGCCTGTTCATCGAGACCGACGTACCCGTCGCCCTCGCCACCGACTTCTGCTCGTCGATCCACGCAACGTCATTGCTGAACACGGTCGCCACCGCGGCACCATGGTTCCGGATGACGCCGGCCGAGGTCATCGTCGCAGCGACCCTCAATGCCGCGTACAGCCTGGGCAAGCAGTCGGTGTGCGGGTCGTTGGATGTGGGCAAACGCGGCGATGCGATCATCCTCGATTGTTCGCACCCCGACGAGCTGTGCCTCGCTGTGGGAGCACCGCTGCTCGACCAGGTCGTCATCGCGGGCGACGTCGTGTTGGACGTTCGATCGTGATCCGGGTCGTCTCGGGCGAGTTCGGCGGGCGCAAGCTGGTCGTTCCCGCCGGGTTGGGCACCCGCCCGACGACCGACAAGGTTCGTCAGGCGGTGTTCAACTCGCTCGACAGCGCCGGCCTCATCGTCGGGGCAACGATTGCCGATCTGTTCGCCGGGTCCGGTGCGCTGGGAATCGAGGCGCTGTCGCGCGGTGCCGATTCGTGCGTTTTCGTCGAGCGGGACCGTGCCGCCTTGCAGGCGCTGCGGGCCAACATCGCCGCCCTCGGCCTCGAACATCGAGCGACGGTCGTCACGTCCGACGTCCCTGCCTGGGTGCCCGCGTTGCGAGGCGTCGACCTCGCCCTCGTGGATCCGCCGTACGAGTTCGACGGGTGGGAGCGTCTCCTCACGCTGCTGCAGGTGCGGCACGTGGTCGCCGAGGCCGATCACGGGATCGAGCCGCCTGAAGGCTGGGCGGCCTTGAAGTCGCGGCGTTATGGCCGCACCTGGGTCACTCACCTGCAACGAGTAGCGTGAGCCGCCGCATGGCCCTTCGAAAGACCCTTCCATGATCACCGTTCTGTACCCGGGCAGCTTCGACCCGTTCCACCTCGGGCACCTCGACGTCATCGAGCAATCGGTGGCGCTGTTCGGCGAGGTCGTCGTCGGAGTCATGCACAACCCGTCGAAGCCGAGTGGCATGTTCACGCTCGACGAGCGGGTGGCCATGATCCGCAACAGCATCGCCTACATGCCGTCGGTGAAGGTCGTTGCGTTCGGCGGCCTGGCGGTCGACGCGGCGCGCGAGGTAGCGGCGGCGTTCATCGTCAAAGGGCTGCGCACCGGCGGCGACTTCGAGGTCGAGCAGCAGATGGCCCACACCAACCACGCGGTCAGCGGCGTCCGCACCGTGTATCTGCCCTGCAAGCCGGCATTGGTATCGATCAGCAGTCGCTTCATCCGGGAGATCGCACACTATGGAGGCGATGTCTCGGCGCTCGTTCCGCCTCCTGTTGCGGCCCAGTTGTCGCGTGTGCATCCACGCGACGAGGTGTTTTGAGGCCTATCTTGGCTGAAGAAATGAGCTACGACGACAAGCACGACGAGTTCGACGACGAGGAGGAATTCGACGATTCCGACGCCTTCGTGCGCAGCACGAACGGCTACGTCGGCGACGCCGAGGCCCTGCTCCGGCGGGCGATCGACATCATTGCATCTGCCCCGACCATGCCGCTGTCGTCGTCGCCGCGCATCGATCGCGACGAGATCATCGAACTGCTCGAGGAATCACTGCACCGCCTGCCGGAGGAAATGCGCCAGGCACGGTGGATGATCAAGGAGCGCCAGGAGTTCGTGTCCAAGACCCGACGCGAAGCCGACGAGCTGCTCGAGGCCGCTCGTGTCCAGGCCGAGCGGATGGTGCAGAGAACCGAAGTGGTTCGGGCCGCCGAGCAACGCGCTCGGCAGATCAGCGAGGCCGCCGACGCCGACTCACGTCGTCTGCGCCACGAGACGGAGGACTTCCTCGACCAGCGTCTCGGGAGCTTCGAGATTCTGCTCGACAAGTTGCAGAAGACCGTCCACGCGGGGCGGTCGCGCCTGTCGATCGGGGCTCACCGCGGCGAGGAAGTAGTCGAAGAAGAAGACCCCACGAAGGGCTTCTTCGACCAGGATCGGTGAACGACGCCTCCCGTTAACCTGGACGTCATGCCGAATTCGTTGCTGATCAACGCTGCGGAGCTGATGCGCCGCCCAGGTTCCGAGCGACGCGTCACGCTTCAGCCCACGGTCGCCGAGCTGGGCATCGCCGATCCCAGGTTCGACCCAGAGGCGGTCGTCGAGGTGTCGCTCCGGCTGGAATCGTTGTCCGACGGCATCGTCGTCGACGGCGACCTGCGTGCGCCGTGGGCCGATTCATGCCGGCGCTGCCTGGCTCCGGCGGAAGGAGTCGTCGTGTGCGACGTCCACGAGCTGTACCAGCACGTCGTCACGGGTCCCGATGCGTTCGAGATCGTCGGCGACCAGGTCGATCTGGCTCGGATGGTTCGCGAGAACATCCTGCTCGACGCCCCTGTCGCACCCCTCTGCCGCCCGGACTGCGCCGGCTTGTGCCCCACGTGTGGAATCGATCTCAATGCCGGTACCTGCGATTGCGTCAGCGCCGTCGCCGACCCCAGATGGGACGCGTTGGCCGAGCTGAAGGCGAATCTGCCCGAGCAGTAGCCGCAACGGCCGCGTGTCCCGCTAACCTCTCGTAGCTCGTTTCGTCAAGGAAAGACTGCCGTGGCCGTTCCCAAGAAGAAGAAGTCGAAGATGAAGTCGCGCAGCCATCGCGCTGGCGCGTGGAAGTTGTCGGCGCCCTCGCGCAGTGTGTGCCCGCGTTGTGCGGCCGCCAAGCTGCCGCACACGGTGTGCCCGGCATGCGGTTGGTACAAAGACCGCGTCGCCATCGACGTCGGCTGAGCAACACACCCTCGATGTTGCCGATCGCCGTTGATGCGATGGGCGGTGATCAGGCACCGGGCGAGATCCTCGCCGGCGCCCACGCTGCCGCTGCACTCGGTATCCCCGTCGTGCTCGTCGGGCCTGCCGACCTGCAGGGGTGCGGCGACCTCGGCCTCATCCCCGCATCCGAGGTCATCGAGATGCACGACGACGCCGCCCAGGGCGTGCGCCGCAAGAAGGATTCCACCCTGGTCCGTGCCGCCGAGGCAGTCCGCGACGGCAAGGCATCTGCGATGGTCTCCGCCGGCAACACCGGGGCGACGATGGCGTCGGCCCTGTTGCGGATGGGCCGCATCAAAGGGGTCAACCGGCCGGCGATAGCCACGCCGATCCCGGTGCCCGGTCACGGTCCCAACATCCTCCTCGACGCCGGCGCGAACGCCGAGGTGCAGCCCGAGTGGCTGGTGCAGTTCGGTCAGATGGGTTCGGTCTACGCCAGGCACCGTTTCGGCATCGAGAGCCCGACGGTCGGTCTGCTGTCGATCGGTGAGGAGCCCGGCAAGGGCGACACGCTGCGCAAGGAAGCGTTTGCACTCCTGTCACGGGCGCCGGGAATCCAGTTCCTCGGCAACGTCGAGGGTCGGGACGTGATGAAGAAGACCGCCGACGTCATCGTCACCGACGGGTTCACCGGCAACGTCGTGTTGAAGGCGTTGGAGGGCAGCCTGCGGGTCATCCTCAATGCGCTGCTCGAAGCATTCGCGGCCGAGGAGCACTACAAGCCACACGCCGACGCGTTGCTACCGGCTCTACTGGGGCTCTACGCACAGGTCAGTCCCGACACGTACGGCGGGGCGATGCTGCTCGGTGTCGATGGCGTGTGCATCATCAGCCACGGATCCTCCACATCGCAAGCGATGCTCAATGCCATCAAGTTGGCCCACGAGATGGTCGAGCATCGGCTCGTAGACGAGATCCGCGCAGCTGTGGCGCCGCAGGAATAGCCACTGCTTGGCTCACCGCTCGGCGGCCGAGGCGCTAGGCTCCCGCCCTGTTTCACAACACCGAGGAGTGTTCACCCGTGCCTGCCGAGACCGATGTCGAACAGGGTCCGCTCGACCGCAACGAAGTCTTCGAGATCGTCCGCGCCAACCTCGCCGACATTCTGGAGATCGAGCCATCGACCATCTCCGAGGGGCAGTCGTTCGTCGACGATCTCGATGCTGATTCGCTCGCGCTGATCGAACTGGTCGAGGCGTTGGAGGAGGATCTCAGCGAGCGCTCCGTCGGTTTCCGGATCGAGGACGAGGACCTCGTCGATCTGAAGACCGTTCGCGATGCGGTCGACTACGTCTACGACCGCGTTCGGGAAGCGTGAGCGCGAGCGATGTCGCTGACGGCCTCGCGACCCTGAGCCGGCAGCTCGGTTACGACTTCACCGACGTCACCATGCTGCGGCGAGCGCTGGCCCACCGGTCGTGGTGTGCAGAGGTGGGCGGCCAGCCGTCGAACGAGCGGCTCGAATTCCTCGGCGACGCGGTGTTGGGTTGGGTCGTTGCCGAGATCGCCTATCGACGGCATGGCGACCTGCCCGAAGGCAAGCTCACCGATCTGCGCAAGAGCGTGGTCAATGCCACGGCACTGGCAGAGGTGGCCGAATCCATCGGGTTGGGGGAGTGGCTGCTTCTGGGCAAGGGCGAGGACGCCGCCGGTGGCCGCCAGAAGTCGTCCATCCTGTCGGATGCGTTCGAGGCCGTGCTGGGCGCTGTCTACCTCGACGGCGGCGTCGACGCAGCGAAGGCGCTGGTGGCCCGGCTGTTCAGCGACCGGCTGGAAACCGCTGCCGGCCAACTCGACCGCCTCGACCACAAGACGGTGCTCCAAGAGCTGACCGCCCGGTTGTACGACAAGGCGCCGGTCTATCTGTTGACCGAATCCGGGCCCGACCATTCCAAGACCTTCAAGGCCACGGTGCTGGTCGACGGCACCGCTCTCGGCGCCGGAGAGGGCAAGTCGAAGAAGCTCGCCGAGCAACAGGCGGCGTCCGAGGCCTACGACGTCCTCGTCGCCGAGCACTAGGGACTCGTCGTGCCGGAGTTGCCCGAGGTCGAAACGGTTCGACGCGGAATGGTTGCGTTCGTGGTCGGCCGGCGCATCGAGCGCGTGGAGGTCGGCCGGGAACGAACGGTACGCCGTACGTCGCGCGAGTCGCTGATCGACGGTCTCACCGGCGCCACGATCACGTCGATCGGCCGGCGCGGCAAGTACATCGTGTGTTCGCTCGACTCGGGTGACGCCTTGATGATCCACCTGAGGATGAGCGGGCGTGTATTGGTCAGCGAGTCCGGCTCCGAGCGCCCCGATCACACGCACGTCGTGTTGCACCTCGCGGGCGCGCCCGCGCAGGAGTTGTGGTTCGTGGACCCGCGCACGTTCGGTGAGATGGTCGTCTTCGATCCCGATCATGTCGACGTGGAGCTTCCCGAACTGGCTCGACTGGGGATCGACCCGATCACCGACGGCCTGTCGGTCGCCCGACTCGCCGCCATGGTTCGCGGCCGGGCGCGGCAGTTGAAGCCTCTGCTGCTCGACCAGCACGTCATCGCAGGGATCGGCAACATCTATTGCGACGAGATCCTGCACCGCGCCAAGTTGCGGCCCGACCGGTTGGCGAGCTCACTGAAAGCTGCCGATGTACGACGCCTGCACGACGCGATCCACTCGATCCTCAACACTGCGATCGACGCCGGCGGCAGCACCCTGTCGGACACGCAGTACGTCGACGTGATGGGCGACGGCGGCAGCTTCCAGCTCGACCATCGTGTGTACGACCGGGCCGGCCAACGCTGCCTGACCTGCGGCAAGGCGACGATCGTGCGCACCGTCTCGGGTGGCCGCTCCACCTGCTTCTGCCCCCGTTGCCAGCGCTGATCGCCCTGATATCTGCAGCTCGGTCAAGGACGGAGGCCTGGATGGAACGGGCGTGAGACGGGTGTGAGACGGTGCGGTCAGGCGGGTTCCTAGGCGGCCAGTTGCGACGCGGCTATGGTCGCGAGCGCCGTGTTCTTGAAGTCGCTGACCCTCAAAGGATTCAAATCCTTCGCCGACGCAACCACCCTCCAGCTGGAGCCGGGGGTCACCGTGGTGGTCGGTCCGAACGGGTCCGGCAAGTCGAACGTGGTCGATGCGATCGCGTGGGTCCTGGGCGCGCAGGCCCCCAGCGCGGTCCGCAGCCAGAAGATGGACGACGTGATCTTCGCCGGCACGGCGACGCGGCCCGCTCTCGGGCGCGCCGAGGTCTCGTTGACGATCGACAACTCCGCGGGGCTGTTGCCGATCGAGTTCACCGAGGTGACCGTTTCCCGAATCCTGTTCCGCACAGGCGACAGCGAGTACTCGATCAACGGCGTCACCTGCCGCTTGCTGGATGTGCAAGAACTGCTCAGCGACGCGGGCGTCGGCCGGCAGCAACACGTGATCGTCAGCCAGGGCCAGATCGATGCGGTGTTGAACGCCCGGCCGGAGGAGCGTCGATCGATCATCGAAGAAGCGGCTGGTGTGTTGAAGTTCCGCCGTCGCAAGGAACGCGCCGAGCGCCGGCTCGACGCCACAGAGGCGAGCCTGCTGCGCGTGCAGGACCTCCTCCGCGAAGTTCGGCGCCAGCTTCGGCCCCTCGAGCGCCAGGCCGACGCCGCTCGCCGTCACGGCGACCTGGTCGCGGAGCTCAGCGCTCTGCAGATCTTCTTGCGGGGTCGCGAGATCTCGTCGCAACGTACCCGGCTCTCAGCGCTCGCCGGCGAGAAGATCACGCTGCACACGACCGAGCAACGACTGCGTGCCGAGCTCGCTGCGCTCGACGTCACCGTCATGGCTGCGGAGGCAGAACTGACTGCGCGAGGTGACCTCGACCTGTCCGATGAGATGGTGCGTGTCGAGCAACTGCGCGAACGAGCGCGCGGTATCGCTGCCGTGCTCGTCGAACGGCGACGATCGATGGAACGAGACCGCGGCCAACTGATGGACTCAGGTGTCGTAGCTAGCCTCGAGGCCGACGCGAGCAACCTGCGCGGCGAGCTCGAGCGGGTTGCCGACGACCTGCACCTGCTCGGCCCCGAAGCCGACTCGCTGGCGACGCAGGAAGAGGAGTTCGGCGCCGAGCGTGAGCAGGCGCTGTCGACGATCGACAACGTGGCCACCAGTACGTCGGCTGCCAGCGCCGCGGCCGAGGTTCGGGGGGAGCTGCGATCGCTGCGCGGCAACGCAGATCGTGCCGAAGCAGAGCTGCACCGATTGCGCAGCCGGTTCGAGGCGCTTCGCGACCGGGCGTTGCGGCTCGACGACGCCGCCGAACGGCTCCGGCTCGAGTGCGAACAGGCTCAGGTCGTCGAGGCCGGCCTGGTCACCGATCTCGAGTCTGCGGAGGCTCGCCGGATCACCGCTGAGAGCGCCCACGATGCTGCAACCGTGGCGCGTCAGGCCGCTGCCGACGATGCATCTCGTTGGGGTGCGCGAGCCGAGGCATTGCACCTCGCCCTGGAGAGCGCGCGGGCCCGCGCCGGAGCCGAACACCTTGCCGGGGTCGAGGACGTACTGGGCACACTGCTCGACCTGATCGACATCGACTCCGGCTGGGAGGCGGCGGTCGAGGCCGCACTCGGTGAAGCCTTGGAAGCGGTCGTCGTCGCCTCGCCACGCGCCGGCCGTCGAGCCCTCGATTCGCTGCATGCCGCGAACGTGCACGGCGCCGTGATCGCTCTCGGTGCCGCCCGTCCCGTGGCCGCTGTTCCAAGTGGGGTCGGAACACCGGTTCGGCCGCATGTGCGCAGCCGCCAGGACGGTGTCGACGAGCTGCTCGACTCGATCATTGGCTCTGCCGTACGCGTATCGGGATGGGCCGACGCCATCGACGTGGCCATCGAGAACCCTCGAGCCGTCGTGGTCACCGACGACGGCGACCGCTTCGGCCCCACCGGCTGGCGCGTCGGAATGTCCGGCGGTGGCGCAACGGCCTCGGCGCTCGAAGAGGCCCAAGAACGACTCGGTGCCGCGGTAGCAGAGCTCGAGAGCCGCACCGCGGCCGAGCAGTCGGGACGGCTCGAGTTGCAAACGTCGAGAATTAGCGAGTCGGAGCTCAGCCGGCAACTCGACTCTCATGATGCCGGTTTCTCGGCTAGCTCCAGTGCGTTGGCGCGCACCCAGAGCGAGCGCCGCGACGCGCAGACCGAGCTCGAGTCGCTCGAGCATTCTCTGGGCGAGGCCGACGAGCGGCTGAACCGCGAGCGCAACCGCATCGCCGAGCTCGAGGCATCGGTCCCGGCACTCGAAGCCGGTGAAGCGGCAGAGGCCGAGGCGGCGAGGGCCCGCGGCAAGACCCGGGCCGTCCTCGACGCCCGCGCCGCCCAATTGGCGAACCGTCGCCAGGATCTCGAAGTGAGGAACGCCGGTCTGTACGAACGTCAGCAATTCCTCGAGCGGCGCCTGCAGGAGACCGAACGACGCCTCGAGGTCGACGCAGTGGCCCGTGCCCACGCCGGCCAGCGACGCCTCGAGGTCGAGCAGGCTTTGGGCGCCGTCGAGAACCTCGCCGCCCTGGTCGATCGTCATCGCCACGTGATCGAGGCGCGTCACGAGCAATTACTCGGGATCCGCCGCCAACAGAGTGCCGAGGTGCGCGGCATCGCTCATCGGCTGGAAGAAGCGCGCGGCCTTCGGGGTACGGCCGAGAAGGGTCTCGACGAGACTCGCGAGCGTTCGCGTCGCGTCGAGATCGACGAGGCCGAGGTCCGCATGCGACTGGAAGGCGTGGTCGAGGCGCTGCGTCGAGATCACGATCTCGAACCGGAGGCCGCCGAGGCCACCGAGATGCCGCCGTTGCCCGAGGGGATCTCGGCTGCGGCGAGGGTGCGCGACCTCGAACGTGAGCTACGTCTGATGGGCCCCATCAATCCGCTCGCCCTCGAGGAGTTCAACGAGCTGCAGACACGTCACAAGTTCCTCGAGGAACAACTCGAAGACGTGCGCAACACCCGCCGCGATCTGATGCGGGTCATCAAGGCGGTCGACGTCGAGATCCAGACCGTGTTCGCATCGGCGTTCGCCGACGTCAGCATGCACTTCACCCAGCTCTTCGCCATGCTGTTCCCCGGTGGGGTGGGAAGCCTGGTCCTGACGACGCCGGACGATCTGCTGAACACCGGCATCGAGGTCGAGGCCAAACCCAGCGGAAAGAACGTCAAGAAGCTGTCGCTGCTGTCGGGGGGCGAGCGCTCGCTGACCGCATTGGCGTACCTGTTCGCGGTCTTCCGCAGCCGGCCCTCGCCGTTCTACGTGATGGACGAGGTCGAGGCTGCGCTCGACGACGTCAACCTGCATCGCTTCCTCGGCTTGATCCACGAGTTCCGCCAGGAGGCGCAGCTGCTGGTCGTCAGCCACCAGAAGCGAACCATGGAAGCGGGCGACAGTCTCCTCGGCATCACCATGCAGCCGGGCGGCTCGTCGAAGGTGATCACCGAGAAGGTCTCCGCGGCGACGTGATGGCCGCCGGTCGACCGGCGAGCGACTATCGTCGCATCGATCGACCGCCACGAAAACCAGGGGAGAAGCAGCGCATCGTGAGTGAAGCCGTGGCAATCGGCGCCAGGGACGACGAATCGCGTCGTGCCACGCCTGCCATACAGCTGGTGAGGTTACGCAAGAACTACGGCGACGTGGTTGCCGTCGACGACATCGATCTCGAGATCTACGAGGGTGAGTTCTTCTCACTCCTCGGCCCTTCGGGCAGCGGCAAGACCACGGTGCTGCGGATGATCGCCGGCTTCGAGTTGCCCACCGGTGGCGCCGTGCTCTTGCACGGAAGCGACGTCAGCCGGCTGGCTCCCTACGACCGCGATGTCAACACCGTCTTCCAGGACTACGCGTTGTTCCCGCACATGAGCGTGCTCGAGAACATCGAGTACGGGTTACGGGTCAAGAAGGTCGGCAAGGCCGAGCGCCGTACTCGCGCCGTCGACATGCTCGAAGCAGTTCGGCTCGGGCAGTACGGTGCGCGCCGACCCAACCAGCTCAGCGGCGGCCAACGGCAACGCATCGCCCTGGCGCGGGCGTTGGTGAACCACCCGAAGGTGCTGCTGCTCGACGAACCGCTGGGCGCGCTCGACCTGAAACTTCGCGAGGAGATGCAGGTCGAGCTGAAGACGATCCAGCACGACGTCGGGATCACCTTCGTATTCGTCACCCACGATCAGGGCGAGGCCCTGTCGATGAGCAATCGCATCGCCGTGTTCAACAACGGCCGTGTCGAGCAGGTAGGCACACCACGCGAGATCTACGACCATCCGGCCACGGCCTTCGTCGCCGGATTCGTCGGCATCTCCAACGTGCTCAGTGCCGAGCGATCGCAGCGGTTGCTCGGTGTTTCCGATCCGCACTCGGTGCGCCCCGAACGGCTCCACATCGCGCCGCGAGAGGCCGCCGATGACGAGGGCGAGGTCTCTGTCGCCGGTTTCGTCAGCGACATCCAATATCTCGGTGCCGATTGTCGGGTGCGTGTGCAACTCGACGACGGTGCCTCCATGATCGCCAGCGTGCCGAGCGATGGGCTTGCTGGAGTTGCCATTGGCGGAAGTGTTCGCCTGGCGTGGCCGCGTTCAGCGGCCTTTCCCGTCGCCAATACAGACATCTCCAAAGGGGGAGACTCATGAAGACAGCGCGATATCTCGGTGCTCTGATGGCAGTGACATTGGTGGCGGCGTCCTGCGGCAGCGACAAGAAGTCGTCGGGTGGCGAGGCGCTCGCCTCGATCGGCACGGGCGAGAAGGCCCTCAACCTGATCGTCTGGGCGGGGTATGCCGAGGACGGCAGCACCGACCCGGCATACAACTGGGTCGGCCCGTTCCAGACCCAGACGGGTTGCGTCGTCAAGTCGACCACAGCCGCGACCTCTGACGAGATGTTCCAACTGATGAGCAACGGCGGATACGACGGCGTCTCGGCGTCGGGTGACTCCAGCGTGCGACTGATCGATGCCGGCCTCGTCGCCCCGGTCAACACGGCGTTGATCAAGAACTACGCCGACCTCTCGCCGTTCCTGAAGGATCAGCACTACAACAGCAGCGACGGCAAGAACTACGGCATCCCCCACGGTTGGGGCGCGAACTACCTGATGTATCGCAACGACGTCGTCACGACCGAACCCGACTCGTGGAGTGTGGTCTTCGACAAGGCCTCGCCGTATGCCGGCAAGGTCACTGCCTACGACGCTCCGATCTACATCGCCGATGCCGCGCTCTACCTCAAGACGGCGCAACCAGATCTGGGCATCAAGGACCCGTATTCGCTGAACCAGAAGCAATTCGATGCATCGGTCGCGCTGCTGAAGGATCAGCACTCGATCATCGGCGAATACTGGAACGACTACCTCAAGGCTGCCGGCGCGTTCGAATCGGGTTCGACGGTGTTGGGCACGACGTGGCAGGTCATCAAGAACACGGCCGAGCTCGCCGGAACGACCACGCTCTCGACCGTGCTGCCGAAGGAAGGCGCCACCGGCTGGAGCGATACGTGGATGGTCTCCTCGAAGGCCGCTCACCCCAACTGCATGTACATGTGGATGGACTACATCACCAGCCCGACGGTGCAGGCTCAAGTCGCGTACTACTTCGGCGAGGCGCCGGCGAATCCGAAGGCGTGCGACGAGATCGCCAAGCAGTTCCAGGACACGACGCACTGCGATGTGTACAAGGCCACCGATAGCGACTTCGCCACGTCGATCTCGTTCTGGGCGACACCCCGCAAGCAATGCCTCGACGGCTCCGGCAACGACTGCGTGCCGTTCGTCGACTGGATCAAGGCCTGGACCGAGATCAAGGGCTGATCGCTGGCCACGGCGACGCTTCCTCCGAGCTCCGACAAGCGCGATTCCGGGTGGTTCCACCGCCACCCGCGCGCCGGATTGGTATCGCTGATCGGCGCGCCTGCGGCGTGGATGCTGGTGCTCTACGTCGGCTCGCTGGCGTCGCTGTTCGTGACGTCGTTGTATCGGCTCAACGAAGACGGCAGCGGCATCGACAAGGTGCTCGGTGTCCAGAACTACCGGACGCTGATCGACAAGTCGGTGTACTTCGACATCGCAGTTCGGACGATCAAGATCGCCGTGCTCGTCACGCTGCTCGACGTCGTTCTGGCGCTGCCGATCGCGTTCTTCATCGCCAAGGTCGTCAGCGCGCGTTGGCGCCGGCTGTTGGTCGCCGCGGTGCTGGTGCCGCTGTGGGCCTCGTATCTCGTGAAGGCGTTCTCGTGGCGGGCCATCATCGGGTCGCCGGGTGGGGTGCTCGACAAGACGTTCGGGGCCAGTCCCAACTATGGCGAAGTGGGGCTCATCATCGTCCTCGCGTACCTGTGGCTGCCGTACATGATCGTGCCCATCTACTCCGGCCTCGAACGGTTGCCCGATTCGCTTCTCGATGCGTCGAGTGATCTCGGTGCTCACTTCGGGTTCACGTTCCGCAAAGTCGTGATGCCGTTGTTGTTCCCCTCGATCGTGGCCGGTTCGGTGTTCACGTTCTCGCTGTCGCTCGGCGACTACATCGCAGTCGATCTCGTCGGCGGCAAGACGCAGGTGATCGGGTCGGTCGTCTTTGACAACTTCTCTGCCGACCTGCCCTTCGCGGCGGCGTTCGCCGTGGTGCCCGTGATCGTGATGGTCGCCTACATATTGGGCATTCGCCGCACCGGCGCACTGGAGAATCTCTGATGCAGTTCACTCGACGCGTACGGCTGCTGTTCGGCGGCATGACCGGTCTGGTGCTCGCGTTCCTGTACGTCCCACTCCTGATCATCGTCGTGCTGTCGTTCAACACCGTCAGTTCGCTGTCGTGGCCGCCGAAGGGCTTCACGCTGCACTGGTGGAGGATGGCTATGCACAGCACGGGTGCGCGCGACGCATTCGTCGTCAGCCTCAAAACAGCGACCGGGGCCACGGCGATCGCCCTGGTGCTCGGGCTTCTCGCGGCCCTGGCGATCCACCGGTTCAAGTTCTTCGGACGCGAGTCGCTGAACCTGATGATCGTGCTGCCGATCGCCTTGCCCGGAATCGTCACCGGGATCGCACTCAGCGCTGCGTTCCGCCAAGCCGGTCTCGAGCTCGGCTTCCTGACGTTGATCATCGCTCATGCGACCTTCTGCATCGTCGTGCTCTACAACAACCTGTTGGCCAGGTTCCGTAGGTTGTCGCCCAACCTGGAGGAAGCGTCGGCCGATCTCGGCGCGCACTCGTTCCAGACGTTTCGCTATGTCACGTTCCCGCTGCTGCGCACGGCGATGTTGGCCGGCGGCCTGTTGGCCTTCGGCCTCAGCTTCGACGAGATCGTCGTCACCACGTTCACCGCCGGCGCCGGGTTGGAGACGTTGCCGATCTGGATCTTCAAGAATCTCAGCCGCGGCGAACAGCAGCCGATCGTCACCGTCGTGGCGACAGCGGTGATGCTTCTGTCAGTGATCCCGGTGTGGGTTGCGCAGCGGTTGACCACTGACGACGGTCCGTTGACAGGGGGTACCCGCTGAGCCGGTGCCGATAGCGTGGTCGCCGTCATGCCATGGATCTATCTCGTACTCGTCGTCGCCGTGCTCGTCATCGGATTGGGCGTGGTTGTCGTCAACCGCCGCCGCGGCCCCGGTGCGCCGCCGGCGCCCGGCACACCCACCGTTGCCCCTCACGAGCTTCCACCGCGACCGCCGGTAGCAACGCCAGTCGAGCCGGCGGAGGCGGCGCCGGTTGCCGTCGAGCCGGAGCGCGCCAACTTCCGCAGCCGTATGTCGAAGGCCCGCAACGCGTTGGCCGGCACGTTGCTGGGCATCCGCTCGCGGCGCGGTATCACTGACGAGACGTGGGACGACCTCGAAGAGGCTCTGTTGCGCGCCGATGTCGGTGTACGGGTCACCGACGACCTGCTCGGAGGTCTGCGGGCCAAGGTCAAGGCCAGGGAGATCACCGAGCCTGCGCAACTGCTCGACGCCTTGCAAGCGGAGATGGTGGAACGGTTGTCGGCTGCCGACCGGACACTTCGGTTCGATGATGTGCCGAACGGCCCCAACGTGTGGCTGTTCGTCGGTGTCAACGGTGTCGGCAAGACGACGACGATCGGCAAGGTCGGCGCGCAGCAGGCCGCGCTCGGACGATCGGTGCTGATGGCCGCCGGCGACACGTTCCGTGCCGCCGCCGTCGAACAGTTGGGGACGTGGGCCGAGCGCAGCGGGGCAGAGCTTGTTCGTGGCAACGAAGGGGGTGACCCCAGCGCCGTCATCTTCGACGCGATCGAGAGCGCGACCGCACGCAAGATCGACCTAGTCCTGGGCGACACGGCCGGACGCCTCCACACCAAGACCAACCTGATGGAGGAGTTGCGCAAGGTTCGCCGCGTCGCGGCAAAGGGTGCGGGACAGGTGACCGAAGTGTTGCTCGTCGTCGATGCCACCACCGGTCAGAACGGGCTCGCCCAAGCGCGGGAGTTCGGCGATGCCACCGAGGTAACAGGCGTCGTGTTGACGAAACTCGACGGTTCGGCGAAGGGCGGCATCGTATTCGCCATCGAAACCGAGCTCGGCCTACCGGTGAAGCTCGTCGGGCTCGGCGAATCGATCGGCGATCTGGTCGCTTTCGATCCGGTCGAGTTCATCGACGCATTGGTGCGCGAGGATTGATGCCCACAGAGGTTTCGATGTTTTCCGGGAACCGAGGCAGGTCCCGTCGACGTCCAAGACACATGATCCGCTCTCGACGTCTTGTGCTCGCCTCGCTCGTGGTTGCACTCGGGCTCGCCTCGTGCGGCGACCCCAGCACCACCGCACCCCTCGCCCAACAACCGAGGGTGATCCAACTCGCCAGTGGTCAGACCGGAACCGCCGGCGGTGCCGCCGCCGACGCGTCGGTCTCCGCGTCCCCGTCAGCGGAATCGAAGATCGCTTTCATGGGACGCACCGACTTCGTCTACGACGGCACCCTGCCGGCGCTCGACGGGGCAGCCGGCTCGTGGTTCTTCGCCTCCGGGGCGAAGGCCGAACCCGAGCGCATCGCTCAGCTCGCCAAGTCACTCGGTGTCGTGGGTGAAGTGCGTGCGCTCTCCGCCGATCAGGGCGGTGGCTGGGCAGTCGGGCCCGAGGACTACAGCGCCGCGGTCCTGAGTGTGGGCAGCGATGGGATGTTGAGCTGGTACCTCAGCAGTGGCCCCACCGCCTCTGTCGCCGTCGGTTGCGCAGCGATGTCCGGCGTAGCCACCGAACCCACCCCCCCACCGGCCCCCAAGGGCGACACACAGGTCGACGTGACCCTGCCCGGAGCGACCGCCATCGACGGCGGCCCGGCGGTCGACGCCCGACCTGGCGTCATGCCACCCGGTGTCGATGTGGTTGCCCCGGAGTGCGGCATCCCCACTCCGCCGGCCGACGTGCCGACCAAGGACCAGGCGTTGGCGAAGGCCAAGCAGCTGTTCGCCGATTGGGGATACGACGTCAACTCCTACCAGTTCGATGAACCGTACGCCGACGAGTGGGGCGCAAGCGTCAACGCCTCGCTGATTCTCGATGGCTTCAAGGCACCGATCATGCTGTCGGTGGGTTTCGGCGAGAACGGCGCAGTGACCTACGCGTCGGGCTCGCTGGCGATGCCGCAACGCGGCGCCGACTATCCGACCGTCGGCGCGGCAGCCGGTCTCGAACGGTTGAAGACCCAGCAGAACCAATATGTCGGTTTCGAGCGGCCCGGCGTGTTGAAGTCGACCGACGAGGTCGCCACTGACGGTGCCACGACGAATGCCGACACGGGTGTTGGTGCTCCTGCGATCGCTCCCGACATCGCGACGTGCAACGCGGCTGCAGCGACGGATTGTCCGGTCAACACGAGCGAACCGGTCACCGTCACGCTCAACAGCGTGAAGGCCGACCTGACCATGGTCTGGGCTGCCGACAACATGATCTGGCTGCTGCCCGCCTACACGTTCGGCACCGTCGACGGGGGCGTCTACACCGTGATCGCCGTCGAGGATGCCTATATCCAGCAGGCCGACCCGTCCCCTGCGACAACAGAGCCGATCGCCGTCGATCCGGGTGGGATCGCGGTCCCCGGGACCGCACCCGCCGGTGGCGGAACCGTCGGCGCTGGCGGTTCCGGCGGCCAGGTGCCCGACACGGCCGTCCAGGCGCCCGGGGTTCTCAGCACCGTTCCTGCTCCCTGAGTGGGCTCTCCGGAGCGACAGCGGTGAAGGCCCTGATTCGGCAACGCCGCTAGCCTGCAAGGCGATGTTCGACTCACTGTCCTCGCGCCTCGAAGGTGTCATCAAGAAGATCCGCGGCAAGGGGCGCCTCACCGACGACGACGTCGACGAGGTGTTGAAGGAGATCCGCACCGCCCTGCTCGAGGCCGACGTCAACGTCGGCGTCGTGCGCAACG